>JALUAM010000076.1 GCA_027051095.1 Acidilobaceae archaeon | reverse complement strand
GAGTAGGCTGCCGGTGACAGCTGAAGCCGCGAAGGATGCCTGGCTGCCGCCCTCCCTGACGCCCTTATAGACGTATATCGGAACGTAGATGCATGGCCCCTCCTCTACAGCGCCCCTCCTTATGAGTATCCTGAGCCTGCCGCCGCACCTATCACGCAGCAGCCTCCCCGCCTCTGAGAGGAGCAGAGGGTTAGGCACCAGGAATACAGGGTCCAGGCCGCCCCTTGCTAGGGTTATCAGGAGCGAGAGCCCCTCCCTCGTGAAGACCTCTACCCTGCTCGAGCTTGCATGGAACAGTTCTTCGGCCGAGGCGGTCTCGACGAGGGCGGCAACACTGTGGGATGCGATGTCGGCTCGCAGTTTCGACAGCCTGGCTATATCCGCCTTCCTAAGCCTCTCGCCCACTAGCACAGCGGGCACAAGCCCCTTATCCGTGAAAACCGCCAGGTCTAGTGTATGAACGCTCCCGCTTCTGCCCCTCACCCTCGCTGACTCCACAAAGTAGAGTCCCCTGAGCCTCAGCCACTCCTTCATCATGCCGAGAAGGCTACTCTCCCCTTTGCTCATACCCACTACCTCCCGGCGGCCAGGCATGATCCGTAGGTGAGCCCGGGGGGTCTCCGGGGACTCCGCTGCACGCCGCACACAACAGTATTAATCGGAGAGGGCATTGATTAAAGCCTTGAGCTCCTTCTCGCCACCCACAGTCACCCTTACCCACTCGGGCCCCAGCTCGGTCCTTCTAACCCTCACGCACCTATCGTCTAGCTTCTTCAGCGCGTCTGTTGAAGGGGCTCTTGTAAGTAGGAAGTTCGTCTTGGACCCATATACTTTAAAACCTGCCTTCTCGAGTGCAGCCCTATACCTTGGCTTCATAGCCTCAACGTATCTCACTATCTCTGACGCGTAGCTCCTGAGCTCCAGCGCCTTAATCGCAGCCTCGAGTGAGGGTCTCGAGATGGGGAAGGGTAGCGCCTTGGCGGCGAGCCTCTCGAGTGTTGAAGGCCTCGCTATAAGGTACCCCACCCTTAATCCTGCTAGGGCAAACGCCTTACTCATCGTTCTCAACACTATAATGTTATCGTAGGCCTCCGTTAAGCCCGCAAGTGATTTCCCGTAGAACTCGTAGTAAGCTTCATCGACTACGAGGGTGTGGCCCTTCTCTAGCATGCTGACCGCGAGGTCCTCGCTTAGAAGCGGCGAGCCCGTGGGGTTGTTGGGCGAATCTATGATCACCAGCCTGCTTCGGGGCTCCAGCGGCTCGCGGAGCCTCCACCACTCGCCATCATCCTCCATTTCTAGTTCCTCGAGGGCCGACCCGAGCGCCCTGGAAAGATACTTGTACATTGTAAACGAGTAGCGGGGGGCTGCCACCCCCTCGCCGCCGAGCCTCTCAATAATCACCCTTAAAGCCTCGTCGCCCCCGTTAAAGACTGCTACGTAGCCCTCGGGTACGCCGGCGTAGTCCGCTAGAAGCGACTCTAGGAGCCGGAGCCTCGAGGGTTCCGGGTAGCGGTTAGCCCTCTCGACTTCCCTTGCCGCCGCCTCTATAACCTCCCTAGGTGGCGGCAGCGGAGACTCGTTGAGGTCGAGCCTAACGCACTCCCCCTCACTCATAGCCATCTAC
>JALUAM010000075.1 GCA_027051095.1 Acidilobaceae archaeon | reverse complement strand
CGTCGCTTTTCTCGGAGATCCAGTCGTGGAGTACCAGGGCAGTCTTGAGCCTCCTAGCCTCAGCCGGGTCGTCCGGGTCTATGATGTCTGCCAGTCTCGGCGACCTTCTCAGGGCTTCCTCCACTATTTTATCGGCCTCGCGGGGAGGAGCAGAGAGAAGAGTCATGTCGGGGCTCGACGCGACCAGATATAGCAGGTGGAGCTCGTCCCCTGGGTCTATCTTAGCCGAGAGGCCGCGGACCACGGGCACGTTCTCCGGGTCTAGGTAGAGCCTTGCGATCTCGTAGCCTAGCCTAGTGGCCCAGAGCCTCGACGCCTCCCTCTCTATTAGACCCCACTCCTCTAACTCGCCCAGCGCTCTGGCCACGAGCCTTCTCGGTATACCCCTCTGCATATTATACAGGGTTTTCGCTAGGACCTCTGCGAGCCTGCTAACAGATGTCGCATCACCCGAGGCTATGAGCCCCAGCATGAAGTGCCTCAGGCCTCTTAGCCCCCCCAGCGCGCTTTCCACCCTCTCAGGCTCGGCCTTCACATAGCCCTCTAGTAGTTCCTCGGGCGAGTCATAGGGCGCCGCCACTATGACAGCCTCGCCCTCCCTATCGTAGCCAGGCCTTCCAGCCCTGCCCGCAAGCTGCTTGTACTCGCTCACCGAGATCGGCTCGGCCTCACCCTCAGAGTACCTGTAATACTCGTATATTATGACGCGGCGGGCAGGCAGGTTCACGCCGGCGGCCAGCGTGGGCGTGCTATAAATCACCTTTACAACGCCGGCCCTGAAGTAGTCCTCCACCGCCTTCCTAGCCTGAGACGGGAGGCCCGCGTGGTGGAATGCGACGCAACGCGACACAAGGCTCGCGAGGGTCTCCCTCAGGGATGCTGGGCCCCAGGACTCTCTTAGGACCTCGCCGGAGGCCTCCCTACACTCCCTAGAGGCCAGCCCCATCCTCTCGGAAGCCCTTTTGGCCAGGCTAGCCGCCTTCCTCCTCGACTGCGTGAATACCAGGGCCTGGCCGCCCTCCCTCACAACCTCTAAGGCCAGGTCGAGGTCGGGGAGCCCGTGCACCCTGGGGACCGCCCTGGAAGAGCCGTCGGGATAGTAGACCTTGTAGTCCTTGAAGACTCCTTCCCTCAGGGGCACAGGCCTCCACTCGCTCCTAATAAGCTTAGCCCCCAGCCACTCAGCTATCTCTTCGGCGTTGGGCACAGTGGCGCTGAGCGCGACTATCTGGGGCCTCCTCCTCGACGCTAGAAGCCTAGCCACGAGCCCCTCCACTGTGGGTCCCCTGTCCCGGCTCCCCACCATGTGGATCTCGTCGACCACCACGGCTGAGACCTCGCCTAGAAGGCGCGGGTGGCCCCTCAGCATGGCGTCCATCTTCTCGTAGGTCGTTATGACGACGTCGGCCTCCGGCGGCCCCTCCGTGTAGTCGCCTATGCTCACCCTCACCCTGAAGCCGAGCCTCTCGAGAACCCTGAACTCGGCGTACTTCTCCTGCGCTATGCTCCTGAGAGGCGCCGTGTAGAAGGCCCTGCCGCCCTCCCTGTAGACAGCGTTAGCAAGCGCCACCAGTGCTATAAAGGTCTTGCCTGCTCCCGTAGGGGCAGCTACCAGGATGCTCTCGCCCCTCTCAACGCCAGCTCTCAGCGCCTCCGCCTGCGGCGGGAAGAGCAGCTTATATCCCAGAAGCTCGGCCAGCTTACGGGTTACCTTCGAGGCCCCCTCCGGTAGCGGCTCCAAGCCCTCCACTACAGGCAAGCCCCCTCCCGGCTAGGCCTTTCTGTAGCACTCGCTCCCGCCCCTCACCTCGTATATACTGCCCTGCTCGTAGAGCTTCCTGATCACGTCGAGCAGCTTCTCCCTCGGAACCTTAACGTTCCTCTCCTCCAGGGCGCGGGCTATGTCACCCGGCTTAGCGCAAGTCTTACCCCCCTCCCTCACTATCTCGTCTATCACCTCCTCAACCAGCATCATCAGCTTCCTAGTGTGGAAGCTGGCACCCGTCATTATTATGCCGACGTCTATGGAGCCCGTCTCTATGTCGAGGCCTATGCTCGTCAGCACCGACAACATTATCCTTATCGCTGCTATCGCGTCCTCCTCCGTCGCCTCACTCTTTAAAGCCATCCTAGCGTGAGCCTCCGCCAGCCTAATCAAGGCCTCAAGCTGCCTCGTAGTTATCGGGACGGGCTTCGCACCCTCCTGGCTCGACTGGTGGAGGGCCGAACTCCTCATTTCAACGTAGAACTCCTTTAGCAGCTGCTTGGCCTGGGGCGTGAGCCTAGGCCTAACGTGCTTCCTAGCATATGCTATGTACTTCCTAAGCAGGTCTAAGTCGATCTCCGGCCTAAACTTATCAATGTTAGTGTGTACCTCCAAAACATAGCTAGCCAGCATCTCGTCCCTAGCCTTGTCTATCACGTCCCTCACAACGAATATCAAGTCGAACCTGGATATAATCGGGGCTGGCAGGTCTACGTTGTCAACGAAGCTCTTGGAGGGATCATAGTAGCCGTACTTCGGGTTGCCCGCGGCTAGCACGCTAGCCCTGGCGCTGAGAGTCGCCTTGATCCCAGCCTTGGCTATGCTCACAGTCTGCTGCTCCATAGCCTCGTGTATGACCCCCCGGTCCTCCTTGCTCATCTTATCGAACTCGTCTATCACGGCTATACCGCCGTCTGCTAGGACAAGCGCGCCCGCCTCGAGGTAGTACTCGCCTGTTCTCGGGTCTCTCAGAACGGCCGCTGTTAGACCGGCCGCGGTGCTACCCTTGCCTGTGGTGTAAACGACTCTAGGCGCTATCCTCGCCGCGCTCTGAAGCAGCTGGCTCTTCGCGACCCCCGGGTCTCCGACAAATAGAACATGTATGTCGCCCCTGCTCCTAGTACCATCCGGCCTAACCTTCGGCACCCCGCCGAATAGCAGGAGGGCTATGGCCTCCTTAAGGTCCCAGTGGCCGTATATTGTCGGCGCGATGCTTGCTATAATCTTCTCTCTTATCCACGGGTCCCGTGCTAGCTCGAGTATCTTGACCTCGTCCTCCTTGCTTATCGTCACCTCTTCCAGCACCTTCTCCTCGAGCACCACGCTGTTAGCCTCTATGTAGAGGCCGTATAGTGTGCCTGTGGCAGTGTACTGCTCGAGCCCCACTATCCCCACTATCTTAACCCTATCGCCCGGCCTCACAGTCTCAACGAGGTCTCTTGTCAAGTGGACCTCTATGCTCCTCGGGATCTGGCCGCCGGGAACGTCCTCGGGCCTCTCCTGCACTACTATCTTCTGCCAGTCTATGAACTCGCTCTTCTCCCTGATAAGCGAGAACTTCCCCCCGCCTTCGCCGCAGACGGGGCACAGGCCGGGCCTCTCGATCTTCTCACCCAGTATCTCGTTCTCGTCCATAGGCCACCTGAACTCGCCGCCGCACTTGTCGTGGCGGAAGTAGGCTCTCACCATCCTCGTAGCCCTTGGATGCATCCTGGTCACAATACCCTCAATCTGAACAAGCTTGCCCACATGCTCGCTGCCAATATCTCTAATCCTAACAACGTCGAAAAGGCCCACGAACCTCGGGGTGAACTCCCTCCCCTCAGCGTAGTCGGGGTTCTCTAGAGCTACTACCTCCTTAAGCGCCCTGGAGGCCTCCCTAAGGAACTCTCTCGGCCTTTCCAGCAGAGCGTCGGCAAGGCTCGGGTCGTACCTGTAGAGGTCCTTGAACTCGACTGTTATGCTAGTCCTCTCGAAGTCTATCATCCTCCTTATCTCCTCCAGGTACTTAAGCCTGCCATGCTGGTCCCTGAAGTTCTCCAAGAACTCCTTAAACCTCTCCCCTAGGGGGAGCTCGACTGCAGCCCCCGTTTCAGCCATCAAACTCACCCCCTTCTCTCAAGCAGCGACGATACGAACCTGCTCCAAGCCGAGACTATCTCCTCGAGGGCACTCATCACGAGGGCCTCCTCAGGCGTAAGCTTATCCTTGACCTCGCCCCCTCCCCCAGTGAGGGCTAGCCTCACCATCTTTGAGAGCCTCCTCTGAGCTATCTGGAGCACCATCCTCTCCACGTTTTCCCTATCGGTTACCAGCATGTGGCTCGGCTTCTCCAGGAGGGCTCTATCGATTTTCTCTACCAGCTCCCCGACGCTCCTATAGAAGCTGGGAGGCACCTCCACCAGCCTGTTGGCAGCAGTCTTCTTAACCTCGTGGTAGTGCACATAGTTTATGTAATCTATGTCGACGCCCCTCTCTCTCACCTCCACATAGCCTTCAGACTCCAGCAGCTTGGCCTGCCATCTAGGCAACTCTAGCTCGTCGCCCTTGCTCACATTTATAACTCCCCCAGGCGTTGGGAGGCCTGGATAGTCCCTTATGAACACTACCTTGACGGGCTCTATGTCGAAGTGAGCCTTGACGAGCTTAAGCTTTACCTCTAGCAGGCGGCCCGGCACAACCTACACCCTAAGGCCTCGCCATGCTAGGGCTTACCGAAGCCCAGGATATGGGGGAGAGAGCCCCAGGGCTATATTAGGGGGAGGGGGGAGAGGGAGCTGCCAGTTACCCTTCGTAGCCCGTAACTGTTCTCTGGGCGGCTCCCAACATGGCTGGCGGGCTAGCCTTAACCCTTAAATTGAGGATCCTCTCCAGGTACTTGGCGGCTATTGCAGCGCTCCTCCCTCTATAAGCGTCTACTAGCACCAGCCTCGGCCTCGCGTAGTCCAGATACTCTACTATCTCCCGGAAGGATGCGTGGTCGCTGAAGGAGACGTTTATCAGTCTCTCGCCGGCCACAGCGGCGGGGGCCCTCATCTCCCAGCCGGTAAGCCTCACGTGCATCCCGGGCCTCCTCCTGTAGCCTTGAAGCTTCGACGAGTGGACAAAGACCACTATGGCATCGTCCACAGGGCCGCCATCATAAATCTCTATTGGGTCCAGCCTCACCCCATAGAACCTGGCGGCTATCTCTGCCAGCCTGAAGGTCGTCAGGTCCGCCTTGAAGGGGTAGTCAACCCCCCTGATCCTTAGCTGAGCCATGACCTCCTGGAGCTTACCGTGATAGCCGTAGACCCATACAGGCCCCTCAGCTATGAACCGCTCTATAACCTCTATGAGGGCGGCTATTGCGTCCCACTCCCCCCAAGCCCTCTGCAGGCGGGGATCGCCGTATGTGGCGTCTACCACGAGCGCGTCTAGGCCTGCGAGAGGCCTCGTACCCGGCATCTTGAAATCGCCTGTGTAGCCGAACGACCCCCAGGGCGTCTCTACTAGGACTTGACTGCTACCTGCTATGTGCCTTGACTCCACGAGCATTATCGACTCGTCCCCGAATCCAACGCTCTCTCCGTAGCCCAGCGGGACGGCCTTGCCATGGGGTACCCGGTAGCCTAGGACCTCCATCATCTCCATGGTCACTGGCGTCGCCACTATGAGCCTGCTCTCCCTGAAGCTCCTCTCGATGCCGAGCATATGATCGCTGTGAGCATGCGTAACAACCCTAACCGGCCTCCCCGGCCTGTGAGAGTCGGCCGCCACGCTGCAGCCGAGCAGCACTGCGCCCGCCTTGTCAACCCCCACTTCACAGCTCAAACTCTGAAGCCCCCAGGCTTTTCCTTCTCCTGTTAGGTACTTAACGGGAACCAGCTAAGCATTGGCACGATAACTTTAATGGTATCACCGTCCGGGCGGCTACGTCTTCCGGCACCCACTGGGTGGTCTAGCGTGGATAGGAGGCTCGCTGGCGTCGCGGCCCTGGTATTAACGACGCTGCTGTGGGGGAGTAGCTTTCCCGCAATCAAGCTTGTTGTCCTGGACGTGGGGAGCTTGGGCTACACGTGGATGAGGGGCATAGCTAGCCTAGCAATACTGGCCCCCTACCTGGCTTACAGGGCCGCGAGAGGCTCGATAGACACGCATAGCCTGAGGGGAGGACTCGCTGCAGGCGTTGCCTACACCCTCGGCTTGTGGCTCCAAGGCTGGGGGACCGGGCTTACCACCGCCAGCAACAGCGCCTTCATAACCGCCCTCCACATGGTGTGGGTTCACGCCTACTTCGCCCTAGCCTCGGGTTACAGCATGAGGCTTGCAGCCCCTCTCGCGCTTGCACTCCTAGGCACCGCACTGCTCACGAGGCCCGATACCTCGGTCAACCCGGGCGACCTGCTCGTACTAGCCTCGTCTTTCATGTGGGCTGCGCAGGTCCTCATAGTAGACAGGTATAGCCGCGGCGACCCCCTCACGTTCACGGCGGCGCAGCTAGCCGTCTCCACAGTATTCTTGCTGCCGGACGCCCTCCACGGAGGCGTAGAGCCCCCCAGCCCCCGGACGCTAGCCCTCATAGTTTATCTAGCGGCGGGGCCCGGCGTAGCAGCATTCGCACTCCAGGTATGGGGTCAGCGCTACGTGAACCCCGCGGCGGCAACCATAATATACCAGCTGGAGCCCGTGTTCGCGGCAGTTTTTGCGAGGCTAACGCTCGGAGAAAGAATGGGGCTTAGCCAGGTCCTAGGAGCCGCCCTCATACTAGCAGCTGTTACAACTGCTGAGAAGGGGAAAGAGAGGCGTTAGTCGAATTCAAACAGCCCCTCTATGAATTCGAAGAAGCTCTTCTTCTTCTTGCGCTTCACGTAGTCCTCCTCGAACCTCTTATACTCCTCATGGGCGTAATACTCGCTCTCGTACTCCTTAACCCTACTTATCAGCTTGTTGAGTTCGCCCCCGTCAAGCCAGACGCCGCCACACTTGGGGCAAAAGTCGACCTCTATCTCGTAGACTACCCTGGGCTTTAGCTCGACGCCGCAGACTGGGCATAGCTTAACCATAGCCAAGCCCCCCAAACATAAGTTGCCTGGAGCTTATTTAGCCCATGCCCCATATGGGCAATGTTATCAGGTAATGGATTATTAGCGAGCTGACCGAGAAGGTCAGCGAGTACCTGAGGAACTCGCTCGGCCTAACCCTGTAGCCGGCCTTCTCGGCAACTGCTACCGCCACGTAGAGCGCGGGGGCGGCCGCAACCGTAGCGTTGCTAGCCAGGGTTGCAGACCACGCCATGCCCCAGTATATAGGCCACGGGTCTATGCCTGCTATCTCCGACGCATCCCTTACAACGTAGAGGAACGTTAGCAGTAGCGCGTCGTGTTCGACTATAAAGCTGAATAGAGCTACGACCCAGTAGAACGCAGTGTAGGCGACGATCTGCTCTGCTTCTAGGAGCGGCGTGACCCTTTCAGCTATCGACTCCAGTATACCTGCACTTTCCAGGCCCCCCACTAGGCTGAAGAGGGTTGCGTAGAACAGGAGCGCCCTCCACTCGACCCTATCCTGCAGGATCCTCTCGAAGCTGGGCAGATCTGCGCGGCCGTAGAACCTCCTGAGGACCTCCACTGTCAACGCTAGCAGTGCCGCGCCCGTCATGGTTATGAAGCCCAGCTCAACCCCCAGCAGGGGCCTTATAGCCATGCCGACTACGGTGGCGGCGAAGAACGCTACACTGACATACAACAGTAGCTTCGACCCTCTAGCTTCTATTCTAATCGTCGATATGCTGGCCTTCTCTCTCCTCACGAACACGAAGTACATTAAGGCGAGCGTCAATATGAACGTCACGGTTAGCAGCGGGAAGCTGCTCGGCCTCCCCCTGCTCCATATGAAGTCTAGGAACTCTGCACCGGCAACGCTGTGGAGTAGCTGGGGCGGCAGGTCACCCATTAGCAGAGCCGTCCCCATAAAGTTAGCTGAAAACCCTATCAACAGCACAGCCATTACCGGGTTTGCACCCGCCCTCCTAGCCGCCTCGACTACTATGCTACCAAATATAAGTATAACCAGGACGTTGTCCACGAACATTGATATGAAGCCCGCTGCCAACGCCATAGTCATGAGGAAGGCAGGGTAGCTCCTGCTCCTAGATGCCGCCCACCCAGCTATCCTCTCGGCGAGACCAGCCTCGATCATGTAACCTGTTATTATCCACATGCCTAGTAATATGAAGATTACGTTCCAGTCAACGGCCTTGAATGCCTCCTCGGGTGTATAAGAGGTTAAGGCCACTATGACTACTAGCCCCGCGAGCGCCAGAACACTCTCATCAACAACCCTCAGTATTATGCCTGCAACCACTATAGTGAAGACTGCTAGCGCGAGAACCTCTTCAAGCCCTAACACCACCGGCACCTCGGTAACGTCTAGGCGGCGGTCCCTAAGGCTTTCACCGCTTACGCGACACACCGCTCCAAGCTGGGCTCAATAGAAGAAGGGGGGCAGCTTGCGCTCCTCCTCGTCGCCGCTAAACCCATACTTACCCGTTAAGGGGACAAAGATGACCTCTATGTCGCTCTTTACCTCGGCCCTACCCCCTCTCTTCTCGACTACTACAAGCCTCTGGGCGAACCTGTCGCCAACGGGCAAAACAAGCCTACCCCCATCTGCCAGCTGGTCAATCAGGGGCTCGGGGATTCTGGGAGCCGCGGCGCCGACGGCTATTCTATGGTAGGGCGCCTCGGGAGGGTAGCCCTGGGACCCGTCGCCCACTATTACTGTGACCCTATCCGAGTAGCCCGCGGCTTCGAGGTTCCTCTTAGCAATCTCGGCCAGCTCTTCTATTATCTCTATGCTCCACACGTGGCCCCACTCGCTCCTGGGGCGACCGCTTGGAGCGACTAGCTCGGCCAGCACGGCGGCCTGGTAGCCGCTCCCGGTGCCCACGTCGAGGACTCTCTCCCCTGGCTTCGGGTCCAGCAGCTCCGCTATCCTGGCTACGACGCTGGGCGCGCTGATAGTCTGGCCGTACCCTATGGGTAGAGGCCTGTCCTCGTACGCCATGTCAGCGTACTCGGGCGGTACGAAGAGGTGCCGCGGCACCTTCATCAATGCTTCGAGGACGCGAGGGTTCGACGCCATACCTCTGGCCTTGATCTCCTCTACCATAGCCCGCCTGGCCTGGTAGAACGGGTCACCCGCACCCAAGACGAGCCTCCACGCGCCGCGGGGGCTCAGGCTCTAATATGCGCTAAAGGCCCTCCGCACGGCCTATCGCTGCTCCAGGCGAGAGCCCGAGAGCTTGAAGCGGTGCTGGCTCTTGGCCGGCATCGAGGTCCTAGGAGGCAATGAATGGATCGTTGTTAGGGCTAAAGGCCACTACAACGTCAGAGCTACTCACAGATCCACCTTCGAGGTCACAAAGGACAATTACCTTACCCCGCGGGGCGACTGCATAGTGGGGATAGAGGCATCCGCCGCGGCTAAGGATCTGCCGGACTGGTTTAAGGAGGCAGCGAGGAGGGGTGCAGCCATACTCGCGGTGTTATGCTCGGGTGGCGTGTGCGACGCCGTGGCTGGCAGGGGCGACCCCCGCATGACTTTTACGGACGAGAGGAGGATGGTGTTCAGGCGGAGCAATTACGTGGCGCCGGATACAGTTATGATTAAGGCTTCGAAGGCGGCGAGGGACCTCAGGAGGGACCTAGTTGAAAGGCTTAGAGCCGGCAACAGCCTGCTCCTGCTACTCACCGTTATCGACGAGGTGTAGCCCTTGAATGCCGAGGTGGAGGTTAACGCCGTCGGAATCTCAACTGTGGAGGCCGTCCCATTGTTCCACTACAAGCCGGGTGGGCTTGCCGCGAGGCTCATAGTATATCCTTCCAAGTGGTTGAAAGCGCCGTGCAGCGCCCCCTTTGAGCCATGCGAGTGGCTCACAGCCCCTCGTAGCTTCACAGGCTTCCTCGTGAAAGTAGACGCTATTAGGCAGGTAGTTTCGCGGTGGAAGACCGACGTCGTGGTGCTTGACGGCGTCGAGACGTGGAGATTCACCAGCAGCTTCAAAGGCCTCGGGCCCCTAGCCGCCAGGACCCAACTGCTAATCGGTGAGCCCTTGCTTGAAGGCCTAGACGTTATAATAATTGACCTGGCCCCGGAAAGGCTTAACGCCGAAATGTTGAGGGCCGTGGCTGAAAGGGCTCTCCTAAATGGTGTTTGGGTCGAGGCGAACCTATACCTCGAGGAGCCTTCCCAGAGGGAGGCCATGGAGGCCGCCAGGGCTCTTAGAGGGCTCCAGGCCCCGCTACACGTTCATATATTAGACCATAAGGGCGGGGCCCCCGTTAGAAGACTATACCTAGCATTAACGGGGGTCCACTGGCCGGTCTACATCCACGCCGACGTGTACAGCGAGATCGACACGAAGTGCCCTAGATGCGGTACCTACGTGGCGACGAGACACAAGTATACGCTCACGAGCCTAGCCCTCACAGGCGAAGGCAGGTGCCCCTCTTGCCACGCCCGCCTGCCCTTTAAGCCTCCTCTCAGAAGAAAAACTGACGTCATAGTAGCAAGGACTATGGGCTCGACTATAATTTACATCGACCCGCGCGTGCTGGGCGGAAGGCTTGCTACTAGCAGCAGGCAAGACAATTCGTTATGAATATAGAAGCCCTCCTCGGCATCGAAAAATCCTCATATTTAAATTGTCTAGAACCCTCCACTCCTTAGCCGTTTAGAGGGTAACCATTTATAACCGACCCAAGGTTTAAGTAAATGGTGCTTAAACGGTGATGGGGTGAGGAAGCCATGAAGTTCTGTCCAAAGTGTGGAGGCACTATGCTACCCAGAAGGGAGGGAGCTAAGACCCTGCTTGTCTGCGTTAGGTGCGGTTATAAGGAGGAGGCTAGCTCGGCCGACGTATCAGCGCATTATAGAGGCTTTGAAAGGACGGAGGCCAAAGTCTTAACTACTAAGACCGTGAGCAGGCTCCAATCCAGGAAGCCCAGCAAGGAGGAGCTGGAACATGCCAAGGAGGAATACTACGAGTTTGTGTTAGACCAGATGGGCGAGTACGGCGAGTAACGTAGCAGCGGCCCCTTGCCTGCTTTTACCGAGGCCCTCTAGGTTTCCAGGCAAACGCTTATAATTGCCCCCTGAGCCATCTAACCCCGAGGGGAATGCCTATTGCTCGCCTTGATTTTAACCGACCCTGCATAGGCTCCCCCCTCCTAGTCTTGAGAGTGCAGTCCACCTCTGTGAACCCTCTGAGGACTCCTTCCCAAGCGGGCCCGGGTGATGCCTGGGATGGAGGGCGCTGGTGGGCAGAGGAGGGCTGTCCAGCCTAGGGCTCCTCGGGAGCTCGTTGAGAGGCTTAAGTCCATCGAGGCTAAGTGGCAAAAGAGATGGAAAGAGGCCAGGATCTTTGAGGCGGACCCCGACGAGTCCAGGCCTAAGTTCTTCGTCACGTTCCCCTACCCCTACGTCAACTCCTATCCCCACCTGGGGAGCGCGTTCACGATACTCCGAGTAGACATAATGGCTAGGTATAAGAGGATGAGGGGCTATAACGTCCTGTTCCCTCAGGGCTGGCACGCGACCGGCGGGCCCATAGTTAGCAGCGCGTTGAGAGTCGCCGAGGGCGACCCCAAGATAATAGAGATATTGAAATCTGTGGGGATCAGCGAGGAGGAGATACCAAAGTTCAAAGACCCCGCCTACTGGGTTGAATTCTTCACTAAGGGCTGGAGACAGGACCTCGAGAGATACGGCATGAGCATAGACTGGAGGAGGGAGTTCTACACTACTAAGCTTAACCCTTACTATAGCAGGTTCGTAGAGTGGCAGTACCTCAAGCTCAGGGAGAAGGGTCTAGTGGGTAAGGGCAGCCACCCTGTTGTCTGGTGCCCCAAGGAGAGGAAGGTCGTCGGGGACCATGACAGGCCCGACGAGTACGTGGGGATTGGGCCCGCGGAGGCAGTCATAATAAAGTTCAGGCTCGGCGATGGAAGGGTCCTCCCAGCCCTGACATACAGGCCTGAAACCGTCTTCGGCGTCACCAACATCTGGGTTAACCCCGATGCTGAGTACCTTGTAGCCGACGTCGACGGTGAGGAGTGGATACTCTCCGAGTACATGGCCGAGGAGCTAGCAGACCAAGATCACGAGGTGAGAGTTAAAGGCAAGGTTAAAGGCGTCGACTTAGTAGGCCTGGAAGCCGAGCTAAGGGCCACGGGCGTTAAGGTGCCCGTGCTGCCGGCTAGCTTCGTGAGGTACGACCTTGGCACTGGCGTAGTCATGAGCGTTCCGGGCCACGCACCCTACGACTACGTTGCGCTCAGAGAGCTGCAGGAGAAGGCCGAGGAGGCCGCCTCCAGGTATGGCCTGGACCCCGACGTCATTAAGGGTATAAAACCGATAGTGATGATAAGGGTGCCCGGCTTCGAGGGTAGAACCCTAACAGAGTACTACGTGGAGAAGCTCGGCATCAGGAGCCAGCTCGAGAGGGATAAGCTGGACGAGGCTACCAGGGAGGTGTACTCGAAGGAGTTCTATCAGGGCTACATGGCCGAGAACACGGGCCAGTTCGCCGGGATGAGGGTCCAGGAGGCCAAGGACAGAGTCGTCGAGTGGCTTGTCACGGGCGGCGACGCACTTAGGGTCTACACGCTGCCGAGGGAGGTGTACTGCCGCTGCGGCGCCCGCACCCATGTAAAGCTGGTTAAGGACCAGTGGTTCCTACTCTACAGCAAGCCCGAGTGGAAGAGGAGGGCATTCGAGGCCCTCTCGAGGATGAAGATACTCCCCGAGCACGTGAGGAAGGACTTCGAAAACGCCCTGGAAGCTCTTAGGGACTGGGCCTTCACCCATAAGGGAGAGCTAGGCACGCCGCTACCCTGGGACGAGGAGTGGGTCATAGAGAGCCTAAGCGACTCGACGATATACATGGCGTACTACACTATAGCCAAGTACTTGCAGCACCCCGAGAAGTATGGGATAAAGCCTGAAAACCTGATACCAGAGGTCTTCGACTACATCTTCCTTGGTAGGGGGAACCCCGAGGAAGTGTCTAAGAAAAGCGGGATACCCAAGAGCCTGCTAGAAGAGATGAGGAGAGAGTTCACTTACTGGTACCCAGTGGACCTCAGGGTGAGCGGCAAGGACTTGATACCGAATCACCTGGTCTTCTACATACTGCATCACGTGGCTATATTCCCGCCCGAGCACTGGCCCAGAGGTATAAGCGTTAACGGCTGGGTTCTCGTCGGCGGGAGGAAGATGTCTAAGTCCCTCGGCAACTTCATACTGCTGAGAGAAGCCCTCGAGTGGTGGGGCGCCGACGCCACCCGCTGGGCCGAGGTCCTAGCGGGGGCAGACGCGGGGCTAGACGATGCTAACTTCGAGCCCAGCGTCGCCGACAGCGCAGTCACAACGCTGACCTCGTGGCTGGACTTCGTGGCGTCAAAGTATAACTACCGGGGAAGGAGCGACAGGAGACTCGTTGACGAGTGGTTCGAAAGCGTCCTTAACAGGACTATAAAGAGGGTTACCGAGGAGATGGAGAAAACTAACTTTAAGACCGCCCTGGTGGAAGGGTTCTACAAGTTGCAAGACGCTTACAAGTGGTATGTGCGAGTCGCAGGCGAGCCCAACGGGGAGCTGCACAGGAGGTTCATAGAGGTGCAGACGCTCCTCATAGCGCCCTTCGCGCCGCACGTCGCCGAGGAGGCGTGGGAAATCATGGGCAAGAAGGGCTTCGTCAGCCTGGCTCCCTGGCCTGAGCCCGACGAGTCCAGGATTAAGCCTGAAGTGGAAGCTGCGATGGAGACCGTGAAGACCGTTATAGAGGATGCCAGGGAGGTCCTAGGCCTGATAGGCGGCGCCAGGAAGCTCGTGATAACTGTGGCCGCTTCATGGAAATTCGATGCCGCTATGAGGGTGAAGGAGGCCGTCGACTCGGGTAAACCCTTGAAGGAGGCTCTCAGGGAGGCGTTCAAGGTTGAAGGCGTAGGGAAGAGGGAGGTTGCCAGGCTGGTTGAGGCGCTCAGGAGGAACCCCGAGGTTCTCTCTAGGCTATCGAGCAGGGACCTCGAGGCCAGTATGCTCAGAGAGGCTGCTCACGTAATCGCGTCAGAGTTGGGTCTAGAATCTGTTGAAATCGAGGTCGAGGAGGAGGGCAGGTCGCCTAGGAAGGCTAATGCCGTGCCCGGCAAGCCGGCTCTCTACGCAGAGAAGTAGAAGTAGGCTAGGGGGGCTCGACGCCGAAGGCCTTTACAATGTTATCTACCGCCACCCTCCAAGCCCACTCCTCGTAGCCTTTGCTAGCCAGCTCCCTGACCTTCTCGGCCATAACCCACGGGTACACGACTACCCCCGGCCTCCTCGGATCGTCTATGAAGTCGCTTTCAACCATGAACACGGGCTCCGTCCTCCCTGCAGCGTGCTCAAGCAGACTGGGCACCCCGGGGACCGTGGCCTGGTACCCCAGGGATGCCGCTGCCTCCGCCATGGCTAGCGTCGAGTGGTGGAACACTATTAGGCTGCGCTTCGTTAAGCCTAGCCTAGAAACCGTTACATTTACCGTCTCCACGGTAGCTCTTCCCGCCTGCTCTAGATGCAGCTGGACCATACACCCCTCCTCTACTGCCTGGAGGGCCTCCTCCATTATAGCAGCAGCTATTGCCACCCTCTCAGGCATAGTCTTGAAGTGCTGTCTCCCCACCTCGCCTATCCCGTCTATCACGCCCTCCCTGCATAGCCTGCGGAGCTCCCTCACGACCCTCAATCCCAAGCGTAGGACCTCCTCAGGCCTAACCCTATACCTGTCCACTAGCTTGTCGACATCGGCCGGGTGGAATCCAGCGAAACATTTAACAGTGAGACCCTGCTCTCTAGCCCTCGAGCACTCGTTAACCACTAATTTAACGACTCGCATGTAAGCCTCGAAGCCGGGGGGCTCTATCCCGTAGCTCCACGGGTTCAAGCTAAGGATAGCCATGAACCAGCCGCCCGAGCCGCGGAACCTCCTAGCTATCTCGGCGGCCCCCATGCCCCTCGCAGGGTTAGCGTGTGAGTGGGCATCCCCCACTGGCAGGCTCACGCGCCTCACCCCGTAGAAGCTACGTCATTTCAACTAAGCGCGAAGCTTTATAGCCAAAACTTGTAGAAAAGTAGTAAGGCTTAATATGGGGGCTCGCTGTGATCGACTGGATCTTCGCCTGGTGGTGGGTCTGGATCCTCGAGGCGGTTATAGCGGCAGGCATAGTAGGTCTCATAGCGCTCGGCGCTTCTAGAATAGTGGGCGACGCGCCTACAAGCCTAGGCGCCCTTAAGGCCAGCATGGCGTTGACTGTGCTAGCCCTGTTAGGCGGTTACATAATCGTGTTGTGGCTCGCGAGTACAGTCATGACATCGTATATGGGGGTTTCGGGAGAAGGGCTGGTGCTAGGCCTTACAATCCTCGCTGCCCTGATGATAATAGCTCAGTGGCTCTTCTCACCCTATATTATAAACATTGTGTACAGGGTTAGGGAGCCGGGGCCCGGCGAGGAGTGGATAATCGCCGAGGTTGAGAGGCTAGCCAAGGCTAGCGGGATAAAGATGCCCAAGGTGGTTATAAGCGAGCTTAACATGCCGAACGCTTTCGCGTACGGTAGCCCCATAGCGGGCAGCTACGTGGCCGTGACGCGGGGACTTCTCAGGCTGATGCCTAGGGACGAGGTCAGGGCGGTCCTGGCACACGAAGTCGGCCACCTTAAGCACAGGGATGTCACGGTGATACTAGCGCTAACACTGATACCCATAGCCGTGTACTTCATAGGCAGGGCTCTCCTCTGGGCAGGCCTCCTGGGCGGCGGCGAGAGGAGGGGCTCGCCCCTGGCGCTGGCCGCGTTAGGAGCCGCGATGATAGCCCTCGGGGTTATATTCGAGATGATAGTAGCCCACTTCAACAGGCTAAGGGAGTACTATGCTGACGCTCACAGCGCGTTAACCCTCGGCACTCCAAGGCCCCTGCAGAGGGCCCTTGCCAGGCTGCAGCTAGCCTACGAGGGCAACCCGCACCTAGTAGAGGAGGCTAAGAGCAACGAGATGGCGGCCATGCTGTTCATAGTAGCCCCCCTGGTAGAAATGAGCGGCGGCTTCTTCTACGACATAGACTATGCTGTCGAGCAGCTGAAGAGGAGGGAGACCAACCCGTTGCTCGAGCTGTTCTCCACCCACCCGCCTATACCTAAAAGGCTGAGATTCCTAGATAGAGTCGCGCTCAGGATCTCCGAGAGCTAGCAAATACTCGATGTAAAAGAGAGAAGCAGCCGCTAGCCTATACACGCCGACCCGCCTAGCTATTTAAGAGCAGCAGGCCCTAGAATTAAAGATAGGCATATTAACATATGTTTAATATAGTTATATTTTTATAAGATTGATTAAAAACTTTGCAGTCTGCATATGAATATATGGGGGTATACTGTTATGTCTAGTTCAAAACCCCGCGTTTTAGTCCTCGGCGGGGGCGTCGGAGGGGTAGTTGTAGCGAGGCTCCTTGCGGAGAAACTTAGAGGCAGAGCCGAGGTGACGCTTGTCGACAGGAGTGAGTACCATCTCTTCCCTCCTAGCCTTGTATGGATTATGACGGGCGAGAGGAGGCCTGAGGATATCAGAGCCCCTCTTTCAGGTCTCACTAGGTTCGGTGTGAGGTTCGTCCGGGCGGAGGTAGAGGCTATAAAGCCCGAGGAAAGGGTCGTGTCGACTACGCGTGGCGACCTAGAGTATGACTACCTGGTAGTAGCCCTTGGCAGCGAGCCGAGACCCGACCTTATGGACGTTGACGACACGGTTTGCAGCCCGTGGACTGTGAGCGGCGCCCTCAAGTGCAAAGACCTGCTTTCCAAAGCCCGCGGGGCCAAGGTTAAGGTCCTAGCAGGCGCATGGTCATGGCCCTATAAGTGCCCGCCTGCCCCCTTCGAGGTCGCATTCCTAGCTAAGTACCTTCTCTCGGAGGTGAGAGGACTCGACGCTGAGGTTGGCGTAGTCCACTTCTGGAGCAGGCCTATGGAGCCCTTCGGCCCTAAAATGGCATCCGCCTTTGAGGAGTTCATGGAGAAGTTCGGCTTGAAGTACGTAGGAGGGTTTAGGCCTGTGAAGGCTAGAGGAGGGATAGTAGAGTCGGAGAGGGGCGAGAAGCTCGAGTACAATATAGCTATATTCGCGCCGCCCCACGAGCCTCCCAAGCCCGTAGCCGAGTCCCCCCTGTCCTCTGAGGACCTCGGAGGCTACATGATGGTTGACAAGAGAACACTGAGGCATCCCAAGTACAGGGAGGTGTTCGGGGTCGGCGACGTGGTAGCCCCGAGTCTCGGCATAGGGATGGCAGGCGTCTTCGCCCACTTCGAGGCCGAATATGTTGCGACCCAAATAGTCGACGAGATTGAAGGCGTCTACAGCGGCTCCGACTATAATAGAAGCGGCATATGCGTCATGGATCTAGGCTACGTGGGCGCCGCCGTCTACTGCGACTTCAAGGGTAAAATACTGGGCTACAGTGAGTACCCCGACTGCGTTATGCTGGGAGGGATGAGGGCTTTCAGAGTCTTCAAATACGCTTTCGAGAAGCTCTGGTTCGCAAGGTGGCTTGGGAGGTGAACGCGCGTGGAAGCCGCTAGGGACGAGAAGCTTATCAGGCTCCTAGAGGTTCTGGAGGAGAACTACGAAGCCGTAGAGACCGCGATTAGGCTGCTAGCCGCTCTCAAGAGGAGTGGCCTTCTAGACGCCGCGCTCGAGGTAGCCGAGAGGAGCGACGACGTCTTCAGCTCTGTTGTGAGAGCCGAGCTCATGAAGAGTATAGGCAATGCCATGATGCTACTTTACCTGCTGGGCCAGCTGGACAACTTTAAGCTCATGAAGCTTGCCGAGAGCCTTCCCAGGTGCGTAGAGGAGGCCGAGAAGGCTGCGGCCAAGGGCGGAGGACTTAGCATTAGAGAGCTTCTCAGGATAATGACGAGCCCTGAGATGGCAGCCGCTCTGAGGGCCTTCCAAGCCGCTACGGGATGCATAGCAGGGACTAGAAGGGAGGGGGGGAAGAAGTAGCGCGGGGGTAATAAACTCAACTCACACCTTTTTTAAGCCTCTGGGGCTTGCGTATCCCAGCATTTGGAGGGCCCCGCCGCCCCGCAGACCCCGGGGATAGGACCTAGCCCCCCGGCGGATGATGCGGAGACGGCTTCCTAGCCCTCCGACACCGCCTCTAGCCCTAGCGCCACGGCTACCGCCACTATGACGACGCTGACTGCGCCTCCAGCTGCTAGGGCCGCCGCCAGCCTAGCACCTTTGAGGCCTAAGAGGGCCGCGGCAGCTGCCCCCGTGTACATGCCTGTAGCGGGGAGCGGTATGGCTACGAATAGAGCCAGCCCTATAACCCCCCAGGTGTCAAGGTACCGTTTCAGCTTGGAACGGCTCCTCTCTACGGAGCTAATGTAGATGCAGGCCGGGTTTGCACGGCTCTCCCATAGCACACAGGCCCTTCTCGACGCCGACATAACGGCTTCTACTGCTACCGTCAAGGCTACCGCTAGCAGGGCCACACCGGCAAGGCCGATGGCAACGCTCTCCGAGTACCCCAACCCCATTGCTAGAGCCAGTGCAACTGCGTATCTCGGCTCCAAGCCCGGCGCAAGGCTTACGGCGAGGAGAGCCGCCGCCTGGCCTACGCTTAGCTCCCCGAGCCCCACTGCTCCCCCACCATCCTGAGCACCCTTCTAACCCTCCTCCGCGTATAATCTGTGTAGAGTATCGCCGCCACGTTAATTGCTATCGCGGCGAGCGACGCAAGAACGGCCTCCAGCGTCAACTGGATCTCCCTGCCGACGGCAAAGCTGAGCAGGCCCGCGAGAGAGCCCGTGACGACTGCAAGCAGATACTCGCTGAGGTAGTGGCCCGCCGTAATGACCGCCGATAGAGAGACGCCGGCTGTGAGAGCAATTACAAGCACTAGGACGGGGTCTAGCAGCTCTGCTGGGACGCCGCCGAACCCCAGGACTAGAGAGGCTAGGAGGCTTAGCATAGCGGCTGTAAGCCTCACCCCCGTGGACGTGACGTACGCGTACTCCATGTAGGGCCCTACGGAGGCTAGGACCTCGGAGGCTTCGTCAAGCCTCTCCACGGTAGCCTTCTTGTCGCCCCTCTCAACGGCTTCCAGCAGGCCGGAAGCTATCCTCCCCAGCCACCCTATCTTGCCAGCGCCGAGCCTGGAAGCCAGGTACTCCAGCCTCTCCACCTTTACCAGCACGTTGTTTATAGACTCGTGTATAATTTTCCACGCCTCGTCCTCCCTAGCCCTTCTATGAGCTATACTCAACGCCTTGTACAGCTGCGGCGCCGACACGGCGTAGTACCTCGTCTGCCCCCGTTGCCTCTTCTCCCTAGCGCCCTGGACGCCAGCCGACCCCACAGGCTAATCCCCCTCTACCTTCGCGCCCCGGGCAGTTTGAAGGCTGACGGCAGCAACTCGCCCAGCCTGGCCTCCCTACGGCGCCCCCTAGAGCCGGCCATTATTATCCTGGTCTCAGGCCCCGCAAACTCTGCCATAACCTGTAGGCACGCCCCGCACGGTGGCAGGGGCTCCTCCGAGTCGGGGAAGTAGACTGCAATCTCGCTTATACACCTCTCCCCCTCGCTGACAGCCTTGAACACTGCCACCCTTTCAGCGCACACAGTGAGCCCATAGCTGGCATTCTCCACGTTGGCACCAATGTAGACTCTGCCAGAGCACGTCCTAACAGCCGCTCCCACCCTGAAGCCTGAGTAAGGCGCATACGCCGCCCTAGCAGCCCTTGCAGCGGCTTCCAGTAGATCGTCTAAGCTAGGCATTTACCCTGCACCTTATCTTTCTAAGGCTAAAGAGGAAGTTGGCTAAGGATTTATGAGGGAAAGCCCCCTATGAGACCTTCTATGGGTTAAAGGGGAACCCTGAATGGAGTTTAGCGAGGCCTCACAGCTGGCACGCAGATTTCTACTCGAGCTGGAGGCCCCCTTCGTTGGAAGGCACGAACAGGCGCTAGTCATAACTCTGGCCCTGCTCTCGGGCGAGCACGTGGTATTGATAGGGGAGCCTGGCACCGCTAAGAGCGCTATGGCCAGGAGGGCGGCCGACCTAATCAACGCAAAGTTCTTCAAGTATCTGCTAACCAAGTTCACCGAGCCCAGCGAGCTATTCGGCCCCCTAGACTTGAAACTGTTGAAGGAAGGCAAGTATCAGAGAGTGACGAAGGGGAAGCTCCCAGAAGCCCAGATAGCGTTCTTGGACGAGATATTTAACGCCAACAGCGCAGTACTCAATAGCCTGCTGAGTATAATGCAGGAAAGAATTCTGTACGACGGCTACACTGAGATACTAGTCCCTATATGGACTATTATAGGCGCCTCTAACAGGGTGCCTGAGGAGCCCGAGCTGGAAGCGCTCTACGACAGGTTCCTGTTCAGGGACTACGTGAAGCCGCTCGACCAGGACTACTGGGATAAGCTGCTAGACTACGCCTGGAAGCTCGAGAGAGGCGATATCGAGAAGCCGAAGCCCATAATGACTCTAAGGGATCTCAGCGAGATGCATAAGCATGTTATGAACGTTGACCTATCCGCGGTGAAATCCAGCCTGATCAAGATGTTCCTGGTATTGGAGGAGAAGGGGATGCATATAACAGACAGGAGGAAGGGTAAGATACTCAAGGCTATAGCGGCCCATGCATTCCTTAACGGTAGGAAGGTAGCCAATGAGAGCGACCTCATAGTCCTTAAGTACACTGTGCCCAAGGACCCCGAAGACTTCGAGAAGATTAATGTGATATTGATGGAGGAGCTTAAGACCAAGGAGAGGGTGCTGAGGGAACTGATAGAGATCAAGAATAACGTTGAGAGCGCCAGGAGGATAATAGCCAGGCTTCAGGCCTTCGATCCGAAGCTAGCCGACTATTACAGGAGCTTGAAGACGACTAAGAACAGGGTCGCATCTCTCGTCAAGGACTTCGACGACCCCGAGATAAGGGCTCTCGCCGACGAGATAAACGACCTCATAGACATGCTTCTAGACGAGATAATTGTCAAGCTTAACATGTGAGGGGTGCCTGCCGTGGAGGAGGGAGGGAGAGGTAGGGAAAGGCCGTTCAGCCTCATAAGCGGCGTGGGAGAGATAGACGACGTGAGGCTGTACAGGGGTAGCAAGGTACTAGACCTAGCCGCAAAGCTCATGGGTGTGACAGGCAAGGACGTTAACGAGGTGTTCACCCCAGAGCTGGCCCTCGACGTGTTCTACGCTTTCTACCTTCCCATACCCAGCATAGACGAGAACGCGGTCAAACGCCTCGACGTCAAGAATACTAGAGACGCCGTCAGGCTGGGCACAGTAGCTAACTTACTCTCTAGCATGGGGCTCTGGAGGGTCAAGCCCTTCACTTCGGGCGATAATGTGACCAGCGTTGTAGCGGCTGCAAGCTTCCTAGAGAGGCTTATGAGGCAGCTGAGCAGGCAGAAGCTTGAGGGTGGCAGTAAGAGCCGGGGAGAGAGGGGGAGGGAGAAGAGTAGGGATGGCGGCAGCGGCGACTCAGGGGATAGCGAGTCGCCGCTAGCCTCCTCCCCCGAGTTTGAGCAGATGATGCGGAGCGCCGTGGAGAAGGCGCTTGAAACCGCTGAGAGAGACGCCAGGACAGCTAAGAGCATAAAACAGCTCCTCTCGGGCTTAGGCGTGGGTAGCGCTAGCACCCTAGCGTTCGACGAATCCGCGGATGAGATATTGAGGCTGGCCAGGGAGACTGACGTTCAGAAGATACTAGACAACGTTGAGGGGATCAAGCTGGCCGCCTCCAAATCCAGGAGGGAGGCGAGGTTCTCCAGGGGATGGATCAGAGGGTTGGAGTACGGCAGCGACCTGGAGAGGGTGCATTACTCACAGCTTGTACTGCCCGACGAGTACTTCCTAGCAAGCTACGCCAACTCTAAGCTGTTACTCTACGAGAAGGTCCTTAACAGCGCCAGGGGGCCCATATACGTGCTTCTCGACAAGAGCGGTAGCATGGTAGGGGCTAAGATAGACTGGGCCAGAGCTGTAGCCGTGGCTCTCTTCAAGAAGAGCGTTGAGGAGAATAGGCGGTTCTACGCGAGGTTCTTCGACAGTGTAGCCCACCAGCCGATATCGCTTAAGCCCAACACAAAGCCCCGAGAATTCCTGAAACTACTGAGCTACCTAGCCCGGGTCAAGGCGGGGGGCGGGACGGACATAAGCGGCGCTTTGAAGGCGGCGGTAGAGGACATCTTAAGCACCCCGCGCGGCGAGGAGAGAGTAAGCGATATTATATTGATAACAGACGGCGAGGACAGGCTAAACCCCGAGCAGCTGGAGGCTACGCTGAGGAGAGCGGAGGCTAGATTACACTCCGTTATAATACAAGGCCACAACCCGTATCTCAAGAAGGTGAGCCACAGGTATATGTCGGTTAAGAAGTTGGAGACCAAGGAGGCGCTGAAGGTTGTAGACTTCACTTAGCCCTTACTCCTAGCTCTTTCTATCCTCCTCAGCTCCTTGAGGAGGCCCAGTCTGGAGGCCTCTATTATGGCCTCTCTTAGCATCTCCACGGCGTGAGTGTAGAATGCCGTCCTAGCCTCGCCGCTAGACCCGGAAGCCAGGTAGAGGCCGTACACAGCCTTGTAAAGGGGTGCTAGCAGCCTAGCCCTCTCAGACATGCTAAGCCTCTCCCAGGCACGTGTACATCTAAGCTCGAGCAACGCCACTGCCATGAGCAACGCTGCCCTAAGCTTATAGTCGAGCGGCTCAGCCGCAACTGCAACGGAGGACCCACACTTTAACGGTCTCAGGCCGGCCGATTCCATCTCGGCCACTATCATCTCGGCTTCAGATCTGCTCTCGGCCCAGTACACCTCTCCGAGGGCGCTAACTGAGCCCCAGAGGCTCCCCAACTTAAACCGCACCCGCCCAGCCCCTTTCTATGCCCTCAGGCTGCAGAGCGATAAGCTTCCCCTGCTACACCTCACTTAACAGCTACTAGGGGGTGCCTGGCTTGTCCGGAGAGCAGGTTAAGTTCGAGGTAATAGAAATCCCTATACCCGAGGGCACCAACGTCATCATAGGCAAGAGCCACTTTATAAAGACCGTTGAGGACCTCTATGAGGCCCTAGCAACCAGCTGCCCCTCCCTCAAATTCGGTATAGCCTTCTGCGAGGCCTCGGGTAAGAGGCTGGTAAGGCATGATGGAAACGACGAGGAGCTGAGGAAGCTCGCCATAGAGGCCTGTTTGAAGATAGGAGCGGGTCACGTGTTCGTCATATACTTGAAGGAGGGGTGGCCTATCAACGTATTAAACGCTATAAAGCATGTACAGGAGGTTGTGTCCATAGAGGCCGCCACCGCCAACCCCCTAAAGGTCATAGTGGCTGACCTGGGCGAGCAGAGAGCCCTCATAGGCGTTGCAGACGGCTTCAAGCCCCTAGGAGTCGAGAAGGAGGAGGATATAAAGGAGAGGAAGGAGTTCCTGAGAAAAATCGGGTATAAAAGGTAACAGTCGAATAAGATTTTTAAACTCACTTTTTGGCCAGCCCGAGTTTCTCTTTTATCCAGGATAACTTGAGCTCCAGCCTCTTAATCCTGTGCCTGGGGCTTGCAGAAACGCTATGGCCATGGCTACCCTTCCTGAACACGACTAGCCGGCTCTCCTTACCCCTCGACAGTAAGGCGGCGTGCATTGCAAGCGCCTGGTCGACGAAGCACCTATAGTCCTCCAAGCTGTGTATTATTAGCAGCGGCGTTCTGACCTTGTCGACGTGGAACGCAGGGCTCCTCTTTACATACTCGTCTAGGTTGTCCAGCGGTGTGCCTCCTATCTGGTCGGGGTCGAACCAGTAGCCTATGTCAGAGGCCCAGTAATCAGCTATCCAGTCTGCTATCCCGTTCTCGCTAACCGCGGCCCTGAACCTGTCTGTCTTAGTCACTATCACGTTAGTCATGTAGCCGCCGTAGCTTATCCCCGTAACCGCCATCCTCTCCGTGTCGACCGGGAACTTCTCCACTACGATATCAACAAATTTCATTAGCTGCTCGTAGTCATCCTCTCCATACCTGCCCCTTATGTCAGCGAACTCCTCGCTATACCCGTCACTGCCCCTCGGGTTCGCATAAGCGACTATGAACCCCTCGGAGGCGAAGAGCTGCATCTCGGGGTAGAAGCCGTAGCCGTACATAGCCTTGGGGCCGCCGTGTATGAACAGGATTAGAGGATAGCGCCTGCCCTCTTCATAGTCTGGGGGAAGCAGCACCCAGCCCTCGACCCTATCTCCTCCAGCCTCGACTTCCACCCTCACAGGCCTTGAGAGAGAAGCCTTCCTTACAAGCCACTCATTGACCCGGGACACCTTTTCAGCCTTGCCCGGCCCTGAAAGCGCGAACACCTCTGGCGGCTCGACGGGGCTCGACGCTATAAAAGCCAGCCTGCCACCGGCTGCATGAGCGTCAACAACTATCATGTCCCTTCTCAGTAGGTCCTCCACCCGGCCTCCCTCGGGGGGTATAGCTGCTATGACAGACCTCCCGGAGTCGTTGTATACGAAGGCGGCTCTGCCTTCAAGTTCCCCGGCGATCACGGCTATATTCCTGTCCAGCGTGTCACATGTTATGCATTCCGCGCGCCCCGAAGACAGCAGGTACAGCCTATAATGGCTGGCAAGACCCCTCGGCCTCTCATGGGCTAATAGCACCGGCTTGCCCTCAACGCACGATATCTGGCCCACGGTGAGCCCCTCAGCCTCCACCCTTACATCGCCGTCAGGGCCCACGCTCTTGACTACCATGTCCAGGGGGTCGCGCCAGGTCCTAGGCAACGCGTAGTAGATGCGGCCCCCGCAGACCCCGATGACCTCTATGCTCTCCCTCTCGCTTGTCAGCTTGGTTACAGCCCCGGACTCGGAGTCCACCAGGTATACCTGTCCTCTCAAGCCGGCGACGAGCCCCGAACCGTCGAACCATATTGGGAGCTTCTCTGTAACCACATAATCCTTATCGTATTCTCCCTCAACCTCTTCATACGCGAGAACCGCAATCCTATGCTCGTCTAGCCACTCCACCTGCGAGACCCCATGCTTAAACCAGGCAACCCTTCGAGGCTCGCCCCCGCCCGCGCCGTACACGAAAACCCCCGATCCCTTATCCTTCTCCCTCCCCCGGGCACTAGCGAAGGCAAGCCTATCGCCCGAAGGGCTCCACGCGGGCATGTCGTCGCCTTCTCCCTGGAGGTATGCCTCCCTCCCATCACTCCACTTAATCCTGATCTCGCTTCTAACCTTGTTAGCCTCTACGTCGCTCGTCGAGACTTGATAGGCTATATCGCCTCTCCGGGAGACCCTAACCCTTCTGATGCGTGCAAGCCTCACTACATCCTCTATCGTGACCTTGCCCGACAAGGGAGTGGCTCACCTCGGCGGCAGGAGGCCTCCCATCTCGGTTAGCTCCTTGCTAGCCTCCTCCAGGTCCTTGTGCGTGTCAATGCTCCTCCAATAGTACGGGGGCACCTCGTACTTGACCGCGAGCAGCCTCCTCTCTAAGGCTAGCTTAGGGAACGTCGTCTTCTCTATGTCGCCCCTCTCGGGAAGATACTTGAGTATGTTCCTCTTAAACGCATAGACGCCGGCGTTTATCCAGTAGTCGTGTATGAACGGCTTCTCCCTGAACCCTACTATAGCGCTGTCCTCAAGCTCCAGTATCCCGTAGGGGCTTCTAAGCGGCACTGCGGCTATCGAAGCGATAGCATCGCTATTCTCCAGGACGCTGATAAGCTTGAGGGGGTCTATGTTTGTTAGCACATCGCCATTTACGACTATGACGACGTCCTCTCTCTCTATTATGTGGGCTGCGTTCCTTATAGCGCCGCCCGTGCCAAGGGGCGAGTCCTCCACGACGTATGTTATCCTGACCTGGTATCTGGCGCCGCTCCCAAGCGCCTCTATAAGCTTCTCCTTCAGGTAGCCGGCTAGGAGCACCACATCCTTTATGCCATAGTACTTCAGCCACTCTAGCTGATGCACTATCACGGGTTTACCCGCGACCTCTAGTAGCGGCTTGGGCACGGTCTCGGTAAGCGGCCTAAGCCTCTTGCCGAAGCCCCCCGCAAGGATGAGTGCAACAACCACTAGTCTATCACCCGTAGATGCTTACAGTGGACTTTGATAGTGATAAGCTTTAACACGCCATGTAAAGCCCTCTGAGCCTCTCCCAGCCCCCGCAGCTTTCACTACCATTTATAACCTTGGGGCGCCAGAGTCTTGATGTGAGGCCTAAGCCCTGAAGCCTTGACGGCGGGCCTCACCACATGCACAATAAGTTAATTTGATGTGCATGTGGCGTTGTACGGGGGTCAGATGGGTTGATAATAGCCGAGCCTCAGAGGTTTGAAGTTTACGGAGCTGTTAAGATATTCGATGTTGCACGCGTGCTAGCGCTCGATAGCGGGTCGAGCGGGAGGTCCCTGGGCCACGTCATAGAGGTCACGAGGGGGGAACTCGAGGAGGTAGCCTCAAAGACTGCTATTATAGTTCCCGTAAGGAACGAGGACACCCTCACGCTAGAGAATATTCTGAGGGCGGTCCCCGTCGACTCTCCCATTATACTCGTCTCTGCTTCCGATAGGTCCCCCGTGGACGTGTATAAGAGTGAGGTGGAGCTCGCCAGGATGATCTCATCCACGCTTAAGAGGGATGTAGTCGTAGTCTACCAGTTCGACGAAGCATGGGTTGAGGCCCTGAGCGGCACGCCCCTGGAGGCCATGCTAGACGAGGGGAAGGTTAGGAGAGGTAAAGGGGAGGGTATGGTGCTGGGTGTGATCGTTGCCGCCGCCATGGGGGCTGAATACGTGGGCTTCATAGACAGCGATAATTACGTGCCGGGCGCCGCCCTCGAGTATACTTGGATTTACTACACAATGTTCTTGAACGCTGCCACTGAAAACGTGATGGTTAGGATCGTGTGGCCCTTCAAGGGGAAGCTCGCCTCGAGCGACATGTATCTGAGGAAGAGGGGGAGGGTCTCTCAGCATACCAACAACGTAATAAACCTCGCCCTCTCGAAGGCCCGCCGGATCGAGACAGACATAGTCAAGACGGCTAACGCGGGAGAGCACGGGATGAGCGTAAAGCTAGCCCTATCGATGGACTGGGCTGGGGGCTTCGCTGTCGAGCCCTACCAGATAGTGTGGTTGCTCGAGAGGTGCTACCTGGCGGCTGAGAAGTCGTCGTGCCCCGCTATGCCCGACTACGTTTACATATACCAGGTGGAGCCGAGGAATCCTCACATACACGCGGAGAGGGGGGATGAGCACATAGCCTCCATGGTAGCTACGAGCCTGGGCACTATATACTATTCAAGGCTTGCATCCTCTGCGGTGAAGGAGGCTATCGAGAAGGTCCTAAGGGAATATAACATCAAGCCCCCGCCCCCTAGGCCCAGGGTCTACTATCTTAGCCGAGCCGACGCCAAGAGCATAGCAGCCAGATTCCTCTCCAACGCGAGGGACAGCGTCGCTTTCACCCTCGGCGGCTGAGGGCTAGGTAGCATTGACGCTTGCCGTGAGATGCTCGGGGCTCATAGCTCTCGACCTGGATGGGACTCTCCTGGGGCCCGGTGACGCTGTGTCGCCGAGGAGCGTCGAAGAACTCTCATCGCTTATAGACCTGGGCTTCCTGGTCGTACCCGTCACAGCTAAGACTATATGGGAGGTGGCTAGGCTCTGGAGGGAAGACCTACGCCTGGGCCAGCCTCTAATAGTCGTTGCCGAATCCGGGGGGGCCATCTATGCCGCCCCCGGTCTCCTCTCTTCCCCCGACGGCTTAGACGACGTTCTGCGCATGGAGTACATGGAGCTTGCGCCAAGCCTCGACGAGATCGGCGGCGAGCTGGACTACGTGGCCTCCGCGTGCCCCGGCTTCGTCAGGCTCTCGCGTGCAGACACCTCTACTGCGTCTAAGCTCACAGGTCTAGCACCCTCTAAGGCCGCGCTAGCCGTCAGGAGGAGGTACCTCGAAGTGCTATGGCACCCTGACGAGAAGTGCCTAGAGAAGGCCATGGAGAGGGCTGTCGAGGCAGGCCTCTACGCCCACAGGTCTCGCAGGTTTCTCCACGTGGGCGGAGTCAAGGGCAAGGGCTACGCCCTGAAAGCCCTCAACAAGGAGCCCATCGCTGCCGCCTGCCGCCCCGTGGTCGGGGTCGGGGATTCGGACGCCGACGAGGACCTACTCTTGGCGTCGGAGCTCGCGGTGCACGTGCCCTCCGGCTCGCCCGGGCGCCCCGAGAGGAGGATCGACAGGCTCGTATCGCCCGAGGAGGCCCCCGAGGCCTTCTGGTGGGTCTCCCAGAGGATAGTAAAAACCCTCGTATACGCCCCGCCGAGGACGTGATATCACATGTACTCCCAGATACCCCTACCCTTATAATTGTAGACGATTGTCTTGAGCGCGGTCACATAGTCTATGCTATATCCTATACCCTCCCTCCCTATGCCCGAGTCCTTCCTCCCCCCGAAGGGGTAGTAGCCTATCCCGTGCCTCGGATACTCGTTTATGTAGACAGCCCCGACCTCTAGGTAGCGTATGAGCTTCCTGATTCTCGCTATGTTCTCGCCGAATATAGCCGCGTCGAGGCCGTACCTCCTCCCGTTTGCAAGCTCTATAGCCTCCTCGATTGTCTTGAAGCTAGTTATAACAGCCACTGGCGCGAAAACCTCATCCCTGTACAGCCTGAGCCTTCTCAGCACGTCCTTGTCCTTTACCTCCACCAGGGTGGGCTCCACGTATGAGCCCTTGATCCTCCTGCCGCCGACTAGGACCTTGCCCCCGGCCTCCTCGGCCTCCCTCACAGCCTTGATCATCTCCTCGGCGGCCTCCTCGCTTATCAGCGGGCCCATGTCAGTGTCGGGATCCCTCGGGTCGCCCACCCTGACCTTCGATAGCTCGTCGACTAGGAGCTTCTTGAACTCCTCGTAAACGCTCTCCTCAACTAGCACCAGCTTGATGGCGTCGCACCTCTGCCCAGCGTAGCTGGTTATACCCGTCGCTATCTTCTGAGCAGCCTGCTTTAGGTCGGCGTCCGCCAGCACTATAGCCGGGTCCCCGCCGCCCATCTCCATTATGAACTGCTTCACCCCTGCCTCTCTCAGGACCTTCTGGCCCGTCTCGCTGCTTCCAGTGAAGCTTATAACGTGGATCCTCCTGTCGGCTACCAGCCTCGAGGAGTCCCTTCCCGGTATCGTTGCAACGGCGAGCCCGTCAGAGGGGAAGCCGGCTTCGAGGGCTAGCCTCGCGAGCATTATCACAGGTAGCGGCGTCGCGCTGGGCGGCTTAAGTATCACCGCGTTGCCCGGTATGAAGCTGTAGACTAGCTTGTTGACCGCGTCGAAGAGCGGGTAGTTAAAGGGTATTATGGCTAGCACCACGCCGTAGGGCTCCCGCCTGACTATGGCCTCGCTCTCGAGGGTCTGCGCGCTCCAGTCGCCGGGTATGTAATCCCCGCCTAGCCTCCTGAGGTCCATGGGAGCCTTCCTTAGCCGCTCAACGCTAGCCTCCACCTCGGCCCAGGCCTGCTTCCTCGTCTTCCCGGCCGAGAGTATGAGAGACTCCGCCAGATCCTCGGCCGCGTCCTCGACAAGCTTCGCCAGCCTAGAGAGGATGGCCAGCCTCCTCTCCCCAGGTGTGTCCCTGACGCTCCACCTACCCTTCACGTAAATCCTCTCCAGAGCCTCGTCCACCTGACTCCACGACGGCCTAACCACCCTGGCTATGACGCTCCCGTCTATGGGGCTCCTGACATCTATGAAGCCCTCCCCCTCGCTGACCCAGCTAGACGCCAGGAACGTCTTGAACACGGGGGGCTCGCCGCCTACCACCAGATCCCTCAGCACGTCGTAGCGAGGCTTGAAGCTCGTCACCAAGATCCTTCAGCCTCCAGGGCTTTGCTGTCCCGCCCACACACTACCATCATTATTCTCCTAGATAAACCTCGCGGTTTCCACTGTAGGCCGTCCGCCGAAGCCCCCTCTCGGGGTGCCATCGACCGGGCGCAGGGTTTCACTCCAGGTTAAAGCGGGCCCGCAGCTAAACCTTTCAATTCTCTTTGAGCTTGGTGGCCCCTGCTAGACTGCAGCCAAGGCCCCCTCAGCGGGGGGTCACTGCTCTTCCGTAGCAACGCCCACGTAATACTGCGGCATTCTAGGCTTAGGCCCGGCATTGTGGAGGTGACTACGCTGTGGGCCTCGAGGTTTCAGGCATAGGGGTTATCGCCTTCGTGTGTAGCGGGTGCTCCGCGAGGCTCTACTGGTACGTGATCGGGGACGGCCCCCACGGGAACAGGAACAAGTTCAGCGGGCCGCCGACCCCGGAGAGGGCGCTCTCCGGCTACGGCGGCGAGTGCCCAGTCTGCGGCAGAAGGCTCAGCCTGAGGCCGCTCAGGATAGAGATACACACTGTGCAGGAGTTCAACGATAGGTACATAGTGACCGACTACCAGGTCATAGAGCGGTCCAGCCTCATGGAGGGCGTGGGCGTCGCGGCTCATACGGCTCTAGCCGACGAGGCTGTGGGCGCCGACAACGCCTAGCACGGCCTTTTTTATCTCAGCGTAGAGGCTCCCCGGGCACCCCTCCCTGGTGTAGGACCTCAGGAGAGCCCTGAGGGGGCCACGCGACACCTCTCTCAGCAGCCTGGGGCTGAGCCTCGCCAGCCCTGAGACCAGCCTGGCCACGTTACCGCAGCCCCTGGAGTGAGAGTCTAGGTCCACTATGTAGGCTCTGCCCGTGAAGGTGTAGATCACATTACCCCAGGGCCTGTGTAGCTCCAGGTGGAGTATCCCCGCGGCGTCTAGGGCTCTAGCAGCGTCTAGGGCCTCGGCAACCTCCCCCGGGCCTAGGGCTCTCCTCTCTGCGAGCTCGCCCAGTGTGGGCCCCTCCACATAGTCCATGACTATGACATTGTCGTCGTAGTAGTAGACCCTGGGCGTCGCCCCACTTCTCGACGCCTCGGCCAGCGCCGAGCCCTCCCCCGCGAGGCTATCCCGTCTCGAGTCGAGCCTCCTCACCTTTACCGCCTTGACGCCGTATCCCGTAACCGCCACCGCCACCACGCTGGCGTGCCCCTTGCCTGCTAGCCCGCAGACAGCCGAGACGCCAGCCGCCTCCAGGCTAGCCTGGACTCTGTCGCAGCCTGGGAGGCCGGGTGGGTAGCAGAGGCCCTCTAGGCCGTGCCGGATACACGCCTCAGCCAGCGGGGGGTGGGGTCCCTCAGCCTCTCCGCCCACTCTGGGAGCCCGCAGGGGCCAGCCCAAGGGCACTCCACCACCACGACCCTCGAGGAGCCTGGGGGCTTAGCGAGGCCCTCGACAACTCTCTCCGCCTCCGCGGCCGCGCCCCAGGACCTCGGGGGCCTAGCCCCCTCCAGAGCGCCATCCTCCCCCACCCAGAC
>JALUAM010000074.1 GCA_027051095.1 Acidilobaceae archaeon | reverse complement strand
TCGGGAGGCTTGGCTTCAAGGCAGCAGCCCCCGTCGAGAGCCCTATAGTAGCGCTTCACCTCGCCAGCGACGCGGAGACCTACGCTTACCACGCGGCTATGCACAGGAGAGGCTGGGTTTTGGGCTTACAGCCGCCCTACAGCGGCCTCTCACCAGCCACAATACACCTAACCGTCACGCCCGTGCACGAGGAGGTAACCGAGGACTTTCTGAGGGACTCGGCGAAGGCTGTGAAAGAGGCATCGGAGAGCCCCGAGCGCTTGTTAAAGCATCTCGGGGAAACGGTCTCCAGGGAGGCTTTAGATGCTGTGAAGCTGATCGAGGTTGTCTTAAACTCTGAGGATCCCTCAGTGGCGGTCGCCGTCGTGGTATCAGAGTTAAGGAGGCGGGGGGTCGACGTGGAGTCGATGGCCAGGCTCATAGCCGTGGAGGCTCTCGGGTTATGGGAAGGCTAGTGTTCGTCGCTGGGTTAGCCGTCTCGACGTTCGCCTCCCAGGCTGCATGGCTCACGTTCGCCCCCGTATCTACTAGGGTGGCCGAGGACCTAGGCGTCAGCCCTGAGGCAGTGGGCCTCCTGGCGGTCATGTACCCGGCCTTCTACCTACTCCTGACTCTACCCTCGGGCGCCCTCATAGACAGGGATGTGAGGCTCTGGGCGTCTGCGGGGGCTGTGCTCACGGGCCTAGGAGCCTCGCTGAGGCTTCTCGACCCTCTAGACTACCGCTGGCTGGCTATCTGCCAGGCTCTGGCTGCAGCGGGCCAGCCTTTCCTGTTGAACTCTTTCGCCGCCGTAGCGGGCTCCCTGTTCCCAGAGAGGAAGGGCATGGTAGTCTCGATCCTAAGCCTGTCAATGTACATGGGCATAATCTACTCGCTCGCGACCGGCTACCGCGTCTACGAGGCTCTGGGCGTCGTAGGGCTTGTGGCACCGGTGGCGGTCGCATCCCTCGTAGGGGCCCTCCTCTCGATTGCTGGCGCCGCCAGGCTTGGCAGGGTTTCCGGGCAGGCCGGCGGCCGGTGGAGGCTGAGAGACGCTCTCTCCAAGGACATAGTGCTGCTAGGCCTCCTGGTGGGGCTGGGCATCGCGATCTTCGACAACATGTCTATATGGCTGGAGGCCGCTCTATCGCCTGCGGGGCTAGGCGACGTCGCAGGTGTAGCCGTGGCCGCGTCCCTCGTCTCGGGCCTGATAGGAGTGGCTTTGATACCCGGCGTGGTCGCTGGCAGGGGCCTAAGAACTATTTACTTCAGGCTGGCAGCCGCCACGGCAGCGATAATATTCCTTACCCTAGCCCTGGCGCCATCCAGGGCTTCGTTATTAGTCCTCATGGTCCTGCTGGGCCTAGTGATGCTTCCAGCATACCCGCTGGTTATGGAGTGGATAGCCACTTTCCATGACAGGAGGGTTCACGGCAGCGCCGCAGGCCTGGTAGGGCTTGTAAGCAGGATCTTGACGACTACGCTGGCTCTCGCAGCACCCCTGTTCATAGGCAGCCCGTCAACCTACTTCATGTATCTCGCATTGCTGGCGGCGGCAGCGCTAGTCGTAGCTCTCATGCTACCCGGAGACAGATGAGGCTACCCTGACCCTCAGGGACGCTTTCCACCCCTTCTCGGGCTGAACGAGCTCCACGCTTCCATCCTTACTTACATAGACGTCGACAGCCCTCCAGACCGGTAGGCCCATGGAGTTCAGCCTATCGACCCCGCCATACTGGGGCTTAGCCATAGAGGCTAGGATCGCGACCACCCTGACGCCCCGCGACTCTAAAGCCTCTACTATAGACGCTGCGGCCCCACCCGTAGAGACAGTGTCGTCCGCTATGACGACCCTATCGCCCTCCTCAACCCCATATATGTAGTGACGGCCCTCCTCGTAGCCCGACGTGTAGCCTGCTTCCCACCCCTCAACAGGGAACCTCCTCTTCCTCACGACTGCGAGCGGCGCCCTGAGCCTCTGGGCTATCAGGCTCGCTATGGGGAGCCCTAGGGCCTCAGGGGCGACCACCTTGTCAACCCTGACTCTGACCTTCGAGGAGAGGTAGTAGGCTATGAGGCTCTGCAGTAGCGGGCTGGGCGGAGGTATATTATCAGAGAGCGGGTTAACTATGTATATGTACTCCTTGAGGCCGCCGTACCCCTTCCTTGCATGGATCACAGCGTCTTTGAAAGCGTCCACTATTAGCCTCCACATCTCCTCGAGCAGGCTATCGGAGAGTGTGGAGTGGAAGCAGCTTAGCTCCCCAGTGTGGCAGACAGGACCCTCTGGCACGCCGAGGTATATCAGGGAGTCGGAGTCGCAGTCTTTCACTACTCTAAGAACCTTTATTCTATTACCGCTGGTCTCGCCTTTCATCCAGATCCTACGCCTACTCCTAGAGTAGAAGTGGGCGTAGCCTGTTTCCAGGGTTAGCCTAACGGCTTCCTCGTTGGCGTAGCCCAGCATTAACACGTCTCCCGAGATCGCGTCGACTACGACAACGGGTATGAGGCCTCCGCCCTTGGAGAAGTCTAGCTCCTCCACAACCACTTGGGCTCACCTAGCCAAGTCTACGAAGTTAGCTAGTATGACCCTGCCCGCGGCACCGCTTCTCTCTGGATGGAACTGCGTGGCGTATAGGGGAGGACTTTCTACTATGGAGGCGAACGCCTCGCTTCCAAGCCTAGTTACAGCTTTAACGAAGGGCTCCGTCACGCGGCGGTAGGCATAGCTGTGGATGAAGTAGGCGTAGAACGGGCCTTCCAGCCCCTCCAGTAGGGGCGAGTACCTCAGCGGCTCCACCAGGCTCCAGCCTATGTGGGGGAGCGGCTTGGCTCTAAGCCTCTCTATCCTCCCGGGGAGTAGGCCGAGCCCCCTGGTGGGGCCTAGCTCCTCGCTCTCCTCGAAGAGTAGCTGGAGGCCGAGGCATATTCCTAGCAGGGGCTTGCCTCTCTCTAGGTGCCTCTCCAGCTCCCTCCTCCACGCTCCGAGCCTCCTCATGGCGGCAGGCATAGTGCCTACTCCGGGCAGCACCAGGGCGTCGAAGCCTTCAAGATCCTCTAGGCTGTGGGAAACCTTGACTTGGGCCCCGGCTCTCTCAAGCCCGGACTTGACGCTGAACACGTTCCCCACGCCGTACTTAAATACCAGGATCTTTGCCGTCATAGCCCGTCACCCCCTCATCCTGGCTGTTATAACACGCTCTATGTCCCCTGGCGTCACCCCCTTTAGGGCTAGCATTACTATAAGGTGGTAGAGTAGGTCGACGGCTTCCTCGGCTAGCCTCTCCCTGTTGCCGGCTATGCCCTCGATCAAGGCTTCCACTGCCTCTTCACCCACCTTTCTCGCCACTGCCTCTACACCCCCTCTAGCCAGCCTCACCGTATAGCTGTCTTCAGGCATCTCCCTGAGCCTCTCTTCTACTATGCGGTACAGCTCGTTGAGGATGCAGAATCCGCCGCTCATGGGTAGGCACCCATCCTGGCCCTTAGGCTCTCGGCGTGGAGCCTGAAGCCCTCGCTCTCGGCAAGCTCTACTGCCGCCTTAGCCGCCTCTGGGTCGAACTTGGTTACGCGGGCCACGGGTCTTAGGAAGTCGTAGACGCTGAGCCCGGAGCGCCACCTGGCGGCGCCCCCTGTGGGTAGCACGTGGCTGGGGCCGGCCACGTAGTCTAAGTAGGCCGTGGGCACGTCAACGCTCACGACGCCCGCAGGGGGCGCCTCGCCCGTAGCTTGCGAAGCCTCCCTGTCAAGGTATAGGTGCTCGGGGGCCATGGCGGAGGCTAAGCGCAGCGCTTCGTCGAACCCTCCTACAAGGGCTATTACTGCCTGGCCCTCCGCATCCTCTACCCGGCTCAGTAGCTCGGCAACTCTTCTCGCCAGCTCTTCACAAGGGGTTATCAAGGCCACTAGGCTATCAGGTCCATGCTCTGCCTGGGCAGCCAGCTCGAGGGCTACCACGCGCGCCTCGGAGTGGCAGCCGGCTACAACGGCTAGCTCTGTGGGCCCGGCGACCATGTCTATCCCGGCCACGCTGGATACGAGTAGCTTCGCTGCCTGCACGTATCCGCTACCGGGGCCCACAATCATGTCTACTCTCGGGACAGGCTCGCACCCGTAAGCCATGGCTGCAATGGCCTGGGGACCCCCTACCGCTATCACGCTATCAGCCCCAGCCTCGAAGGCCGCGGTGACTATAACAGGGTTTGCCTTAAGGCCATCGCAGCCCCTGCAAGGCGGCGTTGACACATGGACCCTCCTGACTCCCGCGGCCCTAGCCGGGACTACTGTCATCACGGCCGTCGAAGGATAGGGATGGCGGCCTCCCGGCACGTAGGCCCCCACGGAATCGACGGGCACCCACTCAAGGAGCCCGACGGCCAGCCTCACCCTCTCCGGCGGCTTAATAGACTCCTGGAAAGCGTAGACCCTCTTCACGGCCTCTCTGAGAGCCCTGATCACCCTATCGGGCACCCTGGAGTAGTAGCGGCCGGCCTCTTCAGGCTCTATGATAGGGTCTTCGAAGGACACGCCGTCGAACCTCTCAGAGTACTCCTTTACCGCCTGGTAGCCCCTGGACCTCACATCCTCAACTATGGGCTTAACTGCCTCCACGTAATCGTCGAGTTTGTAGGGCCTGGAGGATAGCAGTCTAAGCGCCTTGCTTAGGCCTTCAGGACTCCTCGCATCCACTAGTTCAACCCGCAACCTAGTACCTCACCTCCACGCCCAGGGAAGCCAGGTACGCCTTCACCTCCCAAGGAGTCAGGATGCCGTCGTGGAAGACGCCGGCAGCCAGGAGCCCCGTAGCCCCGGCTAGGTAGGCCTCGTAGAAGTGCTCCAGCCTGCCGGCGCCCCCGCTAGCAATCACTGGCACCCCCGCCGCATCGACAACTCTCCTGAGCAGTTCCACGTCGTAGCCGCTCCTAGTGCCATCCCTGTCTATCGACGTCACCAGCAACTCCCCCGCGCCCAGCTCAGCCGCCTTGCGGGCCCACTCGATAGCGTCGAGCCCGGTAGGCCTCCTCCCGGATGCTACATAGACCTCCCAAGAGCCCCCGCGCCTCCTCGCGTCTATCGCTACAACTATCGACTGGCTCCCGAACTCTCTGGAGGCGTCTCTAACCAATGCCGGGTTCTCGACGGCAGCCGTGTTAATCGAAACCTTGTCGGCCCCCGAGTCTAGCAGTTTCTCAACGTCGGCCAGGCTCCTAACGCCGCCGCCGACGGTGAATGGTATTGAGATCACGGAGGCGACGTCCCTAACGACCCTGTATAGCGGTTCCCTTCCCTCAACAGTCGCAGTCACATCTAGCAGGACCAACTCGTCGGCTCCCAGCTCTTCGTACCTCGCGGCCAGCTCGACCGGGTCACCCTTATCCCTTAGGTCCTCGAATCTAACGCCCTTCACGACCCTCCCCTTATCAACGTCGAGGCATGGAATAACCCTCACGGCAACCAAGCCTCCTCTCACCCCGTCAGGACGCCCTTCAGGCTCCTCACTCCGCTGTAAGGCCTGGTGGCGGCTCCGAGCGCCCTGCCTAGAGACTTGAACGCGGCCTCGACCACGTGGTGAGTATTCCCGCCTCTAAGCACTAGCACGTGGATCGATGCTCTGAGCGTTGAAGCCATAGACTCTATAAAGTGTGCAAGGTCCTCGACGCTGACGCCCCCCACGGAGCCGCGCGGCAAGTCAACGTAGGACCTAGGCCTGCCTGACACGTCTACCGCGGCCAGCACAAGGGCCTCGTCCATGGGAGTGACGGCCTCGCCGAACCTAGCAAACCCTGAGCCCCCCAAGGCTCTCCTCAAGGCCTCTCCCAGTACAAGCCCGACATCCTCAATCACGTGGTGGCCTCCAACCCAAACCTTCTCTCTCCCCTCCACCTCGCCGTCAAACCCTGCATAGTATAGCATTGTCTCGACCATGTGGTCGAAGAATCCTATGCCTGTAGAGGATCTAACCGAGCCTGAGCCGTCAAGGTTCACGTAGACCCTCACATAGGTCTCCCTGGTCTCCCGTTCAACCCTTGCCTCACGCATAGGATAGTATCACCTCCAGGGGGAGCCTTCCGGTGTAGAAAGCCATGCCCACGATCACCTCGTCAACGCCGATAGACTCCAGGAATTCTAGGTCCTCGGGCGACGACACGCCTCCCGCGTAGTAGAGGCGCCCATTGAACGCGCCGCGTGCCGTCGACGCTAAACAACGGTCCACGCCGGAGACCGTACCCTCCCTGTCGACATCCGTTACTAAGGCGGCCCCGAAGCCGATCTCTCTTACGCGCCTCAAGGCCTCTACCAGCGTGAGCTCGCTCCTAGCCTCCCAGCCCCCGTAGACCACTCGACCCTCGCTCACGTCTACGGCGGCTACTAGCCTGCAGGGGCTAGACTTTAGGGCTTCGACTGCTTCACCGGGGCTAACAACCCAGAGGCTGCCCACGACAGCCTCGGTGGCTCCAGCCCTGCAAGCCTCAATAATGGCCTCCGCGCTCCTCAGCCCACCGCCAACTCTCGCCTCGAGCCCAAGCTCCCTAGCCATGGAGGCGGCTCTGAGCGCGGCCCCTGTGATCCTTCCCCTCGCCGCCCCCTCGAGGTCTACTATGTGCACTTTCCTCAACCCGACGGACGCTATCCTCTCGAGAATCCTCAGAGGGTCGCCTAGGGTCAGCCCGGTGCCCCTCAAGCCTTTTACCCTCTTAACTGCGACGCCGCCCTCCAGGTCGATGCTAGGTACTACTATCATAGTACCACCCTCTCCACTTGGAGAACAACTATGTCTCTTGCACCCCTCCTCCTGGCCTCGTAGACAACGTCTACGAGCGACTCCGTGGGCACGGCAGTTATCACCTCCCACATGGGCTCCTTCGACTCGAGCCTCGTAACAGCGGGCGCAGCCATGCTGGGTAAGACGCTTAGCACGTCGCCCAGCTTATCGCCGGGGACGTTCATGAGCACGATCTTGAATCCCCTAGCGTTCACGACCCCCCTAAGGGCCTCCACAATACTCTCGATCCTGGGGTCGCCGCGGCACCTCTCAGCTATGAGGACAGCCTCGCTCTCCATGATAGTCTCTATGGGTTTAAGCCCGTGTAGCATTAGCGTCGTACCCGTAGAGACCGCGTCGACTATGGCATCCGCGGCTCCCAGCCTCGGCATTACCTCGGCGGACCCACTAACCCTAACCATCCTTACGTTGACGCCCCTCTCGTCGAAGAACCTGGAGGCGATGTTAACATACTTAGTAGCCACTCTGGCGCCTTCAAGGTCCTCCACAGCCGATATCCCGCCCTCCTCAGGGGCCGCGACCACGATCCTGGCCCTTCCGAAGCCGAGCCTAGCACAAACCTCTACGTCTACGCCCGACTCCGCGACGTAGTCGAGACCAGTTATCCCTAGGTCTGAGGCGCCGCTAGCGACAATCGACGGGACGTCCTCGGGCCTCACGAATACAAGTCTAACCCCGGGGGACGTAGTGGGCACTATCAAGAGTCTACTCTCGGCCTCGCCGTATAGAGGCTCGAATCCGGCCTGTGAAAGGAGCTTCAGGGAGGGCTCCTTAAGCCTACCCTTACTGGGGACAGCTATCCTAGAGTCAGCCCTGGAGGTGAACGCGCACAGCCCCGCACCGTGATTTAACTCGAAAACGAGAGCAGCAGGTATAAAACGTTTACGCGGCTTTGAGCGCTTACACGATGAGAGCTTAACAGTTAAATAATTGATATGCGCTGCCGATTAAACTGTGATTAGTGCTTTAGCATCGCCTGGATGGCTCATAAGCAACTGCTGTAACATACTCTAATACATGGCAAATTTTTCAATAACAATTGAAAGTCTCCTTTAGCGGTTGTTTACGAAGGTATTAAACCTGATCCATTAGTATTAACACCCTTAACTAACACCACGGTAGCGGGGGATAGACTATTGGAAGTGAAAGGACCTGTTAGGCTCGACTTAAACGAGTCGCCCCTGCCTCCGCCCCTAGACGTGATAGAGGCGGGTGCAAAGGCCCTCGCCTATCTTAACAGGTACCCCGCCTCCAAGCTACTGCAGGAGGTTGAGAGGCTCATATCCGAGTATTCAGGGGTTAGGAGGGACATGATAGCGGTTGGATGCGGGGGCGACTCCATACTAGCCGCTATATTCCTTCTTGCGGGGGCTTGGGGCGGCGTAGTGGTGGCTCCCAGGTTCAGCTTTGGCATGTACAGGGTTCTAGCCGAGGAGTCCGGCTCTAGGCTCGTGCGGGTTAACATGAAGCCTGAGGGCGAGGTGTGGGTGCT
>JALUAM010000073.1 GCA_027051095.1 Acidilobaceae archaeon | reverse complement strand
AACAGGGCCAACGGGCTAATAACCCCTCTAAGGCCTATGAGCATGGAAGCCGCCGCGGGCAAAAACCCCGTAAACCATGTAGGCAAGATTTATAACGTGGCCGCACGCGACGCCGCCGAGAGGATCTACAGAGAGGTTAAGGGCGTAGAGGAAGTTTATGTTAAAATAGTGAGTCAGATCGGGAGGCCCATAGATGACCCTCTAATAGCCGATGTGAAAGTGAAGCCGGAGTCTGGGAGGATCACGGCTGACATGGAGAACGAGATAAAGGCTATAATGGACGAGGTACTGAGCGGCATAACTAGATACACTGAAAAATTCCTGAAAGGTGAAATCACCGTATATTAACTAAGGGGTAGCCCGGGCCCCATGCGCCCCATGCCTTTTCATCCCGCTTTTCAGGGTGATATTCCTCATCCTTTCACGCCTATACTCGTCGATTATTGAATCGATGTCTACCATGCTCGTCCTACTGCTTCTTGACTCCTGGCCCTGGGATGCACGCGCGATTACATCCCTCTTAGCCAAGGTGAAGCCGCCGATATTCTTTAGGCCCGCCTCCTTAGCGGTGACCACCTTCAAGCTTCTCTTAACGAGAACGTTATAAAGGGGACCGAATTCTTCGTTAAGGATTACCGTAGTTACTCCCGCCTCGGAAAGCGTCTTCACAGCGTCTAAGTTGAAGGAATCCTGGCTTTCAACGTAAACTGCCTCGCCCCTCCTTAGGGGGCCGTAAATGGCTATTGACTCCTTAATTGCCGAAGTGGTTAGCTTTTCTAGCCTTCTGACGACAATGTATTCCCCGCCAGCCACGAGTCTAAGCGCATTCTTAAGGTCCTCGGCTTCCGCTTTAGCCTTCTCCAGCTCCCTCTCTAGCGCGGATATTTTCGCTGTAAGGGAATCTATGCTAGCTCTCATGCCGGCCAGCAGCCTGTCTTTCAACGCTTCCCGTGCAGCCTCTGTCCTCATTTTTTCAAGCTCGGATTCGAGTTCCTCAATGCGCTTCTTAAGCCTCTGTATCTCCCTTATCAGGGACTCTCTTTCAATCTTCAGGGACTCAATCGCCTCAACGTATCTAGCTATGTCCGGCTCCTTAGCGTTTTTTCTACCCTCACGTTTCTCCCCGCCAGCCTCTTCACTTTGCTCGAGCTTCTCAGCGATCGCCCTCTCCAGCGCGTCTGCGAGGCTAGCACCGCGCGCTACCTCAGCCTTTATGGATTCAACGTCGACATCTAGCCCTAACTCCTCTATCCTCCTCTCAACGTTATCGAGCTTAGACTTCAACGCTAGGTAAGCCTTGTATGCCGCTGCGAGAGCGTCCCTCGCATGGCTGTCGTCTATGTCGACGCCGGCCCTGAGTGCTAGCTCCCTCTTCTCCCGCGGGGTGAGGTCCTGGGGCGGAGTGAACAGTGATGCTCCCCACAGGCTTGCAAGCCTCTTAGCGGCCTCCGGAGGGTTCGACACGTCTACAGCTACTATGACAGGCCTGCCCAGCCTAGAAACTATCTCGGCGACCTTAGCTCTATCCATGCCCCTACCGCTGCTTACATGGATTACATTGCCGTTGATGTCTATAACGGCTAGCCCCGTGGTTATGCCGGGATCGATGCCTACTATGAGGAACCTCCTAGGCTGCCCCTGCTCCTGCCTAGAGGGTAGCAGGAGCTTGCTCCGATAAACGTGCCTGACCTTGACTACAACGTCGTCGCCCGTGTGTGGGAGTAGCTTCTTCACCCTATCGGGGCCGGCATAGACTATGAAGAGGGCCGATTCTACCCCTCCCTTACTCTTTCTTAGCTGTAAGTCGTAGTCGAGGCCCTCCCTCTCCAAGAGCTCTCTTATCTCGTTTACTACCGCCGCAACGCTAGCCCTAACCTTCCTCTGGTAGCGCTGCTGGCTCCAGCCACCGGCGGAGCCGCTTCTGCCCTTCGCAACGGATATGATAGTCTTTTCCTCTAGGGCCCTGATTTTAGTGCCCAGCCCCATTGACGCCAAGGTAGCCGCTAGCAGAGCGGTCTTCGCGGGGCTCAGCTTGCCCCCTTCTATCCTAATGCCGGCCCTCCTGGCAGCCTCCCTTATGTCGAGGAATTCCCCGTCCTGCATAGTAACTTGTACCACGTCTAGGTCGGGCGGCATCATAGAGAGTATTCTCACGAGTCCATTAGTGTTCCTGGCTAGCTCGTAAACGTTGTCTACGGCTAGGGCTCTAGGCCTTATCTCCCATAACAGCCTTATGAGCCTAGGTAAGTGAACCCCCTCATGCTTTGCCACGAACGAGCCGTCGGAGTCAACGGCTACTATGGTGTAGCGTGCATCGCTTCCGCCGGGAGACCCCGACTCTAAATCAACCCCCACGTATAGAGGCTTAGATTGGCGGCTCATCTCTATCACCCTTAACATATTTTATAGCCTCTTCTAAGTCTGCTTCAACGCCGAACCTTCTCTTGAGGAACCTGAGCAGGTATGATACGTCTCGCCTGAGCAGCTCCTCGGCGTTAGGCTCATCTTTATACACGTACTGGGGCCAGTCTATTATGAACGCCTCGACCTCGCCCTCAACCTTTACTAATATATTGTACTCGCTTAGGTCGCCGTGGACTATGCCAACCCTAGTATAAGCTATTCTAAGGGTCTCTAGGCTGTCGAGCAGCACCTTCACCGCTTCTTCGTAGCGCAACTCCCTAATCATGTGTAGTTCAACTCCTTCAACATATCTCTGGACGACCGCGTGCCGGTTCCAGGCAATGGGCTCGGGGACCTTAGCGCCCTCCCTCTCGAGGGCAACTAGAGCCTTGAACTCTCTTTCTCCAACTAGCTTAGCCAGTGCAAGCCACGTTGTAGCCCTTAAATCTAGCGCGTAGGACCTATGCTTGCGTATCTTCCTGAAGCTCTCTCTACCCGCCCTGTGAAACTTAACTACGACCCTATAATCGCCGGGGGCCAAGGCTATGTATACATCGCCCTCCTTGCCTACACCTATCTTATCTCCTAGCTCCTTTATGACGCCCCTAGCAACGAAGTTCCTAAGGGCTAGCACGTCGAGGCCCATGTAGGTGAGCGTATAGCCGCTGAGATTGCCGAGCCTCCTCCTAATCAGCTTAAGGTTAGATAAAGTGTATATCGCCTTTGCGAGCTTTGAGGGGGGGAGGCCGGCAGCCTTCTCCACCAGCTCCGCCGGCACATACTCGTACTTGGCCTGGAACCTCTCTATGGCCCTTAACACTCTGAACTCCTCGTCGCTCAGCAGGTTGTAAACCTCCCAGAGGTTCCTGGGCACCCGGATCAATCACCCCTGTCAGCGCAGGCTGCTAGTGGCGGGCCCGCCGGGATTTGAACCCGGGACCACCGGCTCGCCCCGCGCAGGGCTGTACACCCCACGCCTAGAAGGCCGGCGCTCTGTCCTGGCTGAGCTACGGGCCCCCAGAGCAGACTAGTGTTGATGGGGCTTAAAGCGTTGCCTCGGCCCCGAGCTCGTGCCTGTGCTTGCGCGGCCTAAGCTTTTCAAGGCATTTCGAGCATTCTATAGGCTTGAGTTTTAGGACCTCGAATGTCATGGTGGAACCGTCAACTATTAATAGTTTATTATAAAGCGGCTCTCCAACACCGGTTATGACCTTGACGGCTTCAAGAGCCTGCAGCGAGCCCAGCATGCCCACCACGGGACCTAATATAGACTGGCAGCCGCTGGCCTCTATGTTGCTGGGCGCTATGCAGGCGAGGCACCCAGTAACGCCTCTCTTGACCGTGGTGGCCTGGCCGTGAAGCCTTTCAGCCGCTGCGTGGACGAGAGTCTTACCCATCCTCCAGGCGGCCTCGTCTAAGAGGAGCCTGGTCCTCCAGTTGTCCACGGCATCTATTATGACGTCGGCCTCCCTGGCGAGCCATGATGCAAGCTGAAGGTCCAGGGGCTCTGGGACAGCCTCCACATCTATTTTAGGGTTGAGCCTCTTCACAGCCTCGGCCGCAACGACCGCCTTAGGCTTGCCTATATCGGCCGCCCCGTAGAGGATTTGCCTGTGAAGGTTGCTCTTGTCCACGACATCCTTATCAACTAGTATCATTCTTCCAACGCCCGCGGCTGCCAGGTATAGGGTGGCTGCAGAGCCCAGCCCCCCCAGCCCCACTACCGCGACTGTCGACGAAGCGAGGGCTAGCTGGCCGTCAACACCCAGCAGGCCTATCTGCCTAGAGTAGAGTTCGAAGTCGAGGAGATCGAGAGACCGAGGACTCAAAGGTAGAGCCCTACTCATCTAGGCTTCCCCACTCTCCTCCACTCCGTCTTCAACCCGTAGTCTAGTAACTGTATCCCCATCTCTGCTAGCCTGCTCCTGATGTAATCTGCGAGGTCGTACATCTTCCTTTCCCTTAGCTTAGCTCTCACCTCAACTATGAGGTCTATGAGCGGCTCCTCAAAGCCCTCACCGGTTCTCCAAGCCCCCCCTACTATATCGTCGGCGTAGGCGTAGACCCTGTTTGTATCCACTATGAACTTCCATGCCAGTGATAATGCAGCCGCGCTCTCGCTAGACTCTAGCTCCTTGAAGTAGAGCGAAGTGAACTCCCATAGATAGCGGGCGGCCGCGCCGAAGTTGAAGTCGTCGCTCATGGCGTCGTGCCACCCTTTAAGCAGCTCTTGCACACGGGCTACTAGCTCCAGGCCTTTATCGTCTAGGTAGTGGGTGGGCTCTGACTTCTCCAGCCTCCTAGAGACTCCCTCGGCGGCGGCTCTCAGCCTTTGATACAATTGTTTATACTGTTCTAGAGCGTCTTCCCTATAGTCTAGGTTGCTGCGGTAGTGGGCGCTCAGCAACCACAATCTTAAGGGGCCGGCGCCCCATTTAGATATAGCCTCCCTTAGGGGGATTATGTTGCCGAGCGACTTAGACATCTTCTCGCCTCTGATAGTCAGGTAGTTCACGTGAATCCAATACTTCACCCACCTAGAGCCGAGTAGAGCCTCGCTCTGGGCCCTCTCGTTCTCGTGGTGAGGAAATACTAGGTCGATGCCGCCCCCGTGGATATCTATTTTCCTGCCCAGGTAGCGGGTGCTCATCACGCTGCACTCTATATGCCAGCCGGGCCTTCCACGGCCCCAAGGGCTCTCCCAGCTCGGCTCGCCCGGCTTTGCAGCCTTCCAGAGTGCAAAGTCGTAAGGCTTCTTCTTCTCCCTTAGATACTCCTCTTCCTGCCTCCACGCCTCCCTGGAAGTCCTGAGGCTGAGCCTACCATAGTCGGGGTACTTGTCGACCTCGAAGTAGACGTTGCCGCTGGGCGCTACGTAGGCGTAACCCTTCTCTATCAAGCCATCAATGAACTCGATAATCTCTTTTATATGACTAGTCACGCGGGGGTGCACATCTATTCGTATCCCCAGCTGCTGCATGACGTCCAGATAATCCTTTGTATAATATTCGACAATCTCGCGCCAGTCCCTCCCCTCCTCGCGCGCCCTATTTATTATTTTATCGTCTATGTCGGTTATGTTTTGAACGTGGAACACGCTGTACCCTCTAAGCCAGAGGTACCTCTTGATCGCGTCGAATGACACGAAGGTGCGGGCATGGCCTATGTGCGTGTAGTCGTACACTGTGGGGCCGCACGTGTACATGCCAACCCTGCCGGGGCTGTAAGGCTCGAAGGCCTCCAGCCTCCTGCCAAGGGTGTTATATACCCTTAGGAGCGCCATAGTGCACACCTTAGAATCTTATCTCGAACCCCTTGAACTCGCCGCGGTATTCCTCGAACCGTATCTCAACCTCCTCGACCCTAGCCCCCGGAGGCCCCCTAAGGCTCCAACATATGACCTTCTCGACGGCCTCCCTTTCACCCTCGAGTACGGCTTCAACGCTTCTCCCGTCGGGTAGATTCCTAACCCACCCGGTTACACCGTTAGCGTTGGCGACTTCCCTCATAGACGCCCTGAAGAAGACGCCCTGGACGAGCCCTCTAACTACTATGTGTGCTCTCACCTTCACGCAGTCCACCCCCCTCTTTCCAGGACTCAAAGAGGTCTAGATACTTGTATCCCGTATCGGGTATGACTACTACGTAATCGCCGCTTGCTAAACCCCTCTCCGCGTGGCGTCTGATGGCTGCGAGCGCCGCGCCGCCCGAAGGCGATACAAGTATGCCGTCGCTCCTGGCTACCTCCTCCGCGGTCTCGAGCGCCTCGCTAAGGGTTACATCGTACAGATTGTAGTCTATGTCGAGCAGGTTTATCCACAGCATGCCCGTCTCTATCCTCCTGAGCCCGGGTATAATGCTGCCCTCTGCAGGCTGTGCAAGCACGACGTCGACGGAACTCCTGCTCTTTTTAGTGAAGTAGAACGCGACGGCTGCCATGTGGCCCGACGTTCCCAGCGAGCCGGCTACGCCGGCCACATTGAAGCCTGCTATCCTCGACTGGTAGTCTATTTCCCTAGCGGTCCCCTTGATGTGAGACTCGAAGTTTAGGTCGTTTGTAAACTGATTGACGTGTGTGAAGCCTAGCCTCGAGGCGTCGGCTACTACCCTCTTAAGCAGGTCTGTGGTCGCCTTCGCAGACTCGTCTACCACCACCTCCGCCCCATAGAGCAGCGATGCTATCTTGCCCAGCTTGCCCGTGGACGCGGGCAGGTAGAGCCTGGCTTTAAAGCCGAGCAAGGCTCCGAGCGCTGACAATGCCGCGGCAAAGTTGGAGCTGCTTGCATCGCCTACGTAGTCGCCCTTACCTAAGCCCTCCTCCCTAACAATGTGGAATGCGGGCCTATCCTTTACACTCAAGCTGAGAGGATTAAACCACTCTAGCTTGGCCCACACCCTAACCCCCCGGGTGGGTCTCCACCTAAGCCTTACTAGGGGTGTAGGCCGGCCCCTCTCTAGCATGTCCAGCACACTATAGTAGACCTCCCCGCGGGGCTTCTCCTCGAAGTCATCGTAGACGCCGAGGGCGTCGAGGCTAACGTAGCATCCTCTGCCCAGGGCTATCCTCCTGCATCCAAGTGCCCTCAAGGCCCAGTAGACAGCGTCGTACTCTTCGCTCCCGGGCTCCACGCACTTGACTCTCCACTCCTCAATTATAAAACCTAGCGTGTCGATGTAGTCGAGCGCCTTCAACCTTCTTCTAGGCTTCTCAGCAGCGTTTATGTCTACTATCTTCAAACCCGCTCACCCCCGGGCTTGAGGGCACTGTTTAACGCTAGAGGGTGCCCCCTTAAGGCGGCTTCTGCGAGGGCCACGACTGAGGGTGGATTAATGTCTTGAGAGGTGCGGGCTAGGACCTCGCCTTCAGGCTGTCCTGACACAATAGGCTTCTACCCGTGGGGAACCCCTGCGGTTTTCGAGAGTTTAAAGCGTAGATGCTGCCTGCAACCTAGTCTGCGGCTCTAACCTCTTCTATGTCGACCTCCTCCTGGAGGAGCCTGGAGAGTATGAGCCTATTAACCACGTATATTGGCCTTGAAAGCCTATCGACTACAACCACGGGTCCCCCGTGAAGGATTAGCTCTTCTACAAGCTTCTCCACGCTGTCGTCTAGACCTAGAAGAGGCGCCTCACCGGGTAGCTCGCCGACCGGGACGTCACCCCTCTCGATATAGTAAAGCGCAGCCCTGTCAGAGCCCACAGCCTTAACAAGCTTGCCGTCGCCGTCAACTGCTACTATGGCAGAGCAACCTTTACACGCCCTCAGAGCCTCCGAGGTCATAGTGCTTGGGGCCACGGTTACAGGCTTCTCTACACCGTCGATGGTTGGCGCCTCGAGAAGGCTAGAAAGGGGGGTGGAAGGGTCTATGGCTATCTTGAAGCACACCCTGTGACCCTGCTCGCTCATAAGTCTTCACCTGATCGAGATTAGCCGTTGAGAGGGCTTGAATCAATATAGGAGTGGTAGAACCCCCTATGGGTACACCGGGATAGGTCTTCGCGGACCCCGCTACTTTTTCGAGCATTTTATTGAAGGTGTACCAGAGGGAACATCTTGGGCAAAGCTTAAATAGTCTACACAAATACACTCCAATAAACGATTACATGGAGTGTAGGGTGGTCCGGGCTTGATTAGCGGCACTAATGTAACCAGGGTCGCCATAGCGCTGTCACTCGCCGCCCTAATGCTAGTATCGATACTGCCGGTGATGGCAGTCCCCAGCGCCGCTCAGGAGGGCGTGCCCGTCGAGAGGATCATCTTCAAGGCTGTCACAGACCAGACCGCCGGCATAATACAGGTCGGTACCGGTGAGGCCGACATATTCATGTGGAGCCTGCCGCTCAAGGCCTACCTAGACATACCAGAGGAGATACTACAGAACATAGACTTGATACCCACCGCGTCAACGTTCACTTCCCTGGCCATCAACCTCGCCAGCAACGTGTATGACCCCGACAAGCCTGGCAAGATAGTAGTTAAGGTGAGGGAGCCCGGCAAGTACGAGTACATAGAGGGCGCTCCGATACCGGGCCTTCTCTATCTGAATGCCCACGAGGCCTTTGGCAGCAACTGGGTGTCGATTAAGGACATCGACCCCAACGATCCGAACCTAGTGTTCAACCCCTTCGGAGTCGTTAAGATAAGGCAGGCCCTCCAGCTTATAATAGACAGGAGCTTCCTGGTCAACGGTATACTGCTTGGCAGCGCCAACCCGATGTTGACGGCTGTTAGGCCGAGCTTCGCGGGCTACGAGTGGGTCAAGGACATACCGGAGGAGTTCGGCGTCACAGCCGTTGCTGATAGGGAGAGGGCTAGGCAGCTCTTCAATGAGGCTATAGAGGAGCTGAATCAGATCTACCAGGAGTATGGCTTCAGGCTCGAGCTCAGGGACGACCCGCTAGCGCCTGGAGGCAAGTGGCTCTACTTCGTAAAACCCGACGGCACGGCCCAGATCGTGGAGGTCAACTTCCTGATAAGGGTTGAGGACGACAGGCTGGATATGGGCAGACAGATCGCCAGCTGGATTGAGAGCGAGCTCTTCATAAAGGTCAACAGGATCGAGAGGACCAGAACAATAGTGACGCCGCTGGTCTATGGAATCAACCCGATACAGACCAGCGAGACGATCGGCGGCAGGATATGGCACCTATACACTGAGGGCTGGGTCAGCGTAGTGGACGACCCGATCTACTGGGTCAGGTATGACGTGTGGTTCTTCTACGGGCCTCTAGGAGGCTTCGGTCCGAACCACAGAGTGCAGGACTGGTGGTTCTGGTTCCCCAGCGAGGAGGCCTACGAGCTCAGCTACAAGCTGAGGTTCGGCAGCTACACGCCCGAGCAGGTGGACGAGCTGAGGGAGGACGTCAGGGCTCTAACCAGGTTCGGCCTAGAGCAGGTGCCTAGGGTCTTCTTGACCGAGAACCTAGAGTTCTTCGCTATCAACAAGAACAGCGTGACCGGGCTGATATACGGCACGACCACAGGCCTCTGGAGCATCTGGGGCGTGAGGACCGCTAGGACTGTGGACGGCGAGCTAGTGATCCTAGAGTACAGCGCGGTGGGCGCCCTGTTCCTGAGCCCCTGGAACCCGGTGCTAGGCTTCACCGACATCTACAGCGAGGTGATTAGGTACCAGCTGGCCGACTTCGGCATGTACAACCACCCCGTTACTGGCATACCGATACCCATAAGGGAGACCTGGGAGGTCGAGATCAACCCCGAAGGCATACCCGTGCCCGGCGACGCGATAGTGTACGACCCCGTCGAGAACAGGTGGATAACCGTACAGGAGGCCATAGAGCAGGGTAAGGACTACATACCGGGCGTCAGGTATGTAGTCACCGAGGGCGCCATGGCTAAGAGCAAGGTGACGTTCAACTTCATACTAGGCAAGTGGCACGACGGCACCGACATGACGCTGGCTGACATACTAGGCGTGCTAGCCTTCTACTACGAGTGGGCCTTCGACGACTCGCAGGTCACCGGCGAGGAGGACCCGTACTACGACTCTGAGATAGACCAGACTGTTACTGGTACACTCGACCAGATACTCGGCATAAGGGTAGTAGACGAGGACACCGTGGAGGTCTACACGACATACCTGGACGTAGACCCTGCCCTGATAGCTAACCAGGTAGACCTGTGGGTCTGGACGCCGATACACATGATAATCGCCCTTGAGAAGGGAGTTGTCGAAGACCCCGGAGGCGTGAACTACGGCTGGACTGACAGGGAGGCCACCGGCGAGGTGGCCCTCGACCTGCTGAAGCACCCCGACGTGATCGCTGAGATGGCCAGCCAGCTAATCGGCAGCGAGGAGGCTCTGAAGTACCTGAGGGGCCTTAACGAGATCACCGGCATGGAGATAATAACTCAGGCCGAGATGGACGCTAGGCTCCAGGCCTACGTGGACTTCATAAACAGGATGGGCCATGCAGTCGTGTTCAATGGACCCTACTACCTGAAGAGCTATGACCCGACCGCCAACGTGCTAGAGCTAGAGTTCTTCGAGGATTACCCGCTGGGCAAGGGTTACATACAGCCTAGCCTCCTCGAGATCACCGCTGGCAACGTCTACGGCACCGTGACGCCGCCCGAGGAGACGCCTACTCCGACCCCGACCCCGACTCCGACTCCCACACCCACGCCCACGCCGACTCCAACGCCTACTCCGACTCCGACTCCCGGAGTGACTACTGTAACCGTCACTCAGATAGTAACCCAGACCGTTGTGACGACTACCACAGTGGTCGAGGAGAGGGTGGAGACCACGACTGTCACTGAGACTGTGACTGAGACGGTGCAGGCGGGCATAAGCGGCGCGGTGCTAGCAGTAATCATCATATTGATAATACTGGCAGCCGCCGCCTACTTCTACATAAGGAGAGGCGGCGGTAGCTAGCACGGCTTGCAGCTTCACGCAATCGCTTCCTTTCAAGTTTTTTACAAGTTTGACGTTCCATCGATGACCGCTTTGCCTCCCCTTTCCTCGCCCATCCCTATCCTGTGCGGGCCGTTCGGATCTCTGCCGGGAGCCTAGGACAGTCATTAAAAACTATTTTATCGACTGCTACATTTAACCCCCTCTGGGGGCTGGAGTGGATTGGCATCTCTAGTGAGGTTTGTGCTGACTAAGGTTGTTAACGCTGCGATCACGCTCGCGGTCACCTTGCTTCTAATCTCCGCCATATTCTCCGTCTATACTGTGGTTGAGAAGTACAGCGCTGTGAGGGAGGCTTACATCCTAGCGTTGAGGGCGCTGGAGACACAGTACGCCTATAATCCTGAGCTGCTGGAAGAGAAGAGGCAGCAGCTATGGGAGAACCTGTTGAAGCAGAACGGGCTTACCGGCAACTTCACCTTCGACGTGATAAACTGGACGAAGATATTATTAATAAGGAATATAACTTTCGACTTCGGAACTACGAAGTACAGCTACATAGGCGGTACCAATGATGTGGGCGAGATACTATTGATAGCATTGAAGAATACTGCTATCTTGTTCCTGACAGCGACCCTGATAACCTTCATGATAGGGATAATCTTGGGCTTCCAGATGGCCAGGAGGCCGGGGAGCTTGCTGGACAGGGCTATAAGCGTATTCGGCATGATAAGCTGGAGCATGCCGACGTGGTGGGTAGCGATTATAATGCTGCTGATATTCTCGTTCTACCTGGACTTGTTCCCCAGCCAGGCCATGTACGTGTACTACGAGCTTAATAACCTACCCCCCGACATGGGGTTCTTTGAGAGGCTCATAGCAGAGGCCAAGATATGGGCCTACTACATGACGCTGCCGGTGGCCACCATAGTATTAGTTAGCTTTGGCGGCGCGGCGTATCTCATAAGAAACATTGTCCTGGGCGTCCTCCAGGAGGACTTCGTTATGACGGCTAGGGCTAGGGGTCTCCCTGAGAGGAGAGTGATATACGGCCACGTGCTCAGGGCTAGCAGCCCGCCGATAGTCACCTACCTAGCTCTGAGCATCGTGGGGGCGTTCGGCGGGGCTATAATAACCGAGGCCGTGTTCGGCTGGCCGGGCATGGGCCTGATATACTGGGTCGCTATACAGCAGTTCGACGCCCCCGTGCTAGTGGCGAGTACGTGGGTTCTCACGGTCGCATTCATAGTGACCATATTGATCTTAGATTTCATATATTCGCTGCTAGACCCGAGGGTTAGGGTAGGGTGACGGGTTTGTCCGTGACGGTGGAGAGCATAAGGGGCTTCTGGGAGGACTATAAGAGGTCTAAGATAGGGCTCGTGGGGCTCGCCTTCCTAGTGATCCTAGTGGCGGTCGCCGTCGCGTTCCCCCTGCTGGGCGACGAGGAGATCATAAGGTACTGGTATGGGGACCAGACGTACTTCCAGGACTACCCGAGGGCTGTTCCGCCGTGCTGGGCTGCCGGTATTCTCGGCGACAGGGAGCCTACCAAGACCGTGGTTGTCAGGTGGGATACGGACCCCGAGAGGCTACCGAGCCTTCTCTACCTTGAGAGGTCTGAGGGCGGCGGGCTGGAGAGGTATGTGATCACCGCTGTGTTCCCCATAGAGGGGGATGAGATACCCGAGGACCTCTACTTTGCCATGAACATTAGCTACAGTGTTGCTGAGCCGCCTGTGATGGTAGAGGAGATTAGGATCGAGAGGCCGGACGGCGTTGTCGTATCAGTGAGGCCCACGGTCATAGAGATAGCCTTAGGCGCCACCCGGCAGAGGTTCGTAATAAACGAGATAGCACTTGAAATGCCTGGAGGCGGGGAGAGGTATCTAGTCGAGGTTAGGGCCGAGGAGGCGAAGCCCCAGGGCCCTCTGGCCGCGATTGTAAAGATAGACACTAGGCCCGCCTCAATATCCGATATATTCCTGGGCTTCCCTGAGAAGAGCCTTGAGAGGGCGGAGATCAACGTCAACCTGAGGAGCCTCACGCAGACCATAGCCACTAAGACGGTGAATGCCCTGCAGGCACTGAGGCTGTTCCAGAACCAGCTGAAGGTAGAGCTTGTAAGCGCGGATGAAGTAGTCGTTGAGGCCGGCATAGCCGGGCTGGCCAGAGCTCTCTATAACGCCTACTTCCTAGAGGACTTCTACGCGCCGTTCAGGGGGGAGGAGGCGCGGGTGCTGGACGGCGAGTACCGGGTCTCGATAGTGCTGGTTGGAAGAGGCCTCGAGGTCAGCATGGAGCCGTTGAAGGTAGTTGTGAAGGGCTCCTGCTATGGTCTCATGGGCACCGACGCCAACGGCAGGGACCTCTGGCAGGCGCTCCTCTACGGCACCAGGTGGGCGCTGATAGTCGGCCTTCTGACGAGCGCTATAACGGTAGTAGCCGGGAGCTTCTACGGGATCGCGGCGGGCTACATGGGAGGCCTAGTCGACGAGGTCTTGCTGAGGATAGCGCAGATAGTCTATAGCCTGCCGGTGCTCCCGTTCCTCATACTCCTCTCGGCGCTGATCAAGCCGAGCATATGGGTAATAATAATATTGATAGTCTTGTTCAGCTGGCCGGGCATAGCGTTCGTCACGCGTAGCATGGCATTGCAGATCAAGAGTGAGCCGTACGTCGAGGCTGCCATAGCCAGCGGGGCCGGCACCCTGAGGATACTAGTCTTCTACATATTCCCCCAGGTCCTACCCTACATGTTCGCAAGCATGGCTCTCAGCGTGCCCAGCGCGGTGATAGCTGAGGCTAGCCTCAGCTTCCTCAACCTAGGCGACCCGAACCTCGTGACGTGGGGTAAGATACTCTACGACGCTCAGAACGCGCAGGCGGCGCTTAAAGGCTACTGGTGGTGGGTGATACCGCCGGGGCTGGCGATAGCAGTGGTGGGGATGACTTTCATATTCATAGGTAACGCGCTCGACGCCATACTAAACCCGAAGCTGAAGAGGTGAGCATAGTTGCCGGAGGAGGTGCTGGTCGTCGAGAACCTTAAAACCTACTACTTCACGCTTAAGGGCGTGGTAAAGGCTGTCGACGGGGTTTCCTTCAAGCTTAGGAGGGGCGAGGTCCTAGGGATAGCAGGCGAGTCGGGGAGCGGCAAGAGCACGATAGCGTGGAGCATACTAGGCCTTGTACCCCCGCCGGGCAGGATAGTGTCGGGCAGGATCCTCGTCGACGGCATAGAGGTTACGGCTCTGAGCGACGCGGAGCTCAGGCGCAAGGTTAGGTGGAAGAAGGTCAGCATGATATTCCAGGGAGCTATGAACGCTCTGACGCCGGTCTACACTGTGGGGAGGCAGATAGAGGAGGTCTTGAGGATACACGCTGGTATGAGCGGGAGGGAGGCCAGGAGGAGGGTGTACGAGCTGCTCGAGAGCGTAGGCCTGCATAAGTCGATCGCTGATAGGTACCCTCACGAGCTTAGCGGGGGCCAGAAGCAGAGGGTGGTCATAGCGATGGCGCTTGCTTTGGAGCCCGACATAGTGATAGCCGACGAGCCGACCACCGCACTCGACGTCGTGGTTCAGGCTCAAATACTGAACTTGCTGAAGAGGCTGCAGAGGGAGAAGGGGCTAAGCATAATACTGATAACCCACGACCTCGGGGTCATAGCCGAGCTGGCCGACACAGTGGCTGTGATGTACGCCGGCAAGATAGTAGAGTATGGGTCCAGCGAGGATATCTACAGGAACCCGAAGCACCCGTACACCAAGGCCTTGCTGAGGGCGATACCGAGGCTGCGCGGCCCGGTAGACAAGCTGATCTATATACCGGGCCAGCCGCCGGACCTGCGGAACCCCCCGTCGGGCTGTCGCTTCCACCCCAGGTGTCCTGAGGCCTTCGAGAGGTGCAGGCTGAGGGAGCCGCCTCTCTTCAACCTAGGCAACGGGCATTTGTCGGCTTGCTGGCTAAACGAGGGCGAGGCCTCATAGGGGGTGCTCCGGCCTTGGAGGGCGGGGAGGTCATACTAGATGTTAGGGACCTTAGGGTCTGGTTCCCCCTGAGGAAGTCGATAGTAGAGCTGGTGACGTTCAAGCCGAGGCGCTATGTTAGAGCAGTCGACGGTGTCTCATTCACCGTCAGGAGGGGCGAGGTCTTCTGCCTGGTAGGGGAGAGCGGCTGCGGCAAGACAACCACGGGGAAGGCTATCCTCAGGCTAGTAGAGGCCACGGGGGGCTCTATACTCTTCAAGCCTAAGAGGGAGGTCCTGAGGGAGCTGGAGGCCTCCGGCGTAGAGGTTAGTGACGGCTACGTAGACCTGCTGAAGGTGCCAAGGAGGAAGTTCAAGCCGCTGAGGAGGGAGCTGCAAATCATATACCAGGACCCATATGGCAGCCTTAACCCGAGGTTCACGATCAAGAGGATACTCGAGGACCCCCTCATAGTTCACAAGATAGGTGACAGGCGGGAGAGGGAGGAGATGGTGGCCAAGATGCTTGAGGCTGTGAAGCTAACGCCGGCCAGCGACTTCATGGAGAGGTACCCGCACCAACTCAGCGGGGGCCAGAGGCAGAGGGTTGCCATAGCCAGGGCCTTCATACTCAACCCGAGCCTGGTGGTAGCTGACGAGCCGGTCTCAATGCTGGACGTGTCGATAAGGGCGGAGATACTGGAGCTGCTACTCGACTTCAGAAACAAGCTCGGCACGAGCTTCATATTCATAACCCACGACCTGGCGGTGGCCAGGTACATATGTGATAGGATAGCTGTCATGTACCTAGGCAAGATAGTGGAAATGGGAGACGCGAGGAGAATTATAGAGAGGCCGATACACCCCTACACGAAGGCACTTGTAGCCGCGGTGCCTGAGCCTGACCCTGAGAACAGGAAGAGGTTCAGGGAGCTCAGGATAAAGGGTGAGGTGCCAAGTGCAGCAGCCATACCTCCTGGCTGCCGGTTCCACCCCAGATGTGTGGAGTTCGAGGAGGACTATGACAGGCTGAAGGCTAAGTGCCCCGTAGAGGAGCCGCCGCTCAAGCGGCCCTTGGAGGCCGAGGAAGGCAGAAGGGTGGCCTGCTGGAGATATATAACCTGGTGAGGGGCGGCCTTGGAGGCGGCGAGGCTTCTAGCTGCAGCGTCTAGGGCTGCTGAGAGGTTCAATGAGTGGATGATGGGCGACCTGGAGATGGAGGTTTTATCCGTGAGGGATGGGGAGGTTAAACTGCTTATAAGGCAGGGGTGTGCTTGCAGCTTGGACTTTAGCTTGAAGGAGGAGGTTGAAAGCGCTTTCAGGGATGAGGGCCTGGAGGTAGAGGCTATAGTTGAGGGCTGGGACGTCGAGGAGAGCGGCTATAGGGTAACTGTTAGGGTAAAGGGCTGAGCCCTGGATGGGGTCCTTAGAGTCGGAGGCAAGGCGCCTCCTAGACACTCTTTCCTCCACAGGCTTCAGGGGCCTACTAGTCGTGAACACCTGCAGGAGGTTCAACGCTGTAGAGGCTCTCGCGGGCCTAGCGGGCGGTGAGTGTGTCCTGGTAGCGGATAGAGCCTCGAGGAGGGGGGTGTGTAGGGTTGAGGTCAGCCCCGCCGGCTTCGAGAGAGCCCTCGGCGGGGAGTTCGGAGCAGCTATTGTGTCCCTCGAGGGGCTCGTGAGGCCAAACGTTCTGGCGGGTATCGCTGAGACTGTGAAGGGCGGCGGATTCCTGGCGCTGGTAGCCCCACCGCTCGACTCCTGGGACCCTGGGCCGCCGGGGGGAAGGGGCTTCTACAGGCGCTACCTGCTATCTTCGATAAGAAGGTGCAGGCTCCACCTGTGGCTGGAGGAGTGTGGCGGCTCGGTCAAGGTCGTGTCCGAGTCTCTTAAGGCCCCGGCTGCGAGGCCCGACGGCGAGAGCTGGGAGATCAAGAGTAGGGTGGGCGTGCCTCGGAGGCTCATGGGCCTGGCTAGGACCTACAGTCAGGCTTTGGCGCTTGAGGCGGGCGCTAGATTCCTAAGGTCTGGGGCTAGGACCTTCTTCGTGAGGGGGGATAGGGGTAGGGGTAAGAGCTTCCTTGTAGGCCTCCTTCTAGCGCTAGCTATCTACTGGCACGCTATAGGCAGAGCGGTAGTCGTGGGCCCCTCCCCCCTCTCCGTTCAGAGCCTACTGAGGGGGCTGCTTGCGGGGCTTGAGGCACTGGGCCTGGAGGGCAGGTTCAAGGTTGTAGAGTCGGGGGGAGACGTGGTCAGGGTCAGCGGCCCCTGGTTCAGGGTCAGCTACGAGCCGCCAGATACCGCCGAGCCAGCCCCTATGACCGTGGTCGATGAGGCCGCAGCTGTGGGCGTGGCCAGGGTTAGAAGGCTCTCCTGGAGGGGAGGCAAGATTATTGTTTCAACGACCGTTCACGGCTATGAGGGCAGCGGTAGGTCCTTCGCGAAGCTGCTTCCCCCGCTGCTTCCAAAGCCGCTAGTGGATGTCGAGCTAGTCGAGCCTGTCAGGTACCCGCAGGGCGATCCTCTAGAAGAGTGGGTCTACGACACGTTCCTACTGAAAGCTGAGCCTTCCAGCCCACCCGACGGCTTTGAGCCGAGGGAGGTTTCCATGGAGATTGTCGACCCAGGCTCGCTTAGCCCCGAGGATCTAGGCCAGCTCTATGGCATACTAGTTCAGGCGCATTACAGGAACATGCCGGACGATATATTAGCCATAATGGATAGCCCGCACCACACTGTCCACGCCCTTAGAGCCGGGCGCGTTTACATCGCCGTCGCAGATGTAGTCGAAGAGTCTGATAGCGTCGACAGGGAGGCCAGGATAGCGCTTGAGAGGATAAAGCTGCTTTCGGGGGAGGACTCCACGCTAAAGGCGTTCAGGGTGTCTAGGATCGCCGTCCACCCGGACCTGCAGCGGAGGGGCCTGGGTAGCAGGCTCCTCCTAGCTATAGAGGCGTGGGCCCGCGAGAGAGGGGCCGACCTGGTCACGTCGATGTTCTCCAGGCACGAAGTTATAGGGTTCTGGCTGAGGAACGGGTATACGCCCTTCTACGTGAGCCCCCGCTACAATAGGATCACGGGGGAGAAGAACGTAGGCGTGGCCAAGCCTCTCACGGAGAGAGGCAGAAGAGCTCTAGAGAGGGCTGCGAGGTCTATGCTGCTGAGGCTCCTGCTCTCAGGGTCGAGCGTTTACAGGGACCTAGCGGCCGAGAAGATGGCCGCACTGATAGAGGCAATGCCCCCGGCCGAACCCAGGCTAGGCTTAACCGAGGAGCAGGAGAGAATGTTGAGGCTCTACTTAGCCGGTGAGGTGGATATAGAGCAGGCTATGGACGCAGTCTATATACAGGTTGTGAGGAGCCTGGCCTCGAAGAGGCCTTTACCGTTGAGCGGTAGAGAGCTTGTAGCTGTCATAGCTAGGGTAGTCCAGGGTAAGCCCATCAACGAGGTTGCCTCGATACTATCGTCCGGTATAGACGAGGCAGCGGCGATCGTGGACAGAGCCGTTAAACGATTAATCGGGGCGGCGTCGGAGCAGTATCATTAGGGTAGACTGGGGGGATGGAAAAGGGGCTCGAGGAGCTTAGGTCCTCGGCGACCGGGCTGGTAGGCTCTGTGAGGAAATATAAGGGGAGTCTTGTCTTCAAGAGCGGCGCTGAGGAGCGACTTGAAAAGCTGAGAGACGATACTGTCAGGGTCTTCGCCGGCGATAAATTGTGGGAGGCTAGGAGGTGGGCTGAGGTCCTAGCCTCGGAGACTTCGAGAGTTGAAGGCCTTCTGGGCGCTAAGGGCGTGATCTTCCCCAAGGAGCTGAGGAGCTTCCTGACGGACCCAGCTCACCACCTGTCTAAGAAGCTGTTCCAGTACTCGATAGATCTCGCCCGGGGCAAGATTAGCGTCGAGGAGTACATAGCTAAGGCTAGGAGCGCGGTCATTACAAGTCTGAGAACTAACATGCGGAGCATATATCAATACTGGGTGTTCATGGCTTTGGCCGCCAGCCTAGCGGAGAGGGGCGCCTACATGGTTTACCCCGAGCACGGTTACATACATATAGAGAGGTCGGGTAGGCAGCGGGGGGGCTCTATCCCGGCTAATCTTGTCTTAAGGATGCCTGGGAGGGGATATGCCAGCTTCTACCTTGAAGCCCCAAGGCCTGTAGGATGGGGAGACTCACGGGATCTAAGGAGAGTGTGGAGCCTCTACGTTAGCCTCAGGCCCGACATGATAGTCTATAAAGGCATGGTGGTTGACATGGTTGAATACGTGGGGGGCGAGCCCCGCATCAAGAGGCCGAACCTGATCGTTGAGTGTAAGGAGCTAAGCGATTGGTACGAGAGGACGAGGTATCTCAAGGGAAGTTTGGCTAAGCCCCTGTCAGCCGAGGAATGGTACTCTAGGTGGTGGACGGGCCTTGTAGAGGGCCTGGGTGATATACTCGGTGTGGAGGAGGTAGTAGAGGCTATAAAGGAGGAGAAGGCGTTAAAGGTGAAAGAGTACCAACTGGTGGGCATATACATGGAGGTCTACAAGCCCGACAAGCTAGTCCTAGTCTCAAGGGTTAAGGTGCCGGGAGGTATTAGAAGGGAGTTAGAGTCTAAGGGGGTCGACGTTGTAGACGGCGTGGAGATCGGGGATCGCGGCCGTGTCGGGGAGCTAGCATCAATAGTGGAGGAGTTCTTCGGCGGGGGAAGCGATTGGGGGCTTGAGGCCGTGGAGGCTCTTCTAGCCTCTAGGGGAGTGAAGGCTGAGAGGGATAGGCTAGCTAGGGCTCTCGCAAGGCTAGCCGCGAGGCATTTCGACGAGCTGATCGAGCTTATGAGGGGGGAGGCCGAGACCTAGGGGGCCGGCTATAAGACTCGGTGATCGTTCATAGAAGACTTGGGACCCCGAGTTGGACTATGCTAGATGGCTCGGCAGGTCCTATGTGGGGCGTAGGATCCCCAGGATCGAGGATTACAGACTGCTCAGGGGGGAGGGCCAGTTCCTGGACGATATAAAGCTTCCGGGAGCTCTTCACGTGGTCTTCGTGAGGAGCGAGTACCCCCACGCGAGGATAAAGTCGATAGATGTCAGCGACGCTGCGAAGGCTAACGGCGTTGTGGCTATCATAACGTGGAAGGAGGCATCCGAGCTCCTGGAGCCTATGACTTTCGACGTACCTTCCGACCCCATGTACCCCCTAGCTAAGGGCAAGGTTAAGTACTATGGCGAGCCTGTCGCCGCGGTCGTAGCGGAGGATAGGGGGTCCGCGGAGGACGCCGCGGAGCTTGTAAGCGTAGATTACGAGCCCCTTGAACCCGTAGTAGACCCCATTAAGGCCATGGAGGATGGGGCTCCTAGGGTACACGAGTCTACGCCAAGCAACATAGGCTTCGATAAGACCTATAGCTGCGGCGACGTGGAAAAGGCCTTCAGAGAAGCAGATGTAATCGTGGAAGACGAACTCTACAATGCCAGGGTCTACGCGGCCAGCATGGAGCCCCGCGGCGTTGCTGCAAGCTTCGACGGGGAGAAGCTTGTAGTGTGGGCGTCGACTCAGACTCCCTTCGACATAAAGGAGGAGCTAGAGGAAAAGCTGAGAGTAAAGGTGGGAGAGGTGAGGGTTATACAGCCAGACGTTGGCGGGGCCTTCGGGGCGAAGATCCCGGTGTACCCGGAGTACCTACTCGTACCAGCTCTCGCAGCAAGGCTGGGGAGACCCGTGAAGTGGTATGCTTCGAGGCGGGAGGACATGGTAGCGACTACCCACGGGAGAGACGTCAGGGCTAGTATAAGGCTCGCGGCGTCTAGGGACGGCAGGGTTCTAGGGGTGGATGCCACTATAATAGCCGACCTCGGCGCTTACCCGCTGGGCTACGCGCTCCCCGCCATAGCGGCTAGGATCCTCACAGGAGCCTATGACATAAGGAATGGCAGGGCTAGGGCTGTCGGCGTCTACACCAACAAGACGCCCCTTGGAGCCTATAGGGGCGCTGGGAGGCCCGAGGCGACGTTCTTCATAGAGAGAATGATGGATCTGCTCTCGGACGAGCTGGGCATGGACCCCATCGAGCTGAGGCTAAAGAACATGGTGAGGCCGGAGCATATGCCCTACAAGAACTGCTTCGGGTGGACGTACGACAGCGGCGACTACCCCTCAGCCCTGAAAGAGGCTGTCGAGAAGCTGGGCTATAGGGAGGCTGCTCTGAGAGCCAGAAGCTCTAAGGACAAGCTTGTTGGCGTGGGCCTGATATTCTATGTCGAGATAACGAGCGGAGGCCCCTTCGAGAGCGCTCTAGTAAGGCTCGAGCCCGACGGCTCGATAACTGTGGTCTCCGGCTCGACTCCAACAGGCCAGGGCGATGCCACAGCGTTCGCCCAGATGGTGGCAGACGTAGCAGGCGTCGACATTAACAGGGTGAAGGTGGTCTGGGGCGATACAGGCCTTGTAAAGAGAGGCGAGGGCACGTTCGGCAGTCGCACGTTGGCGGTGGGCGGAGGCGCTGTCTTGAAGGCGCTGGAAGCGGTGCTGTCAAAGGCTAGGAGAGTAGCCGCCGAGGTCCTAGGGGTCCCGGAGAGCAAAGTGTCATACGAGCCCGGCTTCTTCTACGTCTCGGACGACCCCAAGTCGCGCGTAAGCCTCGGAGAGGTCGCTAAGATAGCAGCGGAAAGAGGAGTAAAGCTTGAGGAGTACGTGGAGTACCAGCCCGGCAACCCCGTTTACCCCTTCGGGGCGCACATGGCGATCGTAGAAGTAGACCCTGAGACCGGTGTGGCCAGGGTCGTAGAGTATAAGACTTTAGACGATGTGGGCCGGGTTGTTAACCCAACGCTGGTTGAGGGCCAGATAATCGGCGGTGTGGTTCAGGGCATAGGGCAGGTTCTCTATGAGGAGATAGTCTACGACGAGAACGGGTATCCCAGGGTCCAGAGCCTAGCAGACTATGGCGTGCCAACGTCAATGGAGGTTCCGCTGAAATTCGAAGTTAACTTTAGGGAAACGCCTACCCATCACCCTCATGGTGTTAGAGGTGTAGGAGAGATTGGCAGCATAGCCGCGCCAGCCGCTATAGTCAAGGCTATAGAAGACGCTGTGAGAAGGGTCAACCCCCGGGCAAGGATCAGGAAGACCCCTGTCAGGCCTGAGGAGATTATTAGGTTAATTAAAGGGGGAGAGAGTAAGCGTTAAAGGCGATGAACGCGGGGCCTCTCATAAGGGAGCGAGCCGCCGTAGCTCAGCGGGAGAGCGCCCGGCTGAAGACCGGGTGGTCCGGGGTTCGAATCCCCGCGGCGGCGCCAAATCACTCCTTTAAAATCTCATTTACCGTTCTCATCGCTTGCTAGGCATCCGAGACGGCCTGTGGACCCGATCTACGTGTTAACCGGAAAGACCTGTGTATCGCCGCGGGCCCGGTAAAGCTTAATTGGCCTTGGAGCGGAGTCTAGTAGAATGGCCACGTGTAGGGGTGGGCCGGTAGCTCAGCCTGGAAGAGCGCCCGGTTGGCATCCGGGAGGTCCCGGGTTCAAATCCCGGCCGGTCCACCATCTCTTCAATTCCATTTACATATTCTGCGCCTCTCGATTCCCGGCAAAACTTTAACATAGCCGTGTCAATACGATAAAATATGCGATAAGCGATAGGGGTGTAATCTCGCGTTGAAGAAAGCCTCCTTAATTATGGCTGTGATTCTAGCCGCTTCACTCTTCGCGCCTTACACTCTCCCAGCCCTGGGGCTCAAAGACGCTAACACGTTTAAAGAAGTATCAGCTTTGGGAAGCGGCGCTCTAGCTCTCGCATTGACGAGTGACATAGCTAGCTATGACATGCAGCTTGTGCCTCCCGACAGCAGGTTCTGGGCGCTAAGCGGTGTCGTCGAGCAGAGAAGCCCCGAAGAGCTGGGGGAGATCGTGGAGGACTTGTTCACGCCTAATGTTAAGCTCAGCGTGGAGCTTGGAAGGAGCTATGAGCACGAGCCGGCCATAGCCGTTAATCCCCTCGACCCGGCTAACGTTGTCGTTGCAGCCCACCACGAGGACGATGGGCCCCTCTCAGTAGTGATAGGCGTATATTACAGTATGGATGGCGGCGAGACGTGGAACGGCCCGATACTTATGCCGCCGGCGGAAGAGGAAGACTTCTTCCAGTCCGATCCAGCGCTTGCCGCCGGCCCCAGCGGCGCCTTCTACCTAGCCTATCTATCCGTGGGGCCTAGGTTCTCAGACAACGTCAGGCTGTTCTTCTCTGACAGCTTAGTCGTGGCTAGAAGTCTTGACGGGGGCGTGAGCTGGGAGATTGTGCTCGAGCTAGACCCATTCTACATAGACTTCCAGGAGCTCTCGTCTAGGGGCATATTCGTTTCCTCAGTGCTTCTCGACAAGGAGTATATCGCTGCCGGGCCCGGACCCTCGGGCGACATCGTAGTTGTGAGCTACACTGAGTTTGCTAGCGGCTTCGACTCCAACGTCGGCTCCTACTTCACCAGGATTAGGATAATGGCTGTGATTTCCCTTGATGGCGGCGAAACGTGGAAGGGTCCTGTCCAGGTCAGCGACGAGGTGTACATATATGAGGGTCCTGGGGAGGTCAGTGCTGAGAGAGTACTCCAGGGGTCCAATCCGGCTGTGGCCCCGGACGGCACCATATACATAGCCTATTACGACTCTGGTGATGACGGCTGGCTCACGGGCACGGCGCGCATAGTAGTTGTAAAGAGCGTCGACGGCGGCGATACATGGAGCGAGCCCGTAGAGGCTGCCGTGATAGAGGAGGAAATGGACTATTTCTCGCCGGCCAGATTCCGAGCCTGGGCCTCAATGTTCCCTATAATAGACGTCGGCCCCGACGGAACGGTCTACATAGTTTACGGGTCCGCCGACCCTGAGACCGGCGATCCAGGCGATATTTACCTCGTTTACTCTATGGATGGCGGCGGTACATGGAGCGAGCCCATAAGGATTAACAATGACGCTCCTGGAGCTTACCAGTTCTTCCCGTGGCTGGACGTCGACGAGAACGGGATAGCCCACATAATATGGGGTGACACGCGCTTCGACGAGGACAATTTCGGGTTCGACGTGTTCTACGCCAGGTTCACTCCCGAGGAGGGAGCCTCCGCTAATTATAGGGTCACGGATTACACCGGCAACGGGTTCCTAGCCTTCTTCCTCGGCGACTACTTCAATGTGGCTGCGGCCGGCGGCCAGGTATACGTGGTTTGGACGGACGTTAGAGAGGCTATAGACGAGAGGGGAGGATTCTTCTTCATATTCGCAGACTCCTCAATATACTTTGCTAAGCTGGGTGAGAGGCCGCCGCCGGTGCTAGAGGCGAGCGTAAACGAGTTAGCAGCTGGCAGAGCGGCGGTGGTTGAAATCGAGGGTAGCGGGATGCCTGTTAACGCTGTGTTCTTGATAGCGCTTAACGGTGTCGTGCTGGACGGGGCTTCGTTCGTGTTCAGCGACTCCGAGGGCAGGATAGAGGCTAAAGTTATACTTCCGCCCCTCGCCGAAGGCGTCTATGAGATATCGCTTGTAGACGTGACAGTTCAGAGGCCGTATGCCAGTGCTAGGCTGAGCGTGAGCGATGTTGTCGGGGCTGCCGCGCTCGAGGCAAGGGAGGCCTCTGAGATTGCCGTAGAGGCTGTCCAGAGGGCTCTCGAGAGGGTCGAAGCGGTGGAAGCCAGCATAGAGGGGTTAGCACGGACCGTTGAGGAGGTGGCCCAGAGCGTGGAGTCCGTGAGAGAGGAGGTTGTCAGCCAGGGTGAGTCCACCCGGGAGGCTATATCCGTTGCTAGCGAGCAGCTGAGGGAAGAACTGAGGGGGGCTATCGAGTCGACGGGAGAGGAGGTTAAGAGCGCTGTTGAGGCTAGCAGGGAGGCCATAATAGAGGAAGTCAAGCGTGAGGGCGAGTCGATCAGGGAAGAGGTTAGGAAAGTCGGCGACGAGCAGAAGGCGCTCCTGGAGCAGGTGCTTTCGTCTCTAGAGGAGGTTAAGGCTAACGCTGAGAGAGCTATCGAGGCAGCCGCCTCTGCATCCAGCCGCTCTGCTCTGGCAGGGGCCGGGGCGCTCCTAGCCTTCATAGCGGCCGCAGTCTCAGCATTTCTAGCCTCTAGGGCTGCGAGGTAGAGGCTAGCCGCTCATTATTAAAAGCTACTACCCCTGTTTTTGCTAGTCCACGCGCCCTACAGGCTTCCCTCCTAGCCTTGTGTAAGGCGCTAGGTTAGCTGCTATCAGCACTATAGACCCGGATAGCGCGAGGGGGAATCCAACGGCTTCTAGCGCTGAGAGCCGCTCGTACAGTATAGACGAGATCCATAGTATGAAGCCGGAGGCGGATAGGACGGAGCCTGCCATGAGGCTCCGAGAGTCGGTCCTGAAGGGGCACCTAGTCGCTTCGACAGCCCTCATAACCGCTAGGTAGAGGAGCGTGGCCGTTAAGCCCGCTAAGAGCGAGATGTAGCCGGGAGCTACTAGGGGTATAATAGAGGCTGATGCCAGGCTGGCAGGGTGGACTCGTTTAAAGCTGATGGCGGCCGCGAAGCCCAGAAGGGCTAAATAGGCGGCCAGTACCACCCACTTGTACTCGCCGGGACTTGCAACGGCAGTAACGGCAGACATGACACCTATGATGGGGGGCGCGGCCTGCCATCTTTCATAGGCTGCGGCCGCCGCGGCCGCGAGGCTTAGAATAGTAGCTAGAGGCCACAGCGACTCCGAAACTGCTAAGACTAGAAGGGCTGCCATAGTGGCGGCGAGCGCAGCCATTATCAGGGGTGTTCTCGACAGCATGAGTAGAGGGGCTGAAGAGCCGGCGGCCACCATAGCCAGAGCTAGAAGCGACTCTGCAGTGCCCTCCGGCACCGCTATGGATACTATGACTAGGGGCCCCGCAGAGGCTATAGCTAGGCACCCTATGAGGTTGAAACCTCTACACTCATCCAGGGAGGCCAAAGGGGTTGCTCCCTCCGCGCCGCCTGTATTCCCAGTTTCAGGAGAGTAGTATTGCTGCCGTAGCTACCCTCTCTAAGGGGATCATCACGAAGACTACGGCTATTATCGGGGAAGCGAACTTGAATATTGATATGGCCTTCTTTCTGTCGCCGCTCTCCGAGAACTCCATTATTTTAACTATTGCGGCAGCCGCCAGCAAGGTTGATATGATCGCTGAGAGGTAACCGTAGCCGTAGGCTAGAGCGAAGACCCAGACGGCTAGCGGCATTGCTAGAGTTGTCACAGAGGTTAGAGCTGCCAGTTGCCTCGGCTCTAGGGTGGGCAGTACGGGTATCCTGGCAGCCTCGTAATCGCTCCTAAAGTAGTAGGCTAGGAACCAGACGTGTATCGGCTGCCACAGGAACACTACCAGGGCCAGCAGGACGCCGCCTAGGCTGAGCGAGCCTGCGCCAGCAGCCCAGCCTCCCAGGGCGGGCATACTACCTGCAATACTACCGGATACTATGCTTAGAGGCGTGAACCTCTTAGTTAGCTGGGTGTACGCGACTATGTCGAAGAAGAGGCCGGCGAGCACTGAGGCCAGCACGTAGATATTTATCATGTAAGCCGTCACGGCTCCAACGGCAATGAGGACCAGGGAGCCCGCGAGGGCTTCGCCGGGGCTTAGCTTCCCGGAGGGTAGCGGTCTCCTCCTAGTCCTCCTCATTATAGAGTCTATGTCTGCGTCGAAGTACATGTTGAGCGCAGTTACTCCTCCAATGGAGGAGAACCCCATCACCGTGAGGAGAGCAAGGCTTTCCAGGCTGGTGCTGCCGCCTGCCGCGAAGTAGGCGCCATACATGGTGAGCATAAGGAGCGCGAGCTGGCGGGGCTTCGTCAGTGCTATGAACAGCCTAAGCTTCCACGCGGCGGCTCTGATACGATCCATTAGGCGACCCCATTTATAATTGAAGCCGAAAGAATCTATTATACGCCTCTACGACCGCCCCAGGCTATAGTGTGGGAGGTTTAAACTAGGGGTGGACAGGGCTGGGCATACCGGTAGAAGACGTGGATGTGCCGTCTAGGTCACCGCCACTCGTTAACCTGGGATTGATAGCAGCCAACGTCCTAGTATTCGTAGTGGGGGTTGTAGCGCCGCCGCTCTTATTACCGGGCGCGGCGCGCTACGAGGACCTAATCCTAGCTTACGGACTTATCCCGGCGTATATACTTGCGGGTGAGAGGCTCTACACAATTCTAACATCGATGTTTCTTCACGGGGGCCTAGCGCATCTACTCGGTAACATGCTGTACCTGTACATATTCGGGGACAACATTGAAGCCGTCATGGGTAGGCTTAGGTATCTTTTGTTCTACCTTCTCAGCGGCCTAGGCGCGATCCTCTTCCATATAGCTAGCATAGCTCTTATGCCGCCTGAGGCGCTCATGAACGCTGCCCTATCGTTCACTAACCCCTGGCTTGTCCCTGCCGTGGGCGCCTCAGGGGCCATCTCAGGGGTGCTAGGCGCATATATAATACTCTTCCCCGCAAGCCAGGTCAGAGTTGTGACGTTCTGGGGCTGGTTCCCCTTGATGTTCAGCGTGCCTGCTAGCATCTACATAGGCTTTTGGTTTATATACCAGCTCGTGTTGGGCCTATCCACGTCGCTGGGTGGCGTCCTGAGCGGCGTGGCGTTCTGGGCTCACATAGGCGGGTTTCTCACGGGGATGGCCCTGACACCCCTATTCGTGGATAGGGAGAAGCTGAGAGCGGCTAACATGTACCTTAGATATAGGATGGAGGAGCAGGCATACTGGTAGCTAGACTATTCTCTCCACGTAGCCCCTCTCCAAGGCTATCAGGGAGGCCGCTAGAGCCGCGCCTAGAAGCCTGTCGCCGGGGAAGCCCTTCCTCCTCAGGGCCCTATCAGCCTCTATTAGCTCCTTGATCCCGCCGCTCACCTTGACGCCTGCCTCGGAGGCTAAGGCAAGGTAGGCTTTAACCGCCGCCTCCGCCACGGTCTTCGAGCCCTGGAGGCCCGATGCTGCCTTCAGGACCCTATGGTACTGCCTCATGTTGAGCCAGAAGCCGGAGTCGACGCTGGATAGTTTTTCAAACACGTCCCCCAGGGCTAGCGAGTGGAACCTGACGCTGCTCCTCGAAATACCCTCTTCCGACAGCCTCCACACCAGCTCTCTAGAGCCCACGGATTCCAGGCCTTCGAGGAGATCTTCCGATGCTTCAGGGCCGCTGCGGTAGAGGAGCACGGATAAGGCTGATGGCAGCTTCGATGCGAGATGCTCACCGCCGCCCAGGTAGCCTGCGGCAGCACTGACAACTATGGCTGCTGCGTGGAGCCCCTCAAGGGGCTGAAGGCCAGACGCCTCGTAGGCCTCGACCATGCTGTTCTTTAGGAGCCTGCCCAGCTCAACGCCCCTAGCATCTAGGCCGCCCGACGCCAGCCTTCTACCCCTCTCGTATGCCTCCGCCATGTAGAGCGCTAATACTTGGGCCTCTACGAGTCTAGCCTCGAATTCTCTTGAAGGCATGAGCCTGTGGGTGGCGCCTGGCTTCACGGGGGAGGATAGAAAGACTAACATAGCCCTGGAAAGCCTCTCAGCAGCCCTCACAGTGGGACCCCACAAGTTAACCGTCGCCGAGCGCTCTATATGCTGGATGGGGCCATGTCCACGGCCGGCATTTTCGACAGGTTAAGCGCTAGGTATGATTCCTGGTACGAGAGGAACAGGATTATAGCTGAGAACGAGAGAAGGCTTGTGGTCCTCATGGTTAAAGGGTCTAGGAGACCGCTGGTGGAGGTGGGCGTAGGCACAGGTTTCTTTGCATCATACGTGGACGCGGAGGCCGGCGTGGACCCCAGCCTAGGCATGCTGGAGATCGCGAGGAGGAGGATGCCGCATAGCCTCCTGGTGGCAGGGAGGGGAGAGCGGCTCCCGCTGAGGTCCTCGGCTTTCGGCTCAGCCCTCATAGTAGTCACTCTATGCTTCGCAGACGACCCCGGCTCGCTGTTGCGAGAGTCGTGGAGGATCCTGAGGCGCGGGGGAACCCTAGTCTCCTGCATAGTCCCGGCTGACAGCAGCTGGGGGAGGAGGTATAAGGAGCTAGGTAGAAGGGGGCACCCGTTCTATAGTGCAGCGCGCTTCCTGACCAGGAAGCAGCACCTAGAGCTGATAGAGGCTGCAGGCTTCTACGTAGAGGAGGAGCTAGGCGTCTTATCCTTCAAGCCGTGGGAAGAGCCGAGGCGCGAGGAGCCTAAGCCTTGGACGGGCGACCTAGGCTTTATATGCGTCAAAGCGGTTAAGTATTAGGGGGTGCATTGTGACGGACTCGAGCACCGCAGTGATCGAGCTGACAGCTGAGGCCTTCAAAAGCTGCAGGGAGAAGCCCCAGTACAAGTTCCTCGTCGAGGTCTCCAGCGCTAAGCCAGGCGCTAGGATAGAGGTGGTGGGCGAGGACGCCATACTGTCTCTAGACACCGTGCTGGCTATACTGGAAGACGAGGGATTCGAGTACGAGATACTAGAGAGGGACGATCTGCTGGGAACGTACCGTTTAATAGCGGTTAAGAAGGGTTGACGGCTTCAGGCCCGGGAGGACGGGCAGGGTTGAAGCAGCTACTCTTGCTTCTACTGGCAGCGGCTTTATCCCTCGGCGGCCTCCTCGCTCTAGCGGCGCTGGTGACCGACGACTACGGTGATACTGCTGTAATAGTGATTTATGCTGACAGGACGCTGAGCGCGCCGCTAGAGGAGGTTGTGGAGAAATTCGTCGAAGCCAAGAGAAGGCAGGGCGTTAACGTTGAAGTCAAGTACGTTTATGGGAGTAGCGGGTTCGCTCTCTCGCAGCTGGAGATAGCTGGCAGAGGCGACTTCTACCTGGCCGACGGGATGGTCTATGCTAGGCTGGGAGTGGAGAAGGGCTTGCTGGATGCATCGACCCTTAAACCTATAGGAGTTATAAGGCTCGCGCTTGTGGTGGCGGAGGGAAACCCAAAGGGGGTGGAGGGGCTAAGGGACGCTCTCGAGAGGGGCGATGTAAGACTGGCTATAGGCAACCCTGAGCACGTGACCGCGGGGTACCTAGCCTGGAGGCTTCTTGAGAGGGAGGGTCTCTCGGCCCTCGCTGAAAGTCTTGTGGAGGAGGGGCGGATAGTGCTGGCTGATAGCGCCTCTCACGCCGCGAACCTGGTTATGCTGGGTGTAGTAGACGCGGCGATCACGTTCAACGTCTACGCTATGCTGTACCCCGACATGCTGGACGAGGTGTACGATCCCATGGTGGCGTCTGTAAGGGACTACGTGGTGATCGCCCTCCCCTCATCGAGGGGGCCTCTGGCGGATGAGCTCTACGAGTTCTTGTTATCAAACCTGGACGTCTTCTATAGGTATGGGGTCGAGCCTGTAGATGAGGGTGGGTAGCGAGAGGCTACTGCTCTACGTGGCTGCAGCGGTCTCGGCTGTGCCTGCCCTCGCAGTCTCCGCGCCCCCTCTGGCCTACTCGGGGCTTTCCGGGCTAGCCGAGGTCCTAGCCGAGGAGAGGTTTATAAGAGCGCTGGCCCTCTCGATCGCCACTTCCACGGTATCGGCGACGATTGCGGTCGCCGTGGCTGCTGCCCCGGCTTATCTAGCGGCGAGGAGGGGAGGCTTCATAGCTAGGACTATAGCTTCGATGCAGCTCCTCATACTGGGCCTGCCCCCCGTGGGCGTGGGTATAAGCCTCCTCATAAGCGTGACTAAGGCTCCCATCGTATCCGACGCCGTCGAGGCTTTAGGGCTGGTTTACACCGAGAGGGCTATAGTACTAGCTCAAACTGTCATCTCGCTCCCCTTAGCGCTCTCAGTGCTGACAGCAACGTTTACATACATACCGAGGAGCCTGGAGGAGGCGGCGGCCGTCTACGGCGCCTCAGGGATGGACGTGGCCAGGCTTGTTGTCATACCCCTAGCCGCTCCGGGCATAGCGGCGGCATGGCTGCTCTCATTCTTCAGGAGCATGGGCGAGTTCGGGGCCAGCTTGGTCCTAGCGGGGGCTACACCGGGGAAGTCGGAGACGCTGCCCATAGCAATGTACAACATGCTCTCGCTCGCCGATCTCAGGGCGGCCGCGGCCTTAATGTCCCTCTCAGTCCTAATGGGCCTGGCGGTAGTGGCTATTGCGTCTAGCCTACAGGCCAGGGTTGAGAGGGCCGTGGAGGGGCTCTAGCTTAGCTTCTCCGCGAACCTCCTAGCCGCCTCCCTGTAAGCCGACTCCACCTTATTTACCGAGGCGCTATAGACCTCGTTGACCCTACCTTTGGCTATCTCAGCCCTCCTCGCGATCTCCTCCCTTATAGTCTTGAGGCTCTCCTCCGCCAGTGACTCGGCGTCGAAGGATGCCAAGCCGCCCGCACCCAAGCGGCGGGTACGCTGCGATGGCTTTAAAGTCACCCGGGCCTGGCAGGCAGCGACTTATAGGCTATTAGGAGCAATGCTATCGCTAGAAGCATCATCAGGGCGCCTACGGCCGCGGCCAGGAGGAACGCCCTCTCGCTAGACCCGAATATTATTGGTAAGGGGCCTATGACTACCACCCCCCCGGCCTCAGCGCCCCCGCCGCCCCTAAGACCCTGCCAGAGGGTGCCCACGAACACTAGCGCGACGCCCAGCAGTATTAACAGGAAGCCCGCGACTATGAGAAGCCACCCAGACTCCGCCACAGCCCGGCCCCCACCTATAACTAGCCGCCCGGCGACACTAAACACTGGGGCGCCGGGGAAGGGCCGGGAGGGCCGCCGCCTCCCCGCGGCCCCGGGAGCACCGGGGCCGCGCCCGAAGGCGCAAAGCGGGGGCCAGTAACCCGCGGCCCGGGCAGCCGGCAACCGCCGGGAGCCCCCCGCAACCCCGATGACACCCGTCCCGCGGGGCCCGCGGGACGGGTGTCATCGGGG
>JALUAM010000072.1 GCA_027051095.1 Acidilobaceae archaeon | reverse complement strand
ATGTCCTACGCTGCCTTAAGGAGCCTAGGTCCTACCCTCCATTGTCAACCGGGGGGTTGACAGTGATGCTAGGCTTCAGTGGCTCTGCGCCGCTCTCCCAGCCTTCGAGGCTGGCCACGGCTTCATGGCTGTGTGGAGGGGTCTGAGGGAGCTTCTGGGCCTGCCCTACAGCCTGAGCTGGCTGAAGAAGTGGGCCTACAGGCTGGGCGGCGTCGAGACGCTAAGAGCAGCCTGCAGGGGATACCGGGGCCCCAGGCTCGACCCCCGCCTCGTCTCCACGCTCAGGGGCCGGAGGCATGGTCACGCCTCTCCGGCGCCCCGGGCTGGCGACGGCGGCGGGGGCGGCCGGGAAGGCTCCAGGGGCCCCCCTTTTGATGGTCACGCCCGTGGACACCCCGGGCGGTCGGGGGCTCTACGGGGCCTGGGGCGCACGCAGAGGCTGCTCGTGAGGCTACTGGAGGGCTACAGGAGGGGGGCGACACCCTCCACCCTCCACCGGGAGGCCCTGCAGCTCGGCTTCAGGCTCAGCTACAAGGCGGTGCACGAGGCTCTGAGGAGGCTTGTTAGGAGGGGTGTGGCCTGGAGGCCGGTCAGGGGCCTCTACGCCCTCCACCCCAGCGTCTCGAGGGAGACTGTGCCCGTGGAGAACTTCAGGGCGGGCCGCTACCGGGCCTCGAGCCTCGACGGCAGGACCCTGAGGGAAGCCCTGGCTGAGGCCTGGCTAAGCCACCTATCCTCCGCCAGGCCGCCAAGCATTGACTGGATGGAGCTGTACAGTCTCCCCCGCCGCAGCGGCCCCGCCGAGAGGCTCTGGGGCCTCCTACGCCACCTCGGCCTCAGAGAGCTATGCATATACTGGAACAAGAGGCTCGGCAGACTCAAAGTCGAGACCCGCTGGCACTCAACCCCCTGGCCAGCCCACCCAGCAAGCCACGACCCAATACTGGAGGCCCACAAGAAAGCCCTCAAAGCAGGCCTACAAGCGATAAGAGAGGCGCTAGGCCTCGGCTAGCGATGGACACGCACGGGGGCCTAGGCTGCGGCTGGCGTTCTATTTGGGGGTTTTGCCTGGGCTTGCTGTGTTGCCTGTTTGTTTTGTTGTTGATGCTTTCTCGAGTATCTCTTTGTAGAGGTGTGTCTTGTATGCTAGGTGTGTTGCTTCCTTGCCGGCTTTTAGGGCTGTTAGTGGGCTTCTGTGGATGGGTTCTATTTTAGATGCTAGTTCTCTTAGTGTGTTGGTGAGTGCGTCGAGGTTGCCTTGCTCTGCGTATTCCCTGGCTCTCTCTATGTCGTTCTCTATGTTGTTGTGTGTTGGTGCGCTTCCGCGTTCTAGCTCTTCTAGGAGTCTCTTCACGCCTGTAAGCAGCTCCTCTTTGAAGCTTTTGAGTAGGGCGCCTGCGAGCCTGGCGTCCACTAGGTTTTCGGGGCTTAGGGGTAGTGCTAGGAGGCCGTCGGAGGCTTCCAGTAGCTCGTTTGATACTGCGTGGGGGTAGAATGCTATGTATAGCTTCTTGCCTAGGTCTCTCGCCCTGCGCGCTGCGGGCTCGAAGTCGGCGTCCCCGGATACTAGGATGGCGATGTCGTAGTTGTCCCAGGCTGCGTGTGCTAGCATGTCTGTTGCCAGCTTTATGTCTATGCCTTTCTCTCTGCCCTTCTTGGGTCGCTCGACTATGTGTATCTCGGCGTCTCCCAGGGCGTTCAGCGTGGTCTTGAAGGCTGCGAATGCATTCCTTTCGGCGCCTGTGTGCGAGCCGTAGCAGTAGAGTCTATGGAGCGTGGCGCCACGCCCTGTATGTGTCATGGTTGCGGCTAGCCGCGATGTTTTGTGTATTGTGAAGGCTAAGGCCTCGGCTAGCTCCTTGTATCTAGCTTCGCCGCTGAACATGCCTATGCCCAGGAGGCTCCGGAGCTCAGCTAGGAAGTTCGACAGGTCTATGTACACGTATACTATGTATCTCTCTGCGGCGGGTGCGGGCGTGAAGAACACCATTAGTGGTGCTCACCCTCCGCGCCTGGCCGCGCGTTTCCTGACTGTCTTTTCTGTTTGCTTCTTCTTGCCGTCTCCTTTGGCTGTCTTGGCGGGTTTCTTCTTGCGGGCTCGGCGTCTCGCCCTCTGCTTGGGTTTCTCCTTGTCGAGGAGGCTTAGGAGGGCCTTCGCGGTGCTCTTGGTTAGCTTCTTTGCGTTGCAGCCGCATAGGGCGGCTGCGGCTGCTTGGAGTGTGGGGTCGGGTAGGGGGGTGGCTGCGAGGCACGCTATGTGTATGAGTGTTCTGGCGGCGTCCTCGTCTATGCCCAGGATTTCGGAGGCTAGCTCGGCGGGGTCGCAGTCGGGCACTCTCTGGGCACCCTTAGGCTGGTCTACCCCACCTGCGCGCCTTATAGGGGGTCTAGTGCGGCTCTGAGCTTTTTCTTGGCGTCTTCTGTTAGTTGCCAGGCGTACCTCTTGTAGTAGCCTATTCTGAGTCTCTTGGCTAGTCCGTGGCTTCTGAGCCTGTTGAGGAAGTGTAGTAGCTTGCTGTGTGCCTTGGCGCCGGTGGCTAGCTCTTGTAGGCTCTCTCCTTCGAGCCTGTCGGCTAGCCTCTCTAGTATCTCTGTGGCTGTGAGGGGCTTCTCGGCCTCGGCTAGGATTAGGAGGGTTTCCCTCATCCAGGGTTTCAGGCTCTGGAGCCAGAGCCTGTAGTCTACCTCCTCTCCCTTCCTCCTGGGCATGGCTCCCCGGCCTCCACTACTGTTGTTCCTGGCTGGGGGACGCGTGTGGGGCCTGCTCCGTCAACACCCCGGTTGACACTCTGGCTTTGGCCGGAGCTCCGGGGGCCTGCGGGTGTGGGGCTTCACGTGGCGTCAAAGTGCTTCAAAACCGTTAGAGGGGCTTCTTTATGCTTGGGTTGACGTCAACCGGGCTCGGGTCACCGGGGCCCATGTTGGCGCAGCTAGGCCCAGGAGAAACACTATCCCCCGGCTTTCCTGGTTTCCTGGTTTCCGCTGTTTGCTGGTTTCAGGGTTTTGGTTTGGCCTTTGGGTCCTGTTAGCTGGATTTCGCCGTTTTCTGTTAGGCTGGGTTTCCAGCCTAGTAGTAGTAGCCGCTTGTATTCCCGGTACTGGCTTCTGGCTAGCCTTACTCGTCTCCCCTCGACTTCCACCTCCACCGTGTCCTCCCTGGGCTCCGCCTCTGGCTTCTCTGGGTTCCTTGCTTCTGCAGTGGCCTGGGTCTTCTCCTCGGGCTCCTCCCTGGGCTTCCTGTGCTTGGCCTCCTCCCGCCTCTGCTCGGGCCTGGCTGTGTGCACGCTGTAGGCCTCTCTCGGTACCCGGTTCTGCGTGGCGGCCTCGTCTAGGATGCTCTTGAGCCTCTGGGCGCAGCCCTCGGCTGTCCAGAAGTCTACCCGCTTAACGACTCCCTGGCGTATTAGCTCCCAGCCCTTCACCAGGTTCCTGGCGACCTGCTCTGGGTGGCTCTCTACCTCGCCGCAGCTCTCGATCTCAATAGCCACAGCCTCGGAGTACCGGAGCCTGAGCTGCGCCCTGTCGTATGGTATCGCCACTAGGTCGGGGCGTGCGGGGCCCGCCTGCCTCGCGGGGCTCACGTAGTAGCCCCTCTCGAGGTACCATAGCATGGCCTTGGCAGCGATTCTGCGGCCCTCCCTGCTGGGGGCCACGGCCTTGAGCCCGGCGAAGAGGCCCTTGACGTAGCGTGCGAGCCAGCGGTTGCCCTCCTTGTAGGCCTCGATGAGGCCCCGGGCTGCCAGCGAGTCCCTTGCCTCCTCGGCCCTCTGCCTCCTCAACCCTAGGCCGGCTAGGACCCTAGACCACTCTACTACCTCCCTCCCGGCCCTCGACGCCCTCCATATCCTGTAGAGGACGAGCTGCTCCTCCGGCGCTAGCCTCTCGGAGGGGGGCGGGAGGAGCTTTAGCACGGGGTTTAGCAGCTCCTCGGGGCTCCTCTCGCCCGGGTCCGCTGGGGGCCGGTGCTGGGGTAGGCTGGCGAGTGCCTCCCTCCAGCTCCTCCTCTTGGGTGGCGGGGGGTCCATGGTTACTACTGTGGGCGGTGGCTGCTGCTCCCCGGGCCTTGCCGTGAGCTTCACCACGGCCTGGCCTATTGTCAGGGCTGTGAGGGCCCTCCTGACGGCGTCGGCGAAGTCCCTGTCGAGCTGGCCCAGGCGCTGGACGTCGCCTCCTCCAACCTGGAACACGACCTTGACGGCTGTGTTGGAGAACACGCTCTGAAGCAGCTCCTCGGGTAGCTGCTTGGTGTGCTGGTGGGCCATGACGAGGTGGAGCCCGTACTTCCTTGCCTCCGAGAGTATCGTCTCCACCACCGGGAGCCCCGCTATGTTCTGGAACTCGTCTACGACCACGAATATCGGGGTCCTCTCCCGGCCCAGCATAGCCCTCTCCAGCACGTAGAACCAGAGCTTGAGGACTATGGCGGGGGCTAGGAGCTGCAGCACCCCCTCCCCCAGCTCACCCTTCGGCAGCCTGAATATCACTAGGCTCCCAGGCCTCAGAAGCTCGTCGAGGTCCACGGTGGTCCTTGAAGTAACCCTCCTCAGCAGGGGGTTGCTGGCGTAGGGCTCCAGCCTCGAGAGGGCCGAGAGGAAGGTCTGCTCCTGGAGGCCCTGCAGCAGCTCCACCTGGAGGCGCCACTGGGGGTCGTCTACCGGGAGGTCCAGCTCCCCCGTCTTCAGGGCTACTATCGCGTTGTACAGGTCGCCCAGGGTGGGGTTGTCTGTCCTCTCGTAGAACATCCTCAGGAGGACCTGGAGTAGGTAGCGGACGTTGACCGCGGTCTCCGGGAGCCTTAGCACCTTCTCGAATATCGCTATGAGCTGGTCGACTGCTAGGGCTACGGCGTGCCCCCTATCCCTCGCCCTGGGGAGGTCTAGGGGGTTTAGGCCGAAGGGCCTGAGCACCGGGTCCAGGAGGTGGACCCCCTCCAGGCTCTCAACGCTCTCGAGTATGTCTAGGCTGAGGTCCCCGTGGGGGTCTATCACGACCACCGCCGCCCTGCGGGTGGCGTGCAGCCTCAGGGCTAGGTTCCACAGGAACGTGCTCTTCCCCGTGCCAGTCATGCCTATGACCCACACGTGCCTGTAGAGGTCCTCTAGGTCGATATGGAAGGGTGTGCCGTCCTGGAGCCTGCCCAGCCTCACGTCCCCCCTCCTAGCGGGCGCCATCTCCGGCAGCGGGGAGCCCCTCTCGAAGTCAGCCTTATGCAGCGAGGGGTCCGGCAGCGCGATCAGCGTCTTAAGCTCCTCGCTAGTCATCCATAGCAGCGTCTTGTCTGGCTGCTTGAAAGCCGAGAGGAGGCCGCCTGTCGACGGGGGCCTTCTGTGGTTGCTAGCGGCCTTTGAGTCCAGGGGCCTCGAGAGTAGCCCCGGGGCCTTCACGGTTAACGGCCGTGAAAACCTGGTTGCCAGGAGCTCCGCCAGCTCCCGTGCCTGGCTCTTCTCCGGGGCGTAGGCCCTCACCCTCACGATATAGATCGGGCCCTGCCTGAGCCTCTCCAGGATCTCCCCTGCCTTCCTGCGCTTCAGCTCCTCCTCGCCCTGCGCCCTCAGCCTCTGCAGCCTCTCAGCCTTGTAGGGGTCGTAGTGGGGCGAGCCGGGGGGCCTCGTGGCCCGGTTGAACTCGTCGAGGGCGGCCCTCACTATAGCGCTCGCTATGCCTGGCGGGGAGCCCCTTAGCTCCCTCGCCTTGCCCTGGAGTGCCTTGACCGCCCTGTGGTCCCTCCACGCTGCGATTTGCACCCCGCAGCCCTCGCAGAGCCAGTCGAACACAGCATCTATGCCGCTGGCCTCGAGGGGCTCCCACCACTCGTTGCCTGGCTGCCTGACCTCAGCCACGTAGAGCCCCTCCAGGCCCGGGGGCTCCGCCCTCCTGACTCCCACGTGGCGGCGGAGCTGGCCCTCGGGGACCTGGCCTAAGAGGTAGACCCGTATCCTGCCGTCGGCCCTCCAGTACTCCATGATGAACCATAGACTCTCGACTAGGACTTCCGCAAGGCCCCCAGCCTTGAAGGAGCCCACCCTGGGGAGTACCTGCAGCCACCTCATCCCGGCGCCCCCACTTTAGGGGCCCCGGCGGGGGACCGGGGCGATGTCAACCGGGGAGTTGACAGACGCTTTGCATTCGTTAATTATGTTGATCTCTTACATATACTATTCATATGTATGATTCATAGTGTAAACTCCCCGGTTGGACAGGGCGGGCGTCCCCCGGCCCAGCCCATTTAGCGGGGGCTTGGCGTGAGGGCTGTGAGGCTTGTGGAGGCTGTTGGCGCCACATTCTTCCTGGGGCTTGCCGCCTGGGCGTGGCTATCCGTGCTCGGGCTCCCCCTGGGCTACTTCGGGGACCTCTTCAGGAACCTGCTGTGGCTTGCAGCGGTGCTGGAAGTGGTTGGGCTCCTGTTCGCGATAGACGCTGTGCTGGGCAGCAGGCTGCTGGAGGCCCTTTACGGGGCCTGGGCTCGGAGGAGTGCTGTGCTCCCCTACGAGCTGCGGCTGGGCAGGTACAAGGTGAGGGTGGGGAACCCTGAGGCCCTAAAGCTGTCCCTGCCGTTCTGGCTCTCCACTGCCCTCCTCGCCGCCTCCCTCAGGCTCTCCGTGGCCGCCCCCACCCCGGTCTTCGCCCTCCAGTTCGCCATGCTATCCCTGTCGACACTCGCCGCTACGTGGCTCACCCTGAAGGGGCTCCTCGAGGACCCCCTCTCCGTGCATATCAGGAGGGCTGGGGCTTGGAGGAGGATAGCCGCGCTGGTGCCTTGGTACTCGAGGCTCGCGAGCCTAAGCCTGAGGGGCCGCAGGCCCCTGCTAACGCTAGCTTCTGCCATCCAAGACTCGAGGCCCCTTAGGCTCCTCGAGAGGCTGTCCCTGGAGGCTGGGCTGCCGTTTACCAGGAGGGAGCTGGCGTTAATCCTTGTGTCGACTCCCGTGGCCGCCGCCCTGGCGGCTCTGGGCGTGGTGCTGGCTGCCTGGGGCCTCCTGGCCGTGTCAACCGGGGTGTTTACACCTGCGCTGCTGCTAGCCCTCCCCCTCGCCGCCGCCCTGGCAGCCCCCGCAGCACTGCTAGTCTACGTGCTGCATAGGAGGGAGTCGAGGGCCCGGGCAGCCGAAGGGGAGATGGCGTGGCTCGCCATGGCCGGAGTAGTCAGTAGCAGGGCCGGGCTCGGGCTGGACCACGCCCTGCAGCAGATGGCTAGCAGCGAGTTCCCCGGCCTCTCATTCGAGGCCCGGGAGCTTAGGCGCAGGGTGGAGGTCCTGGGCGAGGACCCCCTAACAGCCGTGAAGTCCCTGGGCGAAACCCATCCCTCCAAGCGCTTCTCCGAGATGCTAACGGGCTACTCGTCCCTGGTGCTCTCTGGGGGTAGCCCTGTATCCTACCTCCGCGATTGGTCGAGGGAGCTGCTACTGGAGCATAGACTTTCTATGAACCGCTTCGCCCTGGAGGCCAACTCTCTGGTAGATGTGGCCTTGGTTCTCTTGGTCCTGGGCCCCATAGTAGCGTTGACTGGGGGCCTCCTCCTGGGGCTGGAAGCGCTGGCCGCGATGAGGCTCTACGTCTTCGTCCTGCTACCCATGCTCTTCCTGGCCTCGATGCTCCTAGCCCTGCAGGCGCCTCAGCGCAGGGCCAGGTACGATTTGAAGCGGCCCCTTGCCCTGGGCCTGTCGACTGGGGGCCTGGCCTTCTTAGCCCTGGCTCTCCTCGACGCCTTAGGCCCCGGCGCCCCGCTGTGGCTTGGCCTAGGCCTGCCGGCCCTAGCCTTCCTAATAGGCTATTACATCCCCTTCCGGGTCCAGGAGCTGGAGGAGGCCGAGGAGGAGGCCTGGCTCCCCTACGTGCTCAGGAGGCTGGCCGAGGCTAAGAGGCTGGGCAAGCCGCTCCTAGCAGCCCTCGAGGAGCTGGCCTCGGAGCTCCGGGGCCGGGCGGTGCACGTGTCGCAGGTCCTAGCAGAGACTGCTGCCAGGCTGAGGGTGGAGGGGGCCCTAGAACCGCCCTCAACGTCTAGGAGCTGGCTGTGGAGGGTTGGCTTCCGCTTGTTATCAGTGTTAGAGGCCTCAGGCGGCGGCACGGCTGCAGACGTGGAGGCTGTTAGAAGGTTCGTTGAGAGCTGGGCCGCCGCATGGCGTGAGGCGAGGTCCTCAATGCGCCTCGCCGTAGCCATAACGGTGCTAGCCCCGGCTATCCTCAGCTTCACCGTGTGGGCCGTCGAGGCGGGGATGGCGAGGGTCGAGGCCTTGCTAAAGGCTGCGGGGCCCGTGCTGGGCTACACGCTCGAAGTCCCCCCACCGGAAGCGTTCGAGCTTGCCAGGGCTTCTGTGGTACTCTCAAGCCTAATGCTCTCCCTGGTGGTGTCGTCTTGACA
>JALUAM010000071.1:783-1765 GCA_027051095.1 Acidilobaceae archaeon | reverse complement strand
CCTTAATAGAGCCCCGGGCATAGGCTACTACCCCCTTAACCCCTCTCGGAGCGGCGGGGTGGCCCCGGGGCTCTATTAAGGGGTGCCGTTCACCCGAGAGCGGTTTAGGGTCTTGTGGGTGCCGCCCTCGGGGTCCTCACGGTCTCCTCGGGGCCCCTCACCGCGGTCGGCCCCTATGGGCCGCCACGGGTCTCGGAACCCCGAGGTCACTAGCTAAACTTATATGCTGAAGCGCTCTTTTAAGCTTTATTTGGGGATTCCCCATATGAGCTACGTGACTATTACGTTGCCGTTCAATGCTGGCGGCCATGCTGCTGGTCGTTTGCTCAGTACTGCTTGGCTCTTCAAGGTGGCGGCGCATAGGATGCTGGGTATGGTCAAGAAGTCACCAATACTGCCAGCCACCGATATCGGCTGGAAGAACACCTTCCGCAGGCCAATCTACGAGGTAATACCCAACCGCAGGTACGCCGACGGGGTCATAGTGCTGGTTAGGGGCATCTACGAGTCCTGCCGAGAGCTGGGCGTGGATTTCCGGGAAGTCGAGCTTGGCGGCTGGCTGATGTTCCAGCAGGCAGAGAAGGAGTACCCAGTGAGGAACATAACCCTGAAGCCGGGCTACGAGCTCTGGATAACCACGATAGACTATGACGGTGAAGCCGAAAGGGTAACAGTCAAGCCCACGATACCAAAGAGTTACAGGTTGCTAGTAGAGAAGATTCTCGACGAGAGGCAGAAACACACGGCTAGGGTTGTCATCAAAGATTATGGTGTCAGGCGGGGCATGCTGTGGGTTCGCGGTGAGGTGCACCTTACCCTGCCCCTGGACTTCTACCACAGGCACATGGCCAGGTATCATAGCAGCAACGGCAGGCTCTACGCTGGCGTTGACGTCAACACGGACAGGATAAACCTGGCGGTAGTGGATGCAAGCGGCGGGCTCAGGGACACCTACACGTTCTGGTTTAGAGAAGTTACAGCT
>JALUAM010000071.1:0-773 GCA_027051095.1 Acidilobaceae archaeon | reverse complement strand
ACCACCACGGAGTCAAGACGCTATTCCTCGAAGACCCCGGCGCCCTCGGCAGGCTCAGGCTGGCATGGATAAGGAACGGCAGGAGGCTCCACGAGAACTACAACTGGAAGGTATCTATTTTCCGTAGCCGAGTAATCGAGATGGTGGCGTCGAAGGCTCCGCTCTACGGCATCAGTGTTGGCTACGTAGACCCCAGGGGGACGACACACTCGAAGGAGCACGGCGAAGCCATGAAAAAGTACGGCCTCGACAAGCACACTGCGTCAGCCTACATGATAGCCCTAAAGGGGCTCAAACAACCCTAAAGGACCCTAACTAAGGAAACAGCCCTCAAGGGTTAACTGTGCGGGTCGGGGGCCGTCTTGGGGGCCAGCGTTCTGAGGCTCGTCAGGAAGAGGGTTGTGCCCGGCGGCGTCGCTAGCTACGAGTACCAGGGGCTCGCGGGGGGCGGCGTCTACGAGGTTGAGGAGTACAGGGTGGAGCTGCTGGGCCTCCTGCTGCAGGACCCCCCAAGCGCCGACGTCTACCTATACACCGGGGCGTTCACCCTCCCCGGCCCCGGGGGGTTCGAGCAGTACTGCCGCTGGCACAACGGGCCCCTCGCAGAGAGGGATGACCCTGAGAAGCGCCTCTACTGCCCGGAGGTGGCCCCGCAGGGGTACTGCAGGAGGCATAGGAGGAGCCTGAGGGCCCTCTACGACGAGTGCATGAGCCGCTCCGGCCTGAGGAGCCTTGAGGCCTGCAGGGCCCTGGACGAGAGGGAGAAGCTAGAG
>JALUAM010000070.1 GCA_027051095.1 Acidilobaceae archaeon | reverse complement strand
AGGATTATGTAGGCCGCGAGGGATGGCTAGACTACTTCGTTGAGGCGGGAGAGCATCTTGGAAGGCTACACTCGGCGGGCATAGTCCACGGGGACCCAACTACATCGAACTACATAGTGTCGGGGGGGCGGCTCTACCTCATAGATTACGGTCTTGCCTCGTTTACTAGCGACCTCGAGGAGAGGGCTGTCGACATACATTTATTCAGGAGGGCTCTTGAGGCTACCCACGCGGAGGTCGCAAGCGAGGCTTTCAAGGCTTTCATAGAAGGGTATAGGAATGTTATGGGGGGAGAGGCGGTCAAGGTCGAGGAGCGGGCCCGTGAGATAGCGCTGAGGGGCAGGTACGTGGAGGCTAGGAGGAGTGTGTGGGGTCCTCTAGGTGAGGACGAAGGTGAGGATTAGAGAATTGTATTTAGTGACTTCTAACAGGCATAAGCTGGTTGAGGCGTCGAACGTTCTCAGAGAGTACGGCATTGAGCTGAAGCCGCTCAATGTGGCTAAGGTTGAGGTGCAGTCGGAGAGTCTCGAAGAGGTTGCGCTGACCGCCGCGAGGCTGGCATTCCTAAGCGTGGGCAAGCCTTTAGTCGTTGAGGACGCCGGCCTCTTCATAGAGGCCCTAGGGGGCTTCCCGGGCCCCTACAGCAGCTACGTCTACAAGAAAATCGGGGTGAAGGGGATATTGAAGCTCATGGAGGGCGTCGAAGATAGGAGGGCTTGTTTTAGGTCGGCCGCGGCATTAGCGTTACCAGGCATGGAGAGGGTCTTCGTGGGAGAGGTCTGCGGTTTTATAGCCAGAGAGTCCAGGGGGAGCGGGGGCTTCGGCTTTGACCCCATATTCATACCGGAGGGCGAGTCTAGGACCTTCGCTGAAATGAGCGTCGAGGAAAAGAACAGGTATAGCCATAGGGCCAAGGCTTTCAGGAGGCTTGCCGAATTCCTGTCGAACCTTAGGGAGGCCGGTTGACCTTTATACCCGCTAGGCTGAACACAGCCTCTACACTGGGCTAGAGGGGAGTATAAGGGGAGGGTGTGAAGTCTTGAACAAGCGTAGGGAAAAGGGCCAGTCCCACTCTACCAGGCCCGCGAGGCCTCAGCCCCCGCCGTGGCTCACATTCAGCCCCGAGGAGATAGAGCAGCTTATAGTTGAGCTGGCGAAGAGGGGCTACGGGCCGAGCATGATAGGCATAATATTGAGGGATCAGTTCGGGATACCGCTTGTTAAGCCGATACTAGGCAAGAAGATCACTCAGGTGCTCGAGGAGCACGGCCTAGCCCCCGAGATACCCGAGGACCTAATGAATCTTATTAGGAGGGCGGTGAACCTTAGAAGACACCTTGAGGAGCACCCGAAAGACCTTCACGCCAAGAAGGGACTACTAGACCTGGAGTCGAAGATCAGGAGGCTAGTGAAGTATTATAAGAGGGTGGGTAAGCTGCCTCCCGACTGGGAGTACGACCCGGAGAAGGCTAAGCTACTAGTATCCGCCGGCAGGTAATCACTGCGAAGGGGTATATCAGTGCTTAAGGTCACGCTGGCTTCAAGCCCCGATCCTAAGTCGCTTGAAGCACTTTCAAACGCTTTTAACAAGGTTCTAGACGACGCCGGCAAGGTGGGTTTTGTCAGGATATACGCTTACCCCACGGGTGACGCTATAGCCGCGATGCTATTTGTCGCCCGCAGGATTCTCGCGGCGGGCGTAAGGCCGGTTATAGGCGTGTCTATAAGGCCCCCCGAGCCCGAGGGTCCCATGGTGCTTCTAGGCTATGATAGCGTCAACTATAAGGCGGGTGAGGCCGAGTACACGGTCCT
>JALUAM010000069.1 GCA_027051095.1 Acidilobaceae archaeon | reverse complement strand
AACGGAGCCTATAACTGTTTGCCAATTGAAATCGACTTCGGCGAAGGGGAGTATATAGTCTAGTAACGGTTGAGGCCTATGGCGGGCGCAAGAGCCCGTAGAGGGCTTTCGCCTCTGATAGCATCCGTGATATTAATAGCGATAACAATAGTGGGAGGGCTACTAGTCTACCAGTACTTCCAGGTGAGCAGCGAGTCGCTTATAGCTGCAGGAGAGACTGTCTTCCTAAGAGTCTCCACAGTACCGCTTGACGCTGTTAACGTGCTAGTATACGTAGAGGCTACTAACGGCTACATGGAGCCGATAACAATAATTGACATGCAGTACTACGATGCAACCGGCGCCGCAGTACCACTTAATCAACAGCTAAACATAGTCGTAGAGCCTGGAGGTAAGGCTACGGTCACTGCTGTAATTCCCTCAGACGCAGTCGCAGTGTCAATCGTGTACAGCGTGGGCGGTGAGGTCCTGGTTAGCGAGCCCGTTAAGATAGGCTAGCGGGGGTTAAAGAGCCGTGATGAGAAACATCCTGAGGTTTTTCGGGTTCGGAGGGGCTCACCCCCCCTCTACTAGTTATATGGTTTCTTCTCCAACGCACGGCAAAGCTGTACAAGGCGATGGGAGAGCGCCGGAGGAATGGAGAGTGTTAGCGCGGTATAGTGTAGGACCTGTAGAATATTATCTTTACAAGGATGACGCGGGCACCATAAGGCTTAGATTCGTCGAGCCCGAGCCCGTAGATGAAGCCCTGCTAAAGGACATGGCGGCAGGGCTAGCCAGCCCTAGAACGCCCGCGGAGAAGTATCACCTGGACAAGGCTCTAAGCGGCTACGGCCCGCTCTACCCTCTTGTCATAGATAGCAACGTGGAGGAGATAGCGGTCGAGGGGCCGGGAAGGGACGTGTCAGTGGTTCACAGGCTTGTAGACGGCAGGTGGGTTAGCGTCGATTTAAGGCTCAGCGAGGAAGAGGCTGACTCTCTGGCAATACAGCTCTCCAGGAAGGCCGGAAGACCTGTGAGCCTTTCCCAGCCGCTAGCGGAGGGCTTAACGCCGGAAGGGTTTAGGGTAGCAGTCTCATTCTCAAGGCAGGCGTCGCGGTTTGGAAGCAGCTTCGTCCTAAGAAAGTACCCTGGCAGGCCAGCCACCCTCGGAGACCTGATAGCGTCTAGGGTCATCACGCCCCTTGCCGCTGCCTACTTGTGGATGCTTGTGGAGAGCCAGCAGTTCATACTCATAATAGGCTCCATGGGCGCGGGCAAGACTACGCTGCTCCAGGCTCTCGCCTCCCTGATACCACCATTCTACAGGGTAGTTACGATAGAGGACACGCCGGAGCTAAGCCTGCCGATACCCAGATGGGACGCGCTGGTAACAAGGCCTGCTGCTCCCGGCGAGCAGATAGAAGACATAGGGTTAGAGGAGCTGCTAAGGTTTGCGCTGAGAAGGAGAGCAGAGTACGTGATAGTGGGCGAGGTTAGGGGCAGGGAGGCAAGGCTTCTCGCCCAGGCCGCAGCGAGCGGCCACGGCTCTATGACTACCATGCACGCGGACTCCCCCGAAGGCGCTGTGTTGAGGCTACAGCTAGAGCCTATATCGCTGCCGCCTCTCTTCCTAGCCTTGATAGGCTCTATAGTTCACATAAAAAGGATTATGGGCCCCGGGGGCAAGGCTAGGAGGAGAGTTGTCTCGATAGCTGAGATCCAAGGCGATGAAATAGTATACGTGTTTAAGTGGTCGTCAACCGGCGATAGGTTGGAGCCTGACACTCCCAGCGAAGTTGTCGAGAGGAGCGAAAGCATAGTGAAAGCGTTCGAGCTCATACCGAGCACTGAGAGCAACATAGTAGACGAGCTGGAGGAGAGAGCATCGCTGCTCGAAAGGCTAGCAGGCGAGCCTCCAGAAGCCTTCATGAAGGGGATTACCAGGTTCTACCTGGAGAGGTATGGCAGCTACTAGGGGTGGTCACATGGCTTCTAGGTTGGCGGGGGGCTTGCATATCACTATTAAGATGCTGGGTTCGAGGCTTGTCGACCCCACCATGGTAGGTGTTACGCCTGCTAAGACGCTCAGGAAGATGGTTCTGCTAGCGGCTGCTGCCACGCCGCTGATAGCAGCGCTCTCTGTAGCATTATTATTTGAAGGCTTCCACGCCATAGCGGTGCTTGTAGCCGTCTTCTGGCTGGCCACGCTTCTATCGCCTGCCATATGGTCTAGGGTTTGGGGGCACCTGGTGGACAGAGAGGTGCCAGCGCTGCTGGCGTTCATACTGCCCTATGCGCCGACTGGCATACACATAGCCGACTTGATAGAAGAGGCCGCTGAGGGGAGGGAGTTTAAATGGGTAAGATACGAGGGTGAGAGGCTTAAGACCCTTCTGAGAATGGGCTGGGACCCTGAAAGAGCACTCTCTTACATAGCATCCACTACGCGATCCAAGGCTCTCTCATCGGTGCTCAGCGATTACCTACACGCTCAGAGGCTGGGAGCCTCTAGGAGCCAGCTCACCCTGCTGCTCCTCAGGAATTCTCTAGAAGCCGTCAAGTCCAGCTGGGAATCTTATCAAAGCCTTGTCAGGGGCTTAGGCGAGATAGGAGTAGCTCTAACGGCTTCCCTCGCGGCGGCCGCCCCGATAATCTATGTTGCGTCGCCACAATTGCTACACGCGGTCCCGGCTATTATAGCGGTGTCGGCGCTGGCGCTAGCGCTAGTTGTACTCGCATTCAGGCCTAGCCTAGGAGAGGGTAGGCCCCCGGCACCCCTGTTTGCCCTTGCCTACGCGTCGCCAATCGCATTGATGGCTGTAGCAGCGTTTAAGGGGCCTTTAGAAGCGCTGGTAGTCGGAGGGTTATTAGCCCTGGTAGTCGAGGTCGGCGCCCTCTGGCAGGCGTCTAGAGAGGAGAGAGCCCTCATAATGATGAAGAGGGCTGCAGACAACGCTAGGTACGGGGTTGACTACGAAGAGCAGCTGAAGCAGGCGGAGCCCGTTGCCAGACAGGTCGTCTCAGCCATACTGAGAGCCTCCAAGAAGGCAGGCAAGCTGGGTGTAGGGGAGGCCCTGGAAAACACTTATAGAATGATTGTCGAGGCTAGGGCCCGCGCACAGGCTATTAAAGGCCCGGCAGCACTATTAGCATTAGTTTCTGCCCTGTCACCCGCCCTCGCGGTCTACACTCTGAGATTCATGCATGAGGCGATATCGGGCCCCGGCTACGTTAGCCTACTTCCACCGGTCAGCGTTGAATACGCTATCGCTATGATAGTCGCGGCGGCGCCCCTCGTAACGCTGCCGGCATCAGTGATGCACAGGCCGTGGACGCCGAGCCTTCTACCCAGCCTGTTAGCACTGCTGGGAAGCTATGCTGCACTTCAAGCGCCTTTACCAGGTATATCCTAGTCTTAGCCAGACTCCTCTATGTAGCCTATGAGGGTTTCTGTGTACTCGCTAGTCCTTAGGGGCGTCACTCCGGGCATGTGACGCGCTAGGTCCTGCGTTACCTTTTTATCTCTAATCGCCTTCCTTATAGCATCCTCTATGAGTCTAGCGGCTTCCTTCCACCCCATGAATTCCCCTATTAGCAGGGCACCGCTGAGGATCTCCGCGGAGGGGTTAATTAGGTCCTTGCCTGCATACTTGGGCGCGGTGCCGTGTACAGGCTCTGCCACAGCGCGGCCATCACCCATATTGAGCCCGGCGGCCATGCCTATTCCGCCCACGAGAGCGCTAGCGGCATCACTTATGTAGTCGCCGTTGAGGTTGGGAGCCACTATTATTTCATAGTCCCAGGGCCTCGTTATTATCTGTTGCAGCATGTTATCGGCTATTCTATCATTGACTAGGATTTTGCCCTCAGGCACTTTACCCCCGTAAACCTTGCTAACCTCCTCCTCAGTGACTACGTAGTCCCTGAACTCGTTAACCGCTACCTCGTAGGCCCATTTGACGAAGGCCCCTTCAGTGTACTTCATTATGTTGCCCTTGTGCATTATGGTAACAACCCTGTTGCCGTTCCTAATGGCCCACTCTAGGGCTCTCCTCATTAGCCTCTTAGTAGCGAACTCGCTGATCACCTTGACTCCTATGCCTGCATCAGATCTGATCTCTATGCCCATCTCCTTTGCCAGGAACTTCCTGATCTTGGAGGCTTCCTTGCTGTCGTGAGGCCACTCTATTCCGGCGTAGACGTCTTCCGTGTTCTCCCTGAATATGACAAAGTTTACTTTATCCGCATACTTGTGGGGCGCCGGCTGACCGTAGTATCTTACAGGCCTGATGTTAGCATAGAGGTCTAAGACCTGCCTTATAGTGACGTTTAGACTCCTATAGCCTGTGCCTACAGGGGTCTCCAGGGGGCCCTTCAAGGCAACTCTAGCTATCCTGAGGCCCTCAAGCGTTGCCTCGGGGAGTAGCTCTCCGCAGAGCTCTCTAGCCTTGCTACCTGCTACCAGCTCCCACCAAACTATCCTACGCGAGCCTCCATACGCCTTCTTCACTGCAGCGTCAATCACTCTTCTAGCGCTTTCAACTACTTCGGGGCCAACTCCATCGCCAACTATATAGGCTATGACAGGATTATCCGGGACTACGAGTCGACCGTCCTTATATTCTACGAGCGACCCCTCTGAGGGGGGCTTGACCTCGTCTAGCGAGCAGGGAGGCCTTGTCATGTGCGGTGCCCACCCAAGCGCTGATAGGTGCCCTGGAAGGGCTTAGAACGCTATCCCTGGGCCCGGGATCTAGCTATCGCCTCCAGCCTAGGGTAAGTGGTATGTTAACCTCGAAGGGGGGCTCTATAACGCCCTTCTCTGTTATGAACGCTGTAATCAGGTCGGGTGGGGTCACGTCAAAGCTGGGATTGAATGCGTCTACGTCGGGTAGCGTCACGAGCGCTTTCCCCCTATCAGTCATGACGGTTCTAACCTCGTCGGCAACGCGCTCTTCTATCACGATGTTCTCGGGCCTCGATCCAGGCTGGAATGTGCTAGACGGCGCGGCAACGTAGAAGGGCTTGCCCGCCCTCTTCGCGGCCAGGGCTATCATGTAGGTTCCAATCTTGTTAGCCGTGTGCCCGGTCGCCACGATCCTATCAGCCCCGACTACGACTTTGTCAGCCATACCCCTCTCCAATACTAGGCCTGCTGCAGAGTCTACGATTAACTTAAACGGGATCCCCTCTTTCTTAAGCTCCCACACGTTAAGCCTGGCACCTTGGAGTACGGGTCTGGTCTCGGTCGTGATCACAGTTATCCTCTTACCCTCCATCCAGGCGTACTTTATGACTCCGAGCGCTGTGCCGAAGCCAGCGGTAGCCAGTGACCCCGTGTTGCAGTGGGTTAGTATAGTGTCTCCGTCCTCGATAAGCTTAGCGCCCTCCCGGGACAATGCTATGTTAGATTCCACGTCCTCGATGTATATGGAGGCCGCCTCTGAGAACGCCCTCTTTACAGCGGAATCGACTCCGCCCTCCTCGTAGCCCTTCAGCGCGGCTGAGTAGACTCTATCGAGCGCCCAGAATAGGTTGAATGCGGTGGGCCTGGTAGAAGCTAGTTCCCTCTTAGCCCTGCTTAACTTCTCTACGAAGTCTGCGCTGGATGAGGACGCTTCAAGCGCCGCTAAGGCGAGCGCGTAGCCCGCGGCCACGCCTATAGCGGGAGCACCTCTTATCTCCATGTCCTTTATAGCTTTAGCTATGCGCCTGTAGTCTCTGCTCCTAACATACACCTCTTTGAACGGTATCAGCCTAGTGTCTAGCCACACGAATACCTGCTCTTCGAAGTCGAAGTAGAGAGGTTTAACCTTAAGCATGGAATAGATGCGTTGGAGAGATTCCCTGAGGCTGGGGGGAAGCATGTAATAGAGGCTCGACATAACCAGCCTACCATAGGTTTAAGGTTTGACGCGGGCCCCGATAAAGCGTCAACAAGTAGACAATTTAATCCAGCAGACTATTGGAGGCTTCTGGAAGCCCTCGCCTCGTAGTAGGTGACTATTCCCGTCCTATCCACAACTGCTATTATGGGTACATGGTTATCGGCCGAGGCGAGCCTGCTCCACTCTATTAAATCCAAGAGCCTCTCTAGATACCCCTCTTTCAAGATCAAGACTTCATATATCCTAGAATTGTGCTCGTATATTAGAGTCCTCTTCCTGAAGCCTAGTCGGGGTTTTCTACCCTTGCGTCTAAGGTCCCTGTAAACTATGAAAACATCTAGGCTTAACCCGAACTCGGAGAGTATCTTGAGAGCGCATTTCCAGCCGGACCCGCAGGAGTCAAGGTAGAGCCTTCCGCGGACTGCTTGATAGGCAGCCTCAAGAGGGTCTAGCTCCCAGTTAGACATGTAGCCTTGCTCCTCTAGGCTCTTACACAGTTCACGTTTAGAGCAGACCTTGACCTTAATGTTGTTCGACTCGATCGAGGCTACAATCTGGGCGTTCTCCGCCACTTCTATATCTTACCCTCCTCCCAAAGATCTATTATAGCGGGGATCTCAAGGAGACTCTTAACCCTGACCTTCGCCACGCCGTTTAGAGACGGGTCGTCGCCATAGGCTATAGGTAGCCCTACTATTCTCATCGCGGTTGCATCCCACCGGCTGTCGCCCACGTAGGCCGACCTTGAGAGGTCTATGCTCAACTCGGCTGCAATCCTTGAAACCGCCTTAGACTTGTCTGCGCCTACCAGCGGCACGCCGCCAGGCCTGAGGAACCCGTGCTTATCAAACTCGAGTTTGTTGGCTAGCCAGGCGTCCGCGCCTAGCTCGCTTGCAACCCTCCTCACGAGAAGGTCTAGCCCGCTGCTAACCAGCACGATTATGAGCCTCCTCCTGCGTAGCTCCCTAAACAGCTTCCTAGCCTCAGGCACTATGTTTACCCTCGAGAGGGCCTCTACCAGAACTTTCCTATGGAGCCTCCCGCCGGCAGCCTCTATCCACAAGGACGTATCCATCTCCATCCACTTCACGTAATCTATTTCTCCTCTCTCAAACTTCTCTCTCACGAGCCTAGCCTTCTCAGCAACACCGAAGTAGCTGTGGAGGTACTCCCAGCTGCTCTTAACGTCTACGAGAACGCCGTCTACGTCGAAGAATACTGCCTGAAGCCTTCTACTCCTCACCATCTCCTAGCCGCACCCGCTAGTAGATAGGTTGCAAGGGGTAGGGCTAAGGCTAGGGCGGCTAGGCTCAGCATTAGCAAGCTTATATCATCCCCCCCGCGAGAGGCGCCGGCAGGGGCCTGAACGGGAACCCCTGGTAGAGGCGCGGGGAGCGGGGCAGCCGCACCCTCAGTGTCTTCATCCTCTACAGCGTCTCCCTCAACCCCACCTGTAACAGTCACCGTGACCGTCTCGGTTGTAGCGTCTATTATGGTTGTCGTCACGGTGACTGTTACAGTCACGGTTACCTGTTCTACATCGCCGGCCGAGGCCTCCGATAGGGCTGCATAGACGCCGGGGCCGACGTAGTCTACATAGGCTATTCCGGCTTCAACGCTCACGGGCTCCAAATATACGATTCCATTGTCGGATAGTAGCGTGTAGGAGGCTTCGGGGTTATAGGGTAAGCCTATCCTTATAGGAGCTGTGCTGGGGCCCTCTACTACTAAGCCCACACCCCCTGCGGGTAGGTCCTCAGGCCCCGCTAGCCTCGCGTAGACTTCTTCCTCTACTAAGCCTCCTTCGAGCACTATAGAAGCCACGTTGCCTACTATGAGGCGGAAGCCGGGAGCCCAGGTGCCCTCCAATAGAATAACCTCCCCGTCCACCCGGATCTCGTCTAGTATAAACGAGGCGACGGGGGCTACAGCTACGGGTCCGCCGCCCGCTAAAACCTCAGCTACCCCCCCGCTAATCTCTATTCTCGTAGAACCGCTCTCCACCGCAACCATGCAATTGTCGCCGTAGAGCCTGGCTTCCTCACCGCTTACATTCAGGTAGCTGATATTGAAGGTGCATGCAGCGTAAGCCAGCAGAGCGGCCAGCAACGGGTCGGCCTCTAGCCCAACAATGATACTTCCTTTGCTCGCTAGGACCTCGCCTATCGAGGCTAGATCTGGGTAGGCAGTTAACCCTGCTGCAAGTGAGGCTCTAAGCAACCCCTCAAGCCCGTCTACTTCGAGCGAGAGTGTAAAGTCGCCCTCTAGGCCGAGGGCCGCGGCTAGAATTAAGGCCCCTATTAGGCCCTCAGGGCTTACTTCACCCTCGACTATAACCATGGGGTTAGGCTCCTCTACAAGCTCAACGATGACGGAGCTATACGACTCCGCAACGCTAGCAAGCGCTGCATAGATGAGCGAAGACGCGACTATGTCAGTTACATCATCTCCCGGCGACGGGTCTATGAAGCCTTCAAAAACAGCTAACCCGCCCTCTCCACAATTTAAATTGAAATAGATTAGTGATGGAATCTCGCCGAATTCCTGAGAGTATATATATGCGGACCCCGCTGTCTCCGCGCTACAATAACCGTCGTAGCGTAGGGTGAGCTCCAACGAGCCATACACGCTAACCCGACCGTCTAAGCCGCCGGCCGCCCCGGACAGAACGGCTCTGAACGACGATGCCGAGTCTAGCTGTAAAGCTCCGTTTCTAGACGTGAGGTAGGCCTCAACACCGATAATAAGCAGTTCGGGGAGGTCCCGGGAGGGCGCAGAGGCCTCGATCTGGGCTTCAACTAGTAGAATGCCGTCAGCCCTACTCACATATACATCTATTATATTAAAGTTTAGAAACTCGGAATCTAGGGGCAGAATAGACTCTATTAGGTCTTCCAAGCTGAGGTCTAAGTTCAATTCTATAGCCCCGCGGCTTTCCGCGGCGACCGCGTGAAACGCGGGCAGCGCTGTCAGCTGTAGAAATAGCAATGATAAAAGAATGGCCGTGTTATTATACTGCTTCAAAGCTACCACCTATGCCGAGCTTCTTCGACGCGTTCTCTACCACTATGCTGACTAGTTTGCCCTCCTTCAGGTTAACTATGATGTCGTCGCTTGCGAGCACGCTCTCATCCGGGGCTTCCTTAGAGAATATTATGTGAAGGGAGTCGCCCTCGCGGTCATATTCTACAAGTATGAACGACACGTCTTCTATGCAGTAACGGCCGCCGCTAGCGTTGACGCGGTGCTCGCCGGGCTCTCTACTACTCAAGGCTTAGCCCCCACTTTAAAATATCGCTGGGAGGCTATGGGATATAATTGGTGGCGTTGGATGCTAGTAGGCGTCGTGAGCGATAGCCACGATAATAGAGCTAATGTAGCTAAGGCCGCTAAGGTCCTAAGGAAGGCTGGGGTCGAAGTTTTGATACACCTGGGAGACGTCGTGGCGCCTTTCACTCTAAGAGACTTCCTCGATCTCGTGAAGCCTAAGAAATTTTACTTAGTCTATGGTAACAACGACGGGGAGAAGTTGGGCCTCGCTAAGGTCGCCTCTTCTGTTGAGGGCAGGGTGAGCGATCAACCGTTAATAATTGAGCTTGGGGGGAGGCGTATCATGGCCCTCCACGGCTTCGGAGACTCCGAGACCACGGTAGAGCTAGTAGACGCTCTCGCGCGCTCGCGTAAATGGCACGTGATAATGTATGGTCATACCCATTCCGGCGAATTGAGGTATTTAAGAGGCGTCTTAGTCCTCAACCCGGGAGACCTTAGCGGCCAGCTGGCGAAGCCGAGTATAGCTCTACTGGACACTAGAACTCTTAGGGCGAGGCTGGTTAGTCTTGAAGGCTAGCAAGCTGGACAGAGTTAGAGTGGGCCCCCTAGCCACGGTATTAAAGATGTATGCTGTAGCGTCTGAGGTCGAGAGGGTAGCTATAATGCTGGGTGTAATAGAGGGCTCGGAGGCCAGAGTCTACTCTTTATACGAGGTAGAGAATCTTAAAGGTTCACCTGTGAAGTTTGAGGCTGACCCGTGGCAGGTGGTGCAGGCTTCTAAGACAGCGGAGAAGTATGGCTTGGAGATAGTAGGTGTATTCCATACCCACACGTCATGTCCTGCATCGCCGAGCCCCAAGGACCTAGAGGGCATGAAGGCTTGGCCCTACGTCTGGATCATAGCGTGCAAGGATGAGGTCAGGGCCTGGGTTCCCTCGGAGGGCTCGGCAAGGGAAATACCCTTAGAGGAGTAATAGCGGCGTTGACTCCCTTATTCGCCCTGTTCTATGTCTTCTTCCTCTACTATCTTCTTACCCGCGACGGCCTGGTCGATGCTATGTATTATGCATCCAAGCTCCTCGAGCTTCTTCTCCACAGCGTCGAAGTCTATGTCGGCCCCCTCTATGGTTATGGTCAGGGTTACGGTCTCGACGTCTATCTCCTTGACCGTTATATTGACGCCCTCGACCCCCGGCAGGCCGGCTAGCTCCCTGCTAACGTCTATAATTGAGGGGCCTTTGATTGGCTTCAACACGTCGAGGACGACCTTTCTAAGCGGGGCGCTCAACCCTCTTTACTCCCCCAGAGCATAGCCTACTGTCCCCTCTAAGACCTTATCCCTTTTACTGTGCGACGTTGTTGAGGGCCGCCGACCGCCGCTATAACCCGCCTTTTGTACTTCGGCGGCATTCGACTCAGCGGCCGCCCCCGGGGGTTGTCGCGCGGCCCTCATCTCCCCCGGGCCTTGCTCCTCCAGGGTCGGCCGTTTCAACGCATCCCCCGGGTTTCATCCGCGGTTTGCTGCCCCCCGGTTGCCCGGGGAGCCTAGCCGCATCATCGACATGCCCGGGGGCCGTGTCGTTTCTGTGCCGTTGCCGCGGGTGTCACCCGCGCCCCTTGCGGGGCCTGGATGCCGCGGGGAGGGCGGAGTTTCCCCGGGGCTTGGCGCCCCGAGGCCGCCAGCGGCGGTCGGCGGCCCCGTTAATAGTCTCTAGGCTCGCAAGTCAAATCCTATCGGGTTAGGGCTCCATGGACTACAGGAAGTACCCCTTTCGTAGAGCCCGTTGAGAGGGCGGCCTCTATAGTAGCTGGGGGTCTCGGCGGGGCGCCGCTGAGGCTCCTCCTCAGTGATAAGTCGGTAGTGGCGAGTGGCTACGAAAGAGTAATGGCTGCCCTGGAGGGGAGGCTCGAGGAGCTGGAGTATAGGACTGCCGAGGAAGCCCTCTCAGCGTTTATAGCGGCCTGTGTGATAGCCTCTCGGGCCGGGCCCCAGGCGGAGTCTAGGCTGCTGGAGGCGGAGGCTTCCGCTGCCTGGAAGCGCATAGTAGATGCTAAGGAGAACCCGGAAATCGTGGAGGAAATCATAGCTAGGGCTGGGGCTAGGATCGAGAGGGCCTCTAGGAGACTGCCGTGGAGGCCCGGCAGGAGGGGTATAGAATACGTGCTTCTCTCCTGGAGGGTGAGGGTAGACGAGTTCTTGAGGATAGCTGCGCGGCACGTAGAAAGGATGCCGGGGCTCAGTCTGGCGTCACAGTTCCTTGAAGGAGGCTATGTCTACCTTAACGTTGAGAGGCTGAGAACGCTGGGAGCGGCCGCCGCGAGAAGCCTCATATCGGCTAGGATAGAGGAGGCGCGCCAAATAGAGGTTGAAAGTCCTGAAATAGACGGGGTGGTGGGCGAGGTAAAGAGGGTAGCCAGGGGCCTGCTCCCCTTCAGGAGGGAAGCACTGCCGTCATGCATTAAGGAGCTGTCTAGCAGGGCTGCAGAGGACCTAGAGGACATAGGTGCCTACGCTCTGATAGCATTCCTTACCAACGTAGCGGCTGGGAGGGAGGACCTGGAGAAGCTGCTAGAGAATCCCGCGGGAGAAGCCGCGGCCAAGACGATAGCTGACATACTACTCTCGGGCGAGCTAGGAAGATACAAACCGCCCCCCTGTAAGGCGCTCAGAGAGCAAAACGTCTGCAAGTGCAAGGGCAGCCTTCTAGAGGCCTATAGAGAAGCTTTGAGAGAAAGCCGCGAACCTTCATAGCCCGCAGCCGCATATACTTCTAACGCGGCGCGGGGGTGCCCGAGCCTGGCCAAAGGGGGCGGGCTCAAGACCCGTTGGCGTAGGCCTGCGTGGGTTCAAATCCCACCCCCCGCACCAAATCTCGTGCAGCTTCTTGACGCTTACGAATATTAATGTGGTTTAGACTGTAATGTGTGAATGAGGAAAGGAAAGCTCTAAGCCCTGAAGGAATGATTACACATGGTATTCTCTACTTACAGCTCGAGCCACCATTTCTCGTTAAAATGTTATAGTTCGATTCCTAGCAGATTGGGGTGCCCGTAGCCGTCACGCGGCCTCATCCCGCCCCGCCTCGGGGCTGTCGGGCCGCGTGAAACACGGGCCGGGACCACGCTCTTCATAGGGCTCCGAGGGTTAAGTGGCTGGCGCCATCAATAGCTCTATCGAGGAATTGCTGTGTTAGAGTGGGGTCCCGCCTGTAGCGCTTTGAAGATAAACTTCATTTCTCTACACTTAGCTATTAAGGTTAGGTGCTAAGGCTTGGTAAACGCTAAACTGTTAATAGCGCTTGTGCTGGGAGGGATTATAATAGTCTCGACCGTAGTCGTGTTTGTCTCGGTTCAGCCGCCGGCTGGAGAGCAGGTTAGAGGCGAGCTTAAACCTATAGACGGTTATTTCCCTTCAGCGTCTTTCACGCTAAGCCTGGCGGAGGGCAGCAAGGTCACTATCAGGTTTGAGAGCGAGGCTGTTATACAAGGCGAGGAGAGAAGGGAAGAGGGTGTCTATGAGGTCACAGTGAAGGGGTTTAAGTGGCCTGAGATAGATGTCGACGTGGAAGTAGTCGAGGGGCCTGTAGAGGCCGGGCAAGGGGTTATCGTGTTTACGCAGCTAGCACTTCCACTCGAGATGATAGGGCTCCCTGAGATTCCCGTACCGGTCTACGTGCCGGGCGTCGACGCCGGCATATGCATGGAGCTAGAACTGGTCGACGCTGGAGGCAATGTATTAACTTATGAGGGGGCCATAGAGGTGACGGACTACGTTGTAAAAGTTAGGGCTAGGTACCAGGCTTCGAGCGGGATAGTTGAGTCGTTTGAAGTATTCGTCGTCGGGCCCGATGCAAGGGTTAGATACTATCATGAGGCCGTGGAAGTGGACTCTACGGGCCGGGCAGAGGTTACAGCTGAGTGGCTATGCACCGGCACGGGGCTCTCGAGCGACTTGAGATACGTTAACGAGGGCCTAGCCGTGATAGTGGACGGCGAACTGAGATATATAACTGTGGAAAAGTTCAGGGAGGGCCTCCAGGGCGATGCAGTTTATCTAGTCATAAGCAAGGCCTGCCCCTACTGCCAGATAGACTGGAGCCATATGTTAAAGGCCTCTGAGGAGGTGGACGTGCCGTTCTACGCTGTTATAGCAGGCCCCTTACTGGGTGAGGATGAAAGAAAAGCTGCGCTCCTAGAAGTCAATAAGGCCGGCGTGGTTGGAACCCCTGCCTTCGTGGCCTATAAGGGGGGCAAGATAGTGGATGTAAGGCAGGGATTCATGACTTGGGAGGAGATCGTGGAGTGGGTTAGAGAGGTGTACGGGTAACCCTTTTAAACTAAAAGGGGCGCTAACGGGTGGAGGGGCAAGGGCTGTAGCCCTATGCATAGAGGCATTAGTTATGGAAGGGCAACTGGCATTAAGAGCTACGGGCTAATAGCTCAGTCGGCCATATTAGTGGATGACGTCGACGTCTACGATAGGGTCGCGGGGGCTATAGAGCCGATAGCTGGCGGCAGGTATGCGGGGCTGCCTGGCTTCTCCTTCACCGCGGGCAGATACCTCGACTTACCCATAATAGTGGGCACTATACCGCCCTACCCTGAAGCCGTAGTCGAAGCTGTGAGCGAGCTTTACATGATGGGGGTGAGAAACATTGTGGCACTCACCAGAGGTTTCAGGCTGGGCAAACTTCCAGGGGAAAGGCATGTTAGGGAGGAGGACATTGTCTTCGTCGCAGTAGCCGCAGTACCCCTGGACGGAGTCACGGATAAAATAGCCCCGCCGGGGCTCCCCTTAACCCCCTCAGAAGCCCTACTCAAGCAATTCCTCAGCCTGGCGGGAGGCGAGGTAGAGGCGATAGAGCTTGAGGAGGGCGAGGCACCCGGTCTAGTCAAGAGGCTCGACATAGCCAAGGGGGTCACGGTAACCCTGAGAAGCCCGCGGTTTCCGTGGAGCTATAGCGAGGTAGAGCCCTATCTGGGGATGAGAGGTATAAGGCTAGCAGACTCCGTGACAGCGCCGCTCTACGCATTGCAATATTATTACAGCCGCATAAGGGCCCTATCGCTGATAGTGGCGTTAAGGCCGCTGACACCGGCTTCAAAGCCCGTGGACTTCGACTATGACCAGGCCAGGAAATTCCACACTAAGGAGGTAGAAGTAATGACTAGAACATTAATTCTAATAGTCGAGGCGCTCAAGCGCGTGGAGGAAAGAGAGTCGGCCCCCCAGAGAGAGTCTTAATGGATTTAACTATACCCACCCTGAGGCCTGGCCCCTCAAGCTTAAATACCCCCTCCCCCCTACCCCCCGGGGGGTAGGGGGGAGGGGGTATTATATTGGCTCAGATGGTTAAGACTGGGGGAGGAGTTAAGGGTGCGGTTAGGGTCTACGGGCGCCATGTTTATGGTAATCTCTATGACTGCGGTAATGAGATGCTTTTGAAAGATGCTAAGGGGCTCGAGGAGCTGGTATTAAAGGCTGCTCGCGAGGGCAATATGAAGGTTCTAGATGTGAAGTCGTGGAAGATAGGTGAGGGTGTAAGCGTTGTAGCCATAATTCTTGAAAGCCACATCACGATTCACACGTGGCCCGAGTTTAAGTTCGCCACGGTCGATGTATACAGTTGTGGAAGCCACACTGACCCCTTAAGGGCGTTCGAAGTAATAGTTGAAGCGCTAAGGCCCGCTAGAATAGAGAAGGGGGAGGCTGACAGGACGCTGGAATAGGAAAGCGCCCCCGGGGGGCATTTCAAGCCCCCGGGGGCCTTTCTGCAGCTTTTTCTCAGCAGATTTTTATCGTGAGGGGCTCGCTAGGCACTATTATTCTGGCTCCGGCCGTCACGGCTCTTAGGGCTTCCGCCTCGCTCTCTGGCGTTAAATGGTAGAGTACTCCTATCTTGGCGCCGGATACCTGCTCTACCGCCTGGCCGACCGTCGAGTGGCCTGTGGCTCTAGCCTTATCCTCCATGCCTGAGGGTAGCGTGGCCTCATGAACTGCTACATCCGACCCTTCAGCGGCATCTCTATAGGCTTCCGTGGGCTGGGTGTCGCCGCTGATCACTATCGTCGCGCTAGGAGCCTCTACCTGGTAGCTCAGCGCTGGCACCGTATGCCTCGCCTCGAATGCTATTACCTTGAAGGGGCCTACAGTGAGGGTTGAACCCGGCTTTAGCTCTGTCATTTCTAGTTTAATTGAGCGCTGTGAAGCGGCGGACTTGAAAGCTAGTGATACTAGTTCCTTAGCAAGCGATATAGCGTCGGGCTCGCCGGCCACCCACACGCTTCTAGCACCTTTGAACGTAGCTAGGAATGCCAGCATTGGAAGGCCGCAAAGATGGTCGTAGTGTTTATGGGTTAAGAGTATCAGGTCGGGGAACTGTCTACCGGTTACGGGTTCCATCAGCTGGGGGGTTCTACAGCCCACATCAATTAGAATCATGTAGTCGCTCGAGTCTATTATGACGCTGGATTGGTTCCTCTGAGGGTGGCTAGCGGAGCCCGAGCCTACTATGTGAACGCTGGTGCAGCTCAAGGCTATGCCCCGGGCTTCCTAGCGGGGTAAAAGGACAGCAATTAAACGGGTATGACGAGCAGTTTTAAACAGAGGCTACTCTACGATTAAGCGCGGTACTGTGGAGGTGTATGGCTTGGGCTTTGAAGATGGGCTTGAAAGGGCAAAGAGCGTACTAAAGAAACTTATAAGTATACCTACAGTGTCGCCTCAGGGCGACTTCTACGACGAGGCGTCGGAGGTCCTAGCCCGCGAACTCGAGTCTATCGGCATGAAGGTTGAGGTCATCAAGGTGCCCAGCGATTATCAGAGTGAACGGTGCCCCCTAGCCTCGGAGAACCCGAGATTTATAGTGTACGGCGTACTAGGCGAGGACCTTCAAGGGCCCACTCTCCACTTTAACGGGCACTACGATGTAGTGCCTGGAGGGCCTGGGTGGACGGTTACAGAGCCCTTCAAGCCCGTTGAGAGGGAAGGGAAGATTTATGGTAGAGGCGCGGTTGATATGAAGGGCGGTATTGCCGCGGTGATAGGAGCTCTCAGCACGGTATCCAGCAAGCTTAGGGAGGCGGGGGTCAGGGTTGAGGCGGCCTTCGTGCCTGACGAGGAGATAGGAGGGCACTGCGGCACGGGGTACCTGGTGGAGTATCTAGAGCGCAGTGGCAGAGTGCCGGAGTACGTGCTACTGCCCGAGCCCAGCGGGCTGGACAGGCCCTGGCACGGTCACAGGGGGATTCTATGGGTTAAGGTTAAAGTGAAGGGGAGGACCGCTCACGCCAGCACTCCATGGCTAGGCGTTAACGCCTTCCTTGCAGCCTCAAGGCTAGCGTTGGAGCTGCACTCGCTCCTGGCATCCATGTACTCCCAGAGGATCAGCAGGTACGAGATAGAGCCCGAGGACGCTAAGATGCCGACTGCAATGATAGGCGGAGTTGCCGGGGTCCCAGGAGGGGGTAAGACTAACCAGGTCCCCGGCGAGTTCGAGTTCACGATTGACAGGAGGCTCATACCTGAGGAGAGGGTTAGCGAGGCGTGGAACGAGATAAAATCTGCGATAAGGTGGGCTTCTATAAAGGCTGGCGTCGAAGCCGAAGCCTCTATAGATATAGCGGCCGAGCCGGCTATAAATGAGCCTGGCCCGCTGCTAGAGGCGCTCAAAGAAGCAGCCAGGGAGTCGGACAGGGCCGTCGGAGACCCCGTCGTATGCCCCGGAGGCCTAGACATGTGGTATTACACCACTAGGGGTTCTAAGGCCCTCGCATACGGGCCAAGCTACCACTTGGCTCACGCACCAGACGAACACATATCCGTGGAAGAGCTAGGCTTCCTAGTCAAGGTGTTCAGCCTGCTGCCATTTAAGCTAGCGGAGAAAGCTGGAAGAGGCTCTTAAAGACGTAGACCACAGCAACACCCCCCAGGCCTAGGCCTAAGCCTCTAAGGGCAGACATTATCTTATCCTCCCCACTAATCACGCCTAGATAATAGCCTAGAAGGGCCATAGAGGCTAGCGCTATGCCGAGGGAGGCCATGAAAGCGGCCATCATGGGTAGCGCCCCATAAGCGGCTAACAGGTATGGAGCAGCGGAGAGCGACGGAAATATGAGTACACCTGTACCACTCCACGCGGCTATGTAGAGTGGTACCAGCCTTGCAGCCCTCCAATAAAGAGAGCCTCTAAGGCTTTTACCAAGTCTTCTTTCCAGCCTCTTAACCTCGTTTAGCCTCTCAGCCCTCTCGCTGAGGTAGACCCCAACAACAGCGCTGAGTATCCCCATCGAGAGGGCTCCCCCAATTATGCTTAAAGCTAGGAGTCTGGGGTCGACGTTCACGTCGAAGCCGCCGACGTTCACTCCTATAGCTGCTAGGAGCCCGTCCATGCTATTAGTTACGAACATCCTCCTCGCTATACTCGGCGTGTCCGGGTAAATTTTTACAAGGCGTCTGTAGCTATCCGAGAACTCTTTTAGAACCCTAAAGACCGCCAAGGCCAACCCAGCCTTCTCCCCTCTCATCATCGTTGCTCGGCGCCGCAAATAATAGCAGTGTCGGTGGAGGCGTGTAGCTGTTAGGAGGCTTAATCCGGCCGCCTTCAAAGCAAAAATTTAATTAAATTGTCTCCCTTAATGTCGTTGGCGGGTCTAACGCCTCTTCTTAGGCCTTTCTACCCTGAAAGCTATAACGGTCCTGCCGTCAACGCTGAATACGGCCTTAACACTATCGCCGGACTTAGTAATTGTTATTCTCTCATCCACGAGCTTAGCTCTACATGCAGGGCATAGGTAATACCGTGTTATATAAACCCCCCTGCTATCTCTCACGGTTTCACTGGTATAATACATGGGTATCTTGCATCTAGGGCACAACATCTTACCGTTAACTCTTAGGGCGCCTGCCACGTCTTCAACACCTCTCTCAGCGCGGGGTCCTGCGCCACGGCTCTAGCGGGGCGTCTTTCTCTAGGCTCTCGCTGTACCCCTAGCCCCGCTTACTATTGTAGACCCCTTTTCACGGTTTTTAAGGATTAACGCGGCTGTGGCGTTAGACAACGCTTCCACAGGGAAAGGGGTAGTCTTGGGGTGATGCGTAGACCCGGTATGACACCAAGATTATATTAACTTCTGAGTGAGTCTAAGGAGGGGGATGGCTGAAGCGCTTGGGTGAGGCCCGGGTGGTTTAATATTGAAGGTATGGGAGGTGGTTAAGAAAGCAAAGGTCTACGTTCTACCCGAGACACCGCTTACTTCGATTAAAGAGGTGTTCAGGAAGAATGAGGATGTGAAGGTAGTGCCGATCGTCAAAGACGAGAGAACTATGAAGGTTCTAGGCTTTATCACACGAGTTGAGGCTATATTGCCGACAAGTCATCGGAGCAAGCTTAGAGTAAAGGACGTTATGAGAGAGTTCCCGCTGATAAACGTCAATGATAGCATAGAAGATGCTTACAAGTATATGAGCGAGTTTGGCGTCTCTGCGGCACCGGTTGTCGACGATGAAGGGAGACTCCAAGGAGTCATATCGCTGATAGACATCATTGAAACGTTTATGTCCATGGGGGTTAAACCGAGGGCTGAGACCGTCTCAGAGGTCATGACCACAGATGATGTAGATGATATGATAGTAGAGGGCGATGAGAGAGTTACTAAGGTGTGGAGCAAGCTCGTTTACAGGGGATACCCTGCGGTCATAGTAGTGAGAAGCAAAGAAGAAAGAATCCCCATAGGCATAATAACCCCTCATGACCTAGTGAGAAAGGGTCGGTGGCTCTTCCACAGGGAGATAATAGCGGGTAGGCATCCCACGCCTGCCAAGGCTAAGAGAATTATGACTAGAGGCGTGCTAGTGGCAAGGCCTGATACTCGCATAGAGGATGTTGCACGTATAATGGTCAAGACCGGAATCAGGCTGGTGCCGGTAGTCGACGACCAAGGCAGAGTAATAGGGGTCGTTAAGGATGTAGATGTTGTGAGAAGCTTTATAGAGGGTAGGAAGCCTGGCAGGGTAAAAGTAAAGCCTGCGCCAAAGCCGCTTGAGGTGGCCGAGGAAGAAAAAGTATCGTATTATGGAGAGGTCGCGCTAATAAGGGAGGTTCAAGTTAAGCCTAAGGTCGAGTATGCAGCTCCCAAGCTAACGGCAGGCGACATAGCCCGGGAGGAGCTACCAGCTATAACTATAAATGATACGGTCGAGCATGCTAGGAAAGAGCTGCTCAGGCGCAAGACCGATATCTTATTTGTAGTGGATGAGGCTGGCAGGATCGTCGGCTATGTGAGTGCATGGACTATGCTAAAGGCTATAAGCCTTAAGGGGCCTTTATGGAGGAGGCGTGTCCATGAAAGATTCTTCATAGACTTCGTCATGTCGCGGTCTATACCGAGAGTCAAGGCATCAGCTCCTCTAGAGGAGGTAGCCTACCAGTTGATTAGCAATGACGCTGAGGTCGCCATAGTTGAGGACGAGAAGGGGTCAATAGTAGGCTTCATAACAAAGGACGACCTAGTCGACGCATTTGCCAGGGTTAATGCAGGCCGTATCAAGGCTGGCGACGTGATGGTAGAGGGCCGCCTATCCTATGTACACCCTCACCACTCCATGGCTCACGTGATTAACAAGATGAAGCTGCTAGCCCTAGACGCGATAGCAGTTTACGACGGCTCTAGGGTGCTGGGAGTAGTATCTGCTAATAAAATACCATTCGTAGCCTACGAGGACGCTAGAGTGGCTAGAAAGAGTAGGAGGCTAATCTGGGTTAGGAAGCTTGTCAAGGGTGGAGCCCGTAGGGGTAGATTCGTAGTGGTAGCTCCATTCCTTGCGCAAGATTTAATGGTAGAGGTTAAAGAGGCTGTCAGAGTTGACGATGACATAACGAGGGTGGTGGAAGCAATGAAGAAGGAAGGCGTGAACGGCGTGCCGGTGGTAGACGATGAAGGCAGACTCGTAGGCATAGTTACTAAGATGACGATAATAAGGGAGATGGCGAGGCACTCTAGGACCATGGAGGAGAAGATCAGGGAGGCCGAGGCGGTCGAAGAGAGAAGCTAGCTATGGGAGGCTCGGTGGAGTGTCGCTCTTCACCTCTCAGCGTCGCTCCACCTTCCTCATCGCCCCCAGTTATATTATAATTGAACAACTGTAATTATTAACGTGATAGTTGCCCGGGCTTGCTCCTCCTTTAAAGCCCTCAAGTTTAGACGCGCAGATGAGCACTGCTAGGTAAATGATAGTGTGAGGACCAGCAAAGCTGTGTTATTAATTTAAAAAGTGGTGGGCCCGGGGGGATTTGAACCCCCGACCACCCGGTGTCCCACCGGGTTTACCCGGATATGAGCCGGGCGCTCTACCTGGCTGAGCTACGGGCCCCTCCAGCCGTAAACTCTCCTAGACGCTCCGGGGTATATAGGCTTTAACCTGATGGTGTGCATCATCCATTACGTGGGCCGGCTTTAAGGTTCGGAGGGCTTTGTCTATTTACATTTACTCCCATCTGCTTAGGTACTCTCTCTGCTCATCAGTTAGCTCGTCAATCTCTATGCCCATGCTTTTTAGTTTAAGCCTTGCAACTAGCTCGTCCTGCTCCCTAGGCACCCCGTAGACCTTGGGAGGCAGCTTTTCGCCCTCCTTTGCTAGTCTCAGGACCGCGAGAGCCTGATTAGAGAAGCTCATATCCATGACCTCGCTTGGATGGCCCTCGGCTGCTACTAGGTTGACTAGCCTGCCCTCGGCGAGTAGGTAGAGTTTCCTCCCGTCGGGCATGGTATACTCCGTTACATTCGGCCTCACGTTCCTCTTTCTTACCGCCATTTCTTCTAGCTCTTTCACGTTGATTTCCACGTTGAAGTGGCCCGCATTAGCTAGTATGGCGCCGTTCTTCATGACTTCGAAGTGTTTCCTGGTTATCACGTTTATGTTGCCAGTTGCGGTTATGAAGATGTCGCCTATTTTTGCCGCCTCGTCCATCTTCATCACGGTAAAGCCGTCCATTACGGCTTCGAGTGCCCTGATCGGGTCTACCTCTGTGACTATAACCCTTGCACCCATACCTCTCATCCTCATAGCGATGCCTCTACCCACCCAGCCGTAGCCGGCCACGACAACGGTCTTACCGGCCAGTAGTATGTTAGTCGCCCTTAACACGCCGTCCACAGTGCTCTGGCCTGTGCCATACCTGTTATCGAATAGGAACTTGGTGAGAGCGTTGTTCACGGCGAAGACGGGGTAGAGAAGCTTGCCCTGCCTTTCTAAGGCCCGGAGTCTTATAACGCCGGTTGTAGTCTCCTCGGTACCCCCCTTAAGCTTCTTAGCAGCCTCCACATAATGCTTATGCATTGTTGCGTGCAAGTCGCCGCCATCGTCTATAATTATGTCCGGCTCTATAGAGGCCACAGTCTTTATGGCCCACCAATATTCGTCTCCCGTCATGCCTCTCCAAGCATAGACGTGGATCCCGCTCTCGACTAGGGCGGCTGCGACCTCGTCCTGAGTTGAAAGGGGGTTGCTAGGGGCTAGGTATACCTCGGCCCCCCACTCCTTCAAGGTCTCTACTAGGACGGCAGTTTCCTTAGTCACGTGGAGGCATGCACTAATCTTCAAGCCCTTGAGCGGCTTCGCTGCGGAGTATATCCTCCTGAGCTCCAACAGGACGGGCATGTGCATCTCAGCCCATTCTATGGATACTCTCCCCTTGCCCGCTAGCCCCGGGTCTCTTATCCTGAATTCTGGCACGCCCAATACGCTTATCACCACTAATTTTCCGAATTAAAAGGGAGGTAATCTAGGTGAGAGCGGCTCTGCATCGTTGCCTGGGGGAATGATCTGGGTTGGGTAGAAGGAGGAAGAAGATTAGGAAGGTGCAGCGGACCATACCCCCGATTTATAAGAGGTTCTTTGTGTGCCCGCGCTGCGGCGCTCTGTCGCTGCAGGTGACTCTGAGGAAGCCTGAGGACAAGGAGAAAGTGGGGGTCAAGATCGCCGAGGTTATCTGCGGCTCTTGCAAGCTGAGGTGTGTTATGGAGGTCCCGGAGGTCATGGAGAAGATAGATGTGTATAATAGGGTTGCGGACATGGTGTATTCAGGCGACATATCTAAGTGTCTAGAGGAGATTGGTGCGGCGGAGAGCGAGGGTGGAGGCGTTGAGGCGGAGGATTCTGAACTACCTGCTGGAGAGGAGGGCTAAGGGTAGGCTGCACTTCGCCCTTATAGATCCGGACAAGGTGAGCCCTAAGGAGGCGGGTGAGATAGCTAGAACTGCGGCGCAGGCGGGAAGCGATGCCATCCTTGTAGGCGGTAGCCTGGGAGTGCTTGAGGCTGAGACAGAGGCTGTGGCTAGGGAGGCCAAGAAGAGCGGGTTGCCCGTCATATTATTTCCTGGCGCTTTAACGAACGCCGCCAGAAGCGCTGACGCTGTTCTATTCATGCATCTCCTCAACAGCGATGACCCCTATTATACGAGCGTCGCCCCAGTGCAGGGAGCAATGCTAGTCCTCAAGCTAGGGATAGAGCCAATACCAACATCTTATATAATAATAGGTTATGGGGGCGCTGCCGGATTTATAGCCCGAGCAAGGATTATACCCTACGAGAAGCCAGAGTTGATAGCAGCTCATGCACTTGCTGGAGCGATGCTAGGCTCGAAGATAATCTACCTAGAAGCTGGGAGCGGAGCCCCCAGGCCCATACCGCCCGAGGCTGTGGCCCTCTCTAAGAGGCTTTTAGCGAAGGCGGGGTTTGACTGTGAAGCTCTTATTGCAGTCGGGGGAGGGATTAGGACTCCCGAGGCAGCGTCAGCTCTAGCCGAGGCTGGAGCCGACATATTAGTAACGGGTACTATAGTCGAAGAGAACCCTGAAGCCCTACATGATATAATAAGCGCGTTCAAGGCCAGCATACCCGGCGAGACAGGCTAGCTTTCTCCCGTAGAATCATTTAGCATAGTAACCTTTTCTATATCATTTTTATATTTCATTTTAAGGGCATCTTCAACGTCAACCCCGACAAGGTTAGCTATGCTAAAAGTCCAGGCTATTACGTCGGCGATCTCCTCTTTAATGGAGAGCTTATCGCCTTTTAGCAAAGCCTCTGCTAGCTCACCCACTTCCTCCACTAGCCAAGCAAAAGTGGCCATAAGCCCTCTTTCACTGTCCCTTTTGTAGTAAGCGGCTTTCATAGCTTCCTGGAACTTCTTTATAGTTAGCTCTTCGCCTGGGCAGCTATTCCCAGCCAAGTCCGGGCACCGCTAAACTGTTTATAATATAATTTAAATAATAATATTGGTTGGTTTCACAAGCGTAGTCATTAGCTGTGTTTTCCCTAAAGCTTTAAGCGTATCCGTGCAAGCAACCGCATTATAATAGGTTGGCGCGATGTTGTATACTCATGCATTCTCTCGCGGCGCCATTGGGGTAATGCTAATTGCCATATTAGCTACTCAGGCTAGCGCGGTGCCGGGAGAGGCCCAGGCAGCTACTTTGCTAACAAGTGAGGTAGAGGCGGGAGGCGTGGGTGAGGTCAGGATAAACCTTTCATTCCCAATAAACAGGGTTGAAATATATCTTGAATCGTTGGAGGTGGGAGAGTACGTTGGGGGAGGAACTGGTCCTCTCACGGTGAAGTTCTTCGTCCCTCCTCATATACCGCCGGGCACTTACACGCTTTACATACGTATTTTCTATGTGACTGAGGTAGCGCTCAACCTGATAACCGAGGAGGCCTCGATAATTGTCTATAGGAGCGTTGAGCCGGATCTAGAGGTTAAGGCTCCCTTGGTGGTAGCCCCGTCTGACGTGGTGGAGGGCTTCATAGCCGCTAAGTACGGCTCCAGGCTTGTTGATGCGGGGCCTGTGAGAGTCACCATCTTATCTATCTCGGAGGATGGCCTTGTGGAAGAGTCCTCTACGGCCGCTGTCCGAGTCGATAAAGGAGTCTACCTGTTCTCGATTAGGGCTCCCTCCCAGGAGGGCATCTACATTCTACGTGTTGAAGCTGCAGGCCTCGATTTAAGCCTACTACGGGTTAGAGGGTCCGTGGAGTTAGAACCGCTAATCGTAGCGAGCCCTGCGGGGGTAGACTTGGAAGTTATGCTAGAGGAGATAAATAAGGTTAGGGTTCTACTAGAAGCTCTTATCGTCGACCTGGAGGAGGGTAAACAGGAAATACTTGATAGTTTAGAAGCTCACGACTTGAGCGCTGCTGAGGCGCTCCAGGAGTTGGCCTCCTCGCTGGATAGTGTCGAGGCTAAAATAGATGAGCTGAGTCAGAGGATAGTAGTAATCGACGATGGCGTGTCAAGGATTATAGGCTTGCTCAGGGAGGTTAACGATAAGATTATTGTGATAGAGACGGGTCTGGGTGAGATAAAAGCATCGATAGACGAGGTGGGCTCGGCTATAGAAGCGGTTAACGGCGAGGTAGTAAGCATAAAGACTAGCATAGGTGAGGTGTCCATGCAAATATACTCGATAATAGAATCTATTAATTCAATAGAAGAGAATTTATTATCTATAAATACTGTTGCCGGGGAGATTAGAGGCGTGGTCGTAGAGGTCAGGGATGGAGTTGCCCGTATAGAGACAGGCTTGGGAGACCTTTCAGTTAACCTGGCTAAGCTCGGCGCTGAGATAGTGAGAATAGATAATGATATAGCTGTCGTCAAGAGCGATGTAGGTACCATTAGGGTGGGTATAGAGAAGCTGGGGGTAGACGTGATAAACCTTGGCAACGATGTAGTCCTTATCAAAACCGGGCTTAACGACTTAATCGGTATTGTAGAGGGCGTCGAGGAAGGGATAGCAATTATATCGACAAACGTGGGAGAACTCAGAGTGGAATTGAGCCGTTTCAGGGACGACGTGGCAGCGGGGTTAAACGCGTTGAACGCGGGCTTTGAGGACCTAAGCCGGGCTGAGAGGGCGGAGTCTGAGGACTTAGACGAGATTAAAAGGGAGTTAGACGCTCTTAGGGAGGCTCTGCTCGGCCTTGAAGATTTGAGGGCTAGGAGTCTTGTGGCTGGCGTGGCTGGAGGCCTTCTATCAGGCTTACTGGTTGCCTTGGCCGTTGCAATAATCTTTAGAAGAGTTATATAAGACTGTGAGCGTTAAGAGAGGCTTTTTTTCAAGGTATGGGTTAAAAAGGTGGCTTATAGAGCCCTAATCCACTGGGAGGTTCAGGTCTATGGTAGCGAATAGATGGGCGGTGACAGCGGCGATCCTACTTTTAATAATAATGCAGGCCTTGACATGGCCCGTAGCTCTAGCCCAGCCGGTGGAGCCTAAGCTTAGCACGAGCCCCACAAGAGTTTATGGGCTCTTCTCTGTAGGCCTACCAGAAGCTTACACGATCTCTCAGGCGGTAGTATCAGAGTCTAGGAGCTTGGTCGTAGTGGCGGGGGCCTTCCTGGGAACAGGCGTCCCCGATCTAGGTTATATTGCGGGTATAGACTTGGACTCGCTGAGATTCGAGTGGAGGCAGAGCCTTGAGGGCCTCCCATTAATCATGGCAGCTGAGTCTAGCGACCCGCGCTGGGTAGCTGTGGCGACCGACGCCGGCGAGATAGCACTCGTAGACGTGGAGTCCGGCTCGGTTAGAGCAGTATTCTACACAGCTTCTAGATCCCCCGTGATAGACCTGTATTTGACCCTGGTAGGCGAGACGCCCGTAATAGTTGCAGTCGACGAGGAGGGCTTCGCGTATATATATGCTTTGGGCAGTGAGAGCTGGGTGGAGCTCGGCCCCTCTGCTACGTCCATAGCAGCCGTCCACTACTACACTCCGAGCATAGTGAAACTCATAGACTATATTGATAATGAGGGTTCGGGCAGGTATATACTCGGGAATGTGATACTAGCAGCGACTTCAACGCTGTTTGAAGTAGGCGAAGGTACAGCGTTCTCTGCAGACGCCGTGAGAGGCTTATTCAAGGGGTTAACGGGTAGTGTAGAGGCGCTCGTCTTCTATAGGTCGAGGACTGGAGCCCTAGTCCCCGCTATTCCCTCGAGCGTGGAGGAGGAGGAAGCCATTACTGTCACTAAGCTCTTCGTGTCAGTCCACCCGCCCGAGGGCTCTAACATAGTTCTGCCGGCGGCGCCGGGCGAGGAGGCCCCTGAGGAGGTCCTAGCGGCAAACGAGTTCGGGCTTTACGAGCTGGAGAGCGAGCGTCTCTCACTGGTGCTGCCCGCGGCGACGGTCACCCTCAGATTGTATTATACCATAGAAGTGATAGATAGGGAGAGTGGGAGGCCTGCTGGGTTCGACTGCTTCTCCACGTCTTTAAGTCTTAAGCTGAGCCCCGGCGAGGAAAGAGACCTGAATATAGTGGTGCTGGAGCCCGTAGACCCGCTTCCAGGAGAGTGGAACCTATCCAGGTGCTTGGAGGCTACAGGCTTCAAGCCGGTAGTGTCCTCGGGTGAAAGCCCAGCGCCGGTCCAGGCATTCATAAGGCTCGACCTCCCGGCGGGTGTGGAGAGGTTCTCCTACGAGGAAAATGTTGACATGGTTTTCGTGCCCCTGCCCGGCGGCTCAACGCCGATAAATGTCGAGAGCGAGGGGTTCATAGTAGAGTTTACGGGCGGCGATAAATGGCTATTTATTGAATACCAGGCGGTCCTAGGCGATGTGGGTGGAGTGTCCTTCCTGCTCTCAAGGCTCACGGACTCCCTTCACCCGGTCTTAGAGTCGTCGGGGGTAGAGTATGTGAGAGCCGATATAACGGAGGTCTCGTTCAGCCCCGACGGCTCGTTCATAGTGTTAGGACTCGGCGACGGCAAGATACTGATGGTCGAGAGGGGCGGCAGCAGCTATACTAAGACGAGGTCGTTGGTCATAGATACTGCGCCGGTCACGAGCATAGCTCTCCTAGAGGAGGGCTCGCAGCTGATAGCGGCTAGCGCGGAGGGGGTCATGCAGCTGGTCGATTTAGAGGCGTGGGAGCCGCTGTGGAGGGGGCTCCCAGAACTCGCCGGGGTTAGAACGGGCCTCCAGAACCCGTCGATAAGCGTGGCCGGTGACAGGCTGGTGATATCAGAGGCTATGCCGGAAGGCTCGTCTAGAGAATTCTATGTCATGATGCTGGGGCGCGAGCGCGAGCTGATACCGGTCTACGTGCAGTTGTCGCTGGAGCTAGCGAGGCCGGACGGGTCTAGGGAGGCGCTGGAGGTTCCGCCGGGCTCGGAGGCGAGGATTCTGGGCGGCGACGGGTCTGTGCTGGCGGTAGACGTGTTTGAGGCCGGCAGCGCTCTAGTCTACGTGCCCAGAGGCGAGTACACCCTGGAGGTGGAAGTGACTGAAGGGCCGGCCTCCGGAACAATAACCACGTTGCTCGTAGTAGAGCCGCCGTTCGCCGTGAAATCTCTCTCAGTGGGTCTAAGGGAAGTCCGGTTTACCGTGGTTGCGGCCCGCGAGGCCCCAAGCCCGGAGCTGGAGATAGCGTATAAGCTCTTCCAGGGCCCCAAGGAGGGGGTTACCGTTACGGCAGTGCCAGCCGGCTACGATGAAGGCTTAGGGTACGAGCCCCAGCCTAGGCAGGTTAGTAGCGTGACCGGGCAGGACGGCAGGGTGTCGCTGATATTATGGGAGGGGGTTAGGTACGAAGTTGTAGCTGAAGCCCCGTTTATCCAGCGCGCGGCGGTAACCGTAGACGAATATGCCGCGGGCGAGGTTATGATCGAGGTGCACCCCAGGGTCTTCAGAGTCGATATTGTAGCCGTCGATTCGGATGCCGCTGAAGCCGGGGTTAGATACAGGGTTGAAATAGACGAGATATCCGTGGAGCTAAGAGGTGGCGAGGCTAGAGTAGAGGGGGTAAGCGTCGGCGGCGAGACCGCTTCTATACTACTGCCGATGGGAGAATACGTGGTCTCTGTGAAGGCTAGAGGCTACTATGAAGCTAGCACGCTAGTGTCTATAGACGGGTCCAGGGAGGTCCTAGCCGTAGAGGTTCCGCTAGCGCCCATGCAAAACGACGTGCTGGTTAACGTGGTCGTCGAAGACGATGTCGGGCTGGCAAGGGGGCCTCTCCAGGAGGCTCTAGTGGTTGTAGAGCTGGTTGAACCCCCTCTGGAGGGAGTAGTGAGGGTGTCAATAACCGATTTGAACGGCTCCGCGCTGTTCTCGGGGCTCAGGACAGGCCTGTATGTAATCAGGGTTGAAGACAGGATACTAGGCTTCTTCGAGTTCGGGCCGTTCTTCATATACGAGCAGACTAGTATAAGCCTTGTCGTCAGGCCCGAGCTAGTGGAGCTTGGAATTCGGCTTGTGGACGGAGAGTTTGGGGTAGACGCTGTCGGTTCCTTCGAAGTCACGCTTAGCTACGTCAAGACTAGTTCTAGCGTCTCTGTCGAGGTAGAGGGGCCCGGCCTCAGGCTGTCCGTGCCAAAAGGCGTCTACCTCATAGAAATAGTTTCTACCAGCGGCTTCTACCAGCCGGCATCGCAGCTCGTGGAGGCCTCCGAGGACCTAAGCCTGCAGATAGAGCTGGAACCCGTATATACTAACGTCGTGGTGAACGTTGTCTACGACGACGACAAGACTGGAATAGCTATTGGCAGGGTGCCCGGGGCTTTAGTTAGCATCGAGCTGCTTGAACCGGCGCTCCCAGTGGAGCCTGTGTCGGCTGTGACGGGGCCAGATGGCAGGCTCTTCCTGAAGCTTAGACCCGGAGTCTACGAGATTAGCGTTGAAGGCGACGTGATAGAGCCGGCCGAATCTGTGATAGCGGTAGCAGGCGAGGAGCAGGTCGTCAACATAAAGGTTAGGCCTGTCTACGGCGTGGTGTCGATCTCAGTCATAGATAGTGAAATGTTTGTTAAGATCCCCGGCGCCCAGCTCAGGATCACGTGGCTAGGAACCGAAAGATTCAGCAAGACCTTTATAGCAAGCCAGGGGGAGCTAGCGCTCGAGCTACCCCTCGGGGCTTATCTTATAGAGGCAAGGATCCCCGAGTATTATAGGCCTCAATCGCTAGCGGTCGAGGTCCTAACCGAGAGGCAGGAGATAGTACTGCTCCTAGAGCCGGTAATCGTGAGATTACCCGTCACAGTGTTCTTAGACGAGTCCAGCATGGTAGTGGGAGACCAGAGGGTGCGCCTCCCCTCGATACCACTGGAAGCCGCGAGAATAGTGGTAGAGCCTGACGACCCGCTCCTGGAAGCGCTAGGTGTCTCAGCTGTTGAGGCTGAAACCGGGCCGCAGGGCGTTGCCATAGTCGAGCTTAGAGCTGGCAGGTACAAGGTTAGCGTCGTACACGAGTTCTCCCAGCCCGTCGAGCTTAACTTGCTGGTACGTGAAGGCGTTACAGGGCTAACCGTCGTGGCGGAGCCTATAGTCGTAAGAGCTGACTTAATGGTGGTAGACCCCGAGCTGCAGGAAGGCTTTTCGACAGTCTCCGGAGTCTCCATAATAATACAGAGCTATAATGGCAGGCCTGTAGGCGCGAGTATATCATACCCCGGCCTTATAGAGGCGGTCGTGCCGGCTGGCGTATACGAGGTGATAGTGGACGCTGAGGGGTACCTAGCGGAAGCGATAACTGTTACCGTGACCCCCGGAGACGAGGCCATAGTGATAGAGTTGGCCCCGGTTAAGGTTCAGGTGTCTGTAACCCTCTTAGCTTCCACGCCTACAGGAGAAAGTGCTCCGGTGCTTGAAGGATTCGTGGTAATGGAGTCTATAGACCTTCCCTTGAAGGAGAGGAGGTTGTCGTTCGAAATATCTAGGGGCACCGCGATAGCGACCCTCAGGCCCGGGTTATACACCGTGTATTATCTGAACCCGGCGCTAGGCATAAACGTGCAAGTTAGCCTCTCCGTCGAGGTAACGGGCGCGACCTCGGAGCTAGTCATAGAGTTTGAGCCCCCCATGGTGGATGTGGCCGTGGAGGTTGTAGACGGCGAGCTGGGAGGCAGGGTGGCCGGCTCTGTAATCACTGTATCCTATAGCGGCCCCTTCGGGTCGTGGACCGTCGAGGAGCTGGCCGCCCAGGGTATAGCCAGGCTCTCGATACCCCCGGGCCTCGTGAGCCTCATAGTATCGGCTGACGGCTACTACGAATCTGTGATCGACCTTATAGCGCTGCCGGGCTCGCCGCTAAACGTCAAGGTATCGCTGGACCCCATATTGTACACCGTAGAGCTGAGGCTCATAGACCCCGACGGCAGGCCCGTAGAGGAGCCTCTAAGAGTCGCAATGACCAACCTGGACTTGGGCAAGACCGTGGAGGTCGAGGGGAGAGGACCTCTGATCAGGGTTGAGGAGGTGAGGGCCGGCAGGTACGCGGTCACCATAACACCGTTGCAGGAGGAAACAGTGTTCAGGCCTACTACGGTCGAGGTGGCGGTAAGGGATCCCGGAGTCGTGGAGCCCTCTGTCATAACAGTCGAGTATAGGCTCTTCACGGTCGAGATAAGGCTCGTTGACTCGAGGACCGGGAAGGACATAGTATTCCCGTATACGCTGAGGCTCGAGAGGGAGGGCTCGGACGCAATTGCGTATCCCAGGGAGGTAGTTATAGAGGCAGGGGCGGCGACTATAGCGCTGCCCCCGGGCACGTACACAGCGACGCTGCAGCCGGTCAGGGAGGACTACTACCAGGTCGGAGAGCCGGTGTCGTTTGAGGTTGACTCGGACGAGACCGTGGTGATTAGGCTCCAGCCAAGACTATACGCGTTGACCGTGCAAGTTGTGGATGACAGGGGCTCGCCGATCCCCGAGGCGCTTGTGAGGGTCATAGAGAGCGAAAGGGGGGTGGTGGCTACTGGCTCCACGGACGAGGCGGGGAGGCTGGTGATCCAGCTGCCATACGGTACCTACGTGATATTGGTGTCCCACCCGGGATACCGTGAAGCCCAGGTGCCCGTCGTTCTTCCGCAGGTGACGCTCGCGGAGGTCCAAATGGACCCGACGATAAGGACCCTGGCGTTCAGGTACGGGCCGATATTCCTGGGGGTTGTCAGCCTCTCGGCGCTGATAGTGCTTATATATAGGGTAAGGGAGGTCATAGCTGAGAGGCTGCTTAAGGAGGAGGAGTACTTCTAATGCGGGGGAGGCCGTGGGTTCTCTCAGCGCTAATCGCTTACCTCGCCTTTTTTGCTCTCCCTGCAGCGCTGGCCGCCCAAGCCGGGGGCGCCACGCTCACGCTTGAGAAGCTGTGGGAGTCGAGGCTCGACCCCGCGGCCGTAATAGTGGATATATCGGTGGGAGCCGACGGTTCTATGAGGCTCCTAGTATCGTTCAGGGGGTCTGTGTACCTGCAGGAGGTGGGGCCTGACGGCGCGCCTCGGGGACTTATAGAGGTTGCATCAGCGGGCGGCGAGCTCGACCTGGTGGAGCCCCTGTCTTTGCGGCCTGCGGGGGACTATCTCGACGTTTACGTGAGGGGTAGGGCTGGTCTGAGCGAGGTGGTCGCGGTCTTTAGGGTGGGCGGGGGCCTGGTAGAGGAGGTCTCGTCCGTGGAGCTTGGCGAGGGCTATCTAGCCTATGATGCAGTCCTCACGCAGGGGGGCCTGCTAGTGGCGGGCTCCGCCTACGTATACCCTGAGGGCTGGAAGCCTTTCATGGCTCTCTACACGCTCTTCGGCACCCCCCTCTGGAGCGTTACGCTCGACCGCGAGGGCTCGTTCCTCCAGGTCGAGGTCCTAGGCGATGCCGCGTGCGGCATCTACGAGGCATCGGAGAACGTGGTCGGCGTCGCCTGCTTCAGCCTGGCTGAAGGCTCTGAGCTGGGCTCGGTGGAGGCTGAAGGAGAGGCCCCGCCTGCGGGCTCCCTAGCAGCCGCCGGCGGGAGGTGCCTGGTTGCGGCTCTAGGCGGCAACGTAGCTGTAGGGGGGCCCGGCGGGGAAGGCTGGACTCTCAAAGCAATCGGGGGCATCGTCGCCTCTGTGGACCTCGGCCCTCAAGGCCTGGTCGTCGCCGTAGCCGGCGGGGGGGAGTCCCCGGAGCCGGGGCTAGTCCTCTACGCTATACCCCTGGGCGGCGGCTGCACACCGCTCGACCCGGTGGCGGTAGGCAGCGTGTATAGGAGCTGGGGCGGCGGCCCCGTGCTGGCAGACTACTCGGAGGGTTATCTGGGCTTGGCGGTTGCAGCGGGCGGCGGCTGGCTTGCAGGAGTGTACCTCGTCGAGCTAGGCCCCGCAGAGCCTGTAGACTCTGGGGAGGGGCAGGACGCTGGCGGGCGCGGCGTGATGGGGCTTCTCCAGAGCCCCCTCCTGACCGCGGCTTTGCTGGTAGCGCTTGCCTTCATGGCTGGGATCGCCGTGTCGCTCAGGCTGCTCGGCGGCAGGAGCGGCCTGCGGGGCTAGCCTTTTCCCTCCTCGGTCTCCCTGGGCGGCTCTTGGGCTTCAGGCTTGGGGCAGGCGTCTAGAGCCCTAGCGGCGCTGGCAGTGATCCTGGCGTACTCTATGTTCGCGGCCTTGGTAGTTACATACCTCTCTATGAGACCCTCACCGCTCACCGAGTCGATGCCGGGGATTTATGTCGCGGGGAGGTCCGCCGGGGAGGTGTGGGTAAGGGCGTCAATGCCGGCCGGCGAAGAAGGCTTCGCGTCCCCCGTCTATGGTGCAGCCTCCTCCGCCTCGCTGATAATAGCCTTCGACTCTAGCGGCGACAGCCTGGTCATATACACCGCGTCGAGGCTGCTACGCGCGCCGCTGGCCCCGGCGGCGCTGGCAGAGTTCCAGAGATACTTCGAGCTGAGCTTCTCGGCGCTGGGAGTGGAAGGCGGGGCTTGCAGTGTTCTGGGCGTCGAAGTGTCGGGCGTTAGCGTGGAAGAGAGGGTTTTCTTAGTGGCAGAGGTGGGGGGTGAGGGCTTCCTGAGGGCCCACGTCGACGGTGCAGTGCTGTTTATCGAGGCCCCCCTTAGGATCGGCGTGATAAGCGTGCCTGTAGCAGAAGTCCCCTTAGAGCTCAGAGCCCCCGAGCGGGGCACGCTGCTAAACGCTCCAGCCGCCCTGGGCCTCGACGCACTCATAGTGCTAGTGGAGGGGCTGCTGGTCGTAGAGTGCGGCGGCGAGGAGGCTAAGCTGCCGCTAGCCATGGTGGCGGTTAGCCCGGAGGCCTCCCTAAAGATTCTGGAGGGGGGCCTAGGGGCTATCGCGCCCCTGGGGATCTACTACTGCGCCGACGAGGCCGCAGAGCCCCTCCTGCTAAGGGACCCCGAGCTGCAGTATACCGTTGAAGCGGGCGAGCTGGGCACCGCCCTGGTGAAGGTTAGGATCGAGGGGGCCGAGTTCGCCGCGAAAGTCGACGCTGAGAGGGCGTGCAGGCTGAGGACTCCCGCGGGCCTTGACACGCCTTTCATATACTCAGGGTAGGCTCCGCGGCGCCCCACAGTGGCGCCTCCCCCGGGGTTATTC
>JALUAM010000068.1 GCA_027051095.1 Acidilobaceae archaeon | reverse complement strand
GGGCGAAGCCGCCCTAACCGGGGCCACTCGGCGAGGCCCGGAAGGGAGCAGCCGACCCCGGCCGCGGAGCGTTCGCGGGGCAGCGGGTTAAGGGGCCGGGGGGAGCCCCTCCCGGCGGTTGCCGGCTCTCCGGGCCTCCGCGGGGTCCCGGCGCCCCCGCGAACCTTTAAAGCGCCTCTGGATCTTTAGTGAGAGCGGGAGCCGCGGTCGCCTAGCCTGGCCAGGGCGCCGGCCTGCTAAGCCGGTGGGGGGAACCCCGCGCGGGTTCAAATCCCGCCCGCGGCGCCATTCAACGTCTTCTCTCCATTAATCTCTTGTAACGGCTTTAAACACTCTACTAAGTGGGCGTCAAAGCTCGGCGGGGCTTGTAGGGCGACTCTACTATACTATATTATGTGTTGGAAGCTACAAAGATCCTCTGGAAGGCTCGCCAGCCGTAAAGAAATAGATGAGGCAGTGGATCTCCTCGGGAAAGTGTCTGCCGCCAGAGTTTCCAAAGCCCACGTTTAACTTTTAGATAGTTCGCAGTTGCGAGAATAATGCTAGGCCTTGCAGGAGGGCCCTGTAGCCCGCTTCTAGGCAAAGCTAAATCATAATGTTTTAATATTATTAATATTTGTGTTGGGGGCCTGCATGGCGGTTAAGGGGTGGCGCGTCTCCAGGCTTGACTGGGACGAGAAGGCGTTGGTGGACCTCGCCAAGGCGGTCGTGGACACTAGGAACGCTAGGGAGGCTGTGGACACGGTATACTCTCTCGCCTCGGGGAACGGCGGCCGCGTTGAGGGCTTCCTATACACGCAGGAGAACGCCGACGGGGAGCCCTACATAAGGCTCCTCGCTGTGAGGGTAGGCTCCGACGGCATAGGCATGATATCCTCCGGGCTCCCCGGGCCCTCCGTAGTGCACGTCTTCCCCGAGAGGATGCTGTACACCTCGCCCACCATGTACGAGGCTCAGAACCTGCTGCCAGTGGGGAGGAGCGTGAACGGCGACGGCGACGCCCTCGGCGCGCTGCTGTCGGTGGCGGGGCTTAGGCTCGACTCGGCGGCCAGGCCCAGGCCCCTCGACGGGAGGGTGAAGACGGCCCCCATATACCCCGAGGTAGACGAGTACGTTGGCACTGATGAGTGGGGCGCGCATAGTGCGGTGAAGGGCGGCGGGGGGATAGACAGGATAAGGAGGGCACACATAGAGCAGGGAGGCATAACCGAGGAGCTGGCCAACGAGCTTATGAACATGTGGGTGAGTGCTGTAGACGAGACGGGCAGGAGGGCGTTCGTCGAGGTGCCCGGGGACACTGAGATAATCTTCGCCTGCATGTGCCACGACGGGCTCCACACTAAGGGGTTCATAGTCGGCGCCTACGGTGAGCCCGTGAGGGAGTGGACCGGTAAGTCACTGTGGAGCGACGAGGACGTGGCGATATGGATTGTGAGGGGCTTCGTCCACGTATTCGCGAGGAGCCCCATCACCTTCAAGGCGGTGACCGCCGGTATGGCATTCACGCTTGAGCCGGACTACGCCGGGATATCCGAGGCAGAGCCCAGGTACGGCATCATAAGGGACAACACACCCGACATACCGTACCTGCCCAAGGAGGCGGAGGATGTAGTCAGGGACCTAGCTAGGCTACTGATTAAGGAGGTCGAGACGGAGCAAGGCCTCCCGGCCAGGTCCGGCCCCTGCAAACTCGCAGTAGACCAGGACGGCAGGGCTCAGGGGCTAGCCATAGCCGTGCTAGCCTCGCTCATATACGGCAGGAGCATACACGGCCTGGGCAGGATACTCGGGGAGGAGTAGCGCTGTGGCACCTGGCAGCCAGCCGGAGGCCAGGGTTAGGAGCCTTGTACTCGACCTCAGCCTCGCCGCCCACGCAATATCCAGGGCCTCGGACATGCTGAGGGACGCTGCATTCCGCATGAAGGGTTATGTTTTCTAGCGCCTCGCTTTCAGGAGCCTCTATTTGATGAGTTTGACTGCTCCTCGGCGCGGGCTATAGCGGCTGCTATGCAGTCCACGCTGCAGCATTCCAGAAGAAACCTAGCAAATAATTTAAGATCGATTTTCTCAAGGTCTTCTGCTATGACCTCTGCCAGAGCGTCAAGCGTCTTTTCCTCCATCTCACGGAGCAGGTCCTTGATTCTGCCCCTGCCCATCCTAGCACTCATAGCTGACCCACCAGCTAAATATTTATTATATTATAACAGTATTAAAATAGATACTTTTGCGCGCTGTGGAGCTTCTTATTAGAGGTTAGCCGCTATTTTGCGGCCTGCTAGGTAGCAGCCCAGAGGGAAAAGTATTGGAATAATTATGGAGGCGGCTATTAGCATTGACTCCAAGGTGGCATATGCCCCGGCTATGGTGGAGGCCCTGTTCACCCCAGTCGCGAAGAGTATAGTGCCTGCAGTGTAGAGCGTTGAGGCTAGGGCCATCGGCAGGAGGCCCATCAATGGCGCTGAGGCTACGGCTATGAAAGCTGCGGGGACGAATGCTAGGAGCCCTGCAGAGCCGTAGACTAGCGCTGAGAGTGAGCCCTCATGCCGGGCTAGGTCCTCAGCGAGGGTTAATATGTCGTAGAGGGCGGCGGCCCAGGCTATGAGTAGCAGAAGCGATGCAGCCCAGGCTATCGTAGAGCCTGTGGCGAACGCAGTAGTCACAGCGATCCTAAGCGCCGCGTCTATAAGGGATAGGCGCTTGAGGGCGGAGGCTAGATGGGCAAGCAGCTCGTCCACCACATAGTCGTTATCCAAATCTCTAACCCCCAGATATAATATTAGTTTGCCTGTCCGCCGCTAAGATGTAGAAGCCGCCTCTGGGCACTATAGCAGGAGGTATGTTATCCTGGCAAGTTCAACGCTTAAAGTGTGGCTAAGGTGGGATTAACCAGAGGTGCAGGGTCCTTTGGAGGGTGAGGGGCTGGAGGTAGTAGAGGTTTCTATGAAGGTTAATGGGAAGCCCGTGAAGGCCAAGGTTCCGGCTAGGATGCTGCTCGTCCACTTCCTCAGGGACGTGCTCGGCCTTACGGGCACCCACGTGGGCTGCGATACTAGTAACTGCGGCGCGTGCACGGTGATAATGAATGGAAAGGCTGTCAAGTCATGCACGGTCTTCGCCTTCATGGCTGACGGGGCCGAGATCCTCACTATAGAAGGTCTAGCCCAGAACGGGAAGCTACACCCGATACAGGAGGCGTTCTGGGAGAACCATGGGCTCCAGTGCGGCTTCTGCACCCCCGGCATGATAATGACTCTCTACGACTTCCTGAACAGGAACCCTGAGCCCACCGAGGAGGAGGTCAGGAGGGCTATAGAGGGCAACCTGTGCAGGTGTACCGGTTACGTTAACATAGTCAGGTCTGCGCTAGCAGCCGCGGAGAAGATGAGGGCTGTGGGGAGGTGGGTTAAGGGTGGCGCGTGAGAGGAGGTATATAGGGAAGCGTATTAAGAGGAAGGAGGACCCGAGGCTGATAACGGGCAAGGGCCTGTACGTAGACGACATACACCTGCCTGGCATGGTATACGCGGCATTCCTCCGCCCGCCCTACGCTCACGCCAGGATAAAGTCCATAGACACGTCTAAGGCGGAGAAGATTCCAGGCGTTATAGGCGTCTTCACGGGGGAGTACTTCAAGGACAAGGTCGCGCCCCTCACCACGGCTTGGGCTCTCACCAACGCCGACTTGAAACCTGTCAAGTGGCCCGTGGTTGCGTACGACAAGGTCAGGTTCACCGGCGACATAGTTGCTGTCGTTGTCGCGGAGGACCCCTACACAGCCTACGACGCACTGGAGGCTATCGAGGTCGAGTACGAGCCCTTGCCTGTCGTAGTAGATGTCGAGGAGGCGGTCAAGCCCGGGGCGCCGCAGCTACACGACGAGGCGCCGGGCAACATCGCCTTCAAGTGGACTTTCAGGGGAGGCCGGGACTTCGACGAGGTGGCGAAGGAGGCGGACATTATAGTCAAGAAGAGGTTCATAAACCAGAGGCTCATACCCTCGGCCATGGAGACTAGGGCAGCAGTAGCCTCTTACAACCCAGCCACGGGGGAGCTCACCGTCTGGGTCACTTCGCAGAACCCCCACGTGCACAGGCTGATAATGGCTAGCGTCCTAGGGATACCTGAGCACAAGCTGAGGGTGATTGCTCCTGACGTGGGCGGCGGGTTCGGCAGCAAGATCCCGGTGTACCCAGGCGAGGTGATAGTAGCCAGGCTGGCCATGGACCTCGGGAGGCCGGTGAAGTGGGTCGAGACCAGGAGGGAGAACTTCCTCGGCACCATACACGGCAGGGACCACGTAGACTACGTGGAGGTGGCTGCAAAGAAGAACGGCGAGGTCCTAGGCGTGAGGGTCAGGACGCTAGCAAACCTGGGCGCCTATATAAGCACCGCTGCGCCCGGCGTGCCCACAATACTCTTCGGCCTCATGCTCTCCGGCCCCTACAAGATTAAATCTGTCGACGTGGAGGTCAAGGGCGTGCTCACTAACACCACACCGGTCGACGCCTACAGGGGCGCCGGGAGGCCCGAGGCCACCTACATACTAGAGAGAATGATGGACATAGTGGCTAGGAGGCTCGGCATGGACCCGGCCGACGTGAGGAGAGTGAACCTGATAGAGAAGGCGCCTTACACGGCAGTCACCGGGCTGACGTATGATAGCGGCAGGTACCTTGAGGTGTTCGAGAAGGCGTTGAAGATAGCGGAGTACTATAAGTGGAGGGAGGTGCAGAGCGAGGAGAGGAGGAAGGGCAGGCTGATAGGCATAGGCATCTCGAGCTACATAGAGATGTGCGGCCTAGCCCCCTCCAGGATAGCCAGGGCCACGGGCTTCGGGCTAGGCCTCTGGGAGAGCGTGCTAGTCAGGGTTCACCCCACGGGTAAGGTCAGCGTCTACACAGGCTCCCATCCGCACGGCCAGGGAGAGGAGACTTCGTTCGCCCAGATAGTGGCGGAGGAGCTGGGCATACCTATCGAGGACGTTGAGATAGTCCACGGCGATACCGCCCAGACACCATTCGGCATGGGAACCTACGGGAGCAGGACTACCCCGGTAGGCGGCGCCGCCGTGTACAGGGCCGTGGCTAAGATCAAGGAGAAGGCTAGGAAGATAGCAGCTGCGCTCCTCGAGGCCAGGGAGGAGGACATAGAGTTCTCCGAGGGCAAGTTCTACGTTAAGGGCCACCCCGAGAAGAGCGTGACGTTCCAGGACGTGGCGCTTGCCGCCTACACCGCCGACAAGCTGCCCCCAGACGTAGAGCCCGGGTTAGAGGCCATAGCGTTCTACGACCCAGAGAACTTCACGTTCCCGTACGGCACCCACATAGCAGTAGTAGAGGTAGACCCTGAGACGTTCAAGGTCAAGATATTAAGGTACGTGGCTGTGGACGACGCAGGCGTGATAATAAATCCGCTGCTAGCCGAGGGCCAGGTGCATGGAGGCGTGGTCCAGGGCATAGCCCAGGCGCTCTACGAGTACGCGGTCTACGACGAGAACGGCAACCTGCTGACCGCCGGCTTCAACGACTACATGATACCCACGGCTCTCGACGTCCCCAATATAGAGTCCTACTTCGAGGAGACCCCGGCGCCCCACAACCCGCTGGGCGCTAAGGGCATAGGCGAGACGGGAACGATAGCAGCCACGCCTGCGGTCGTCAACGCCGTGCTCGACGCCCTTGCCCACCTAGGCATAGAGCACATAGACATGCCGCTAACGCCGTACAGGATATGGAAGGCCCTGAAGGAGGCGGGCCTCCTCGAGAAGCTGAAGGCGGGCGGCGAGTAGGGGGTGGAAGAGCGTGTACCCCGCTTCATTCAAGGTCTTCGTGCCCAAGAGCCTCGACGAAGCCCTAGAGCTTCTGGCCAAGTACGGCGAGGAGGCTAAGGTCCTAGCAGGGGGCCACAGCCTCATACCGCTCATGAGGCTCAGGCTAGTCAAGCCCAAGTACGTGATATACATAGGCAAGATCCCGGGGCTCTCCTACATCAGGGAGGAGGGCGGCGTCATAAGGATCGGGGCTATGACGACCCACAATGAGATAGAGGAGTCGCAGCTGCTGAAGGAGAAGAACCCCCTGCTCAGCGAGACCGCGAGCCACATAGGGGACCTCCAGGTAAGGAATATGGGCACGATAGGGGGGAGCCTGGCCCACGCCGACCCGGCAGCAGACTACCCGGCCGCTCTCACAGCGCTCGAGGCCGACGTGGTACTGAAGAGTGCTAAGGGCGAGAGGGTGCTTAAGGTCAGCGACTTCATACAAGGGCCCTACCTGACAGACCTTAGGCCCGACGAGCTGCTGGTAGAGGTTAGGGTGCCAGTCCTGAGCGGGGCCTTCGGGACCTCCTACAAGAAGCTCTACTTCAGGGCCGGCGACTTCGCTATAGTAGGGGTAGCGGCCCTAGTAGAGTTATCGCCGGAGGGCTCTTTCAAGAGGGTGAGGGTGGCTCTCACAGGTGTGGGCGAGAAGCCCGTGAGAGCGAGGGGGGTTGAGGAGGAGCTTGAGGGGAAGGAGGCCAGCGAGGAGGCCATAGCTAAGGCCGCTGAGAGGGCCAAGGAGGGCCTCAACCCGCCGAGCGACATAAGGGCTAGCAGCGAGTACAGGCGGGAGATGAGCGTAGTCCTCACGAGGAGGGCGCTCATAGAGGCTCTCAGGAGGGCTAGGGAGAGGCTCAAGTCCCAGTAGCCTTTTTAAGGATAGCCCCTGCCACCCCTTCCTATTCTTTAGAGGCGGGTGTGGCCTTGGACGAGTGGGAGAGGTTCCTGAGAAGCCTAACGCCCGAGAGACTGGAGGGGATGCTTAGGTCTGTTGGTTATATACCGGGCAGGGATGTGGTCAGAGCGCTCTGGCTGGCCCTGAGGCTCGGGAAGCCCCTCCTAGTGGAGGGGGAGCCTGGATGCGGGAAGACAGAGCTCGCTAAGGCGCTGGCGGAGGCGTTGGGGACCGAGCTGATAAGGCTGCAGTGCTATGAGGGAATAACTGCGTCGCAGGCGCTATACGACTGGAACTATCCCAAGCAGATCATCGCGATCAGGATGCTGGAGGGCAGTAGGAGCGTCGACGAGATAGAGCGTGAGATCTACTCTGAGAAGTACCTGGTCAAGGGGCCGCTGCTCAGGGCTATAACATACGAAGGTCCTAGGCCCCCCGTGCTGCTGATAGACGAGATAGACAGGGCTGATGAGGAGTTCGAGGCGTTCCTCCTCGAGTTCCTAGCCGAGTTCCAGGTGACGATACCTGAGCTGGGGACATTTAGGGCTAGGAGGAGGCCAATAGTGATCATTACCTCCAATAGGACGAGGGAGCTGGGTGACGGCCTCAGGAGGAGGTGCCTCTACCTCTACGTGACCTACCCGCCTCGAGAGAGGGAGATCGAGATTGTTAGGACTAAGGTGCCAAGGATTTCTAGGAGGCTAGCTGAGAAGGTGGTTGACGTTGTCAATAGGGTTAGGGCTGAGAAGGGCGTCGTCAAGAAGCCGGGGGTCTCGGAGACCATAGACTGGGCTGCCGCCTTGGTGGAGATGGGCTTCGACGATGTCACTAGAGAGGCGCTCGATGCGACCAAGTTCTGCCTGTTTAAGGCTAAAGAGGACGTAGAGGCCTTCGATTCTGGCAGGCTCCTTGGTGGGGAGCTTGGACCTAGTTGAGAGGGTTGTGCTCTTCGCGCGCCTGCTCAGGAACCGCGGGGTCCCCGTGTCCACGGGGGAGGAAATAGACGCGGCTGCCGCGGCCCTAGAGGTTGGCGAGGGGGACCTGGAAGCTCTGAGGGAGGCACTCAGGGCAGCCTTAGTGAAGAGAAGAGAGCATTACAAAATCTTTGATGAACTCTTCGACAAATTCTGGGGGGGCTCGCCGCTCACGGGATTAATGGTAGAGCCTGTTAGGCTCACAGTCTACGTGGAGGGCGAGCTAGGAAGCATAGACCCCGTTAAGAGGTTCCTGAGCGTCTACAGCCCCTACGACGTGGAGTGGGAGAGGCTCTCGGTGGAGCCGGGCACGAGGGAGCTAGCTAGGAGGATATCCCGGGGGCTGAGGGTTGTCAGACGACTGCTCGCGTTGTACCCTGGCAGGAGGCTCCGCAGGTCCTCCCGGGGCCCCATAGACTTCAGGGGCGTGATGAGGAGGTCTCTCAGGCACTTCGGAGAGCCCGTGGAGCTGGTTAAATCGAGGCGCAAGCTATCAAGGGCAAGGATAGTGGCGTTGTTCGATGTGAGCAACTCCATGAGGGACGAGTGGCCCTGGCTCCAGAGCGCGATGGCCGCCTTCAGGTCGCTGCCCTCGGGTAGCTACGAGGTATTCGCCTTCAGCGTCAGGCTTGTCAGACTGACGGAGGTCCTCCAGAGGCTGGAGAGGCCTGAGGAGATAGGCAGGGTCGTGTATAGGGAGCTGGGCGTGTGGGGCAGTGGCACTAGGATCGGGGAGTCGCTGAGGCAGCTGTTAGAAGCTCATGGCGGCCTTGTCACGGAGAGGACGGGGGTTTTGATAGTCAGCGACGGCTGGGATCTCGGCGACCTAGAGCTGCTAGACTCTGCTCTCAGCGAGCTGTCCAGGAGGGCGGGGCTAGTCGCCTGGCTTACCCCCTACGCGGGCTCTAAGGGCTTCAGGCCCGAGGCTGCGGCTCTGAAGATAGCAGTCAACAGGGTAGACGTATTCACCTCCGCTAGGGTCCTCGAGGACCCGCGGTCCGCGCTAAGGGCGTTCTCAAGCGCTTTGATAGCGCCCCGCAGGCCGCGCAGGTCCTAGGAGGCGCTTAAGAAGACTAGCCGTAACACTAGCGTTGAGGTGCGGCGGGTTGAAGATAGCCTACAGCGGCGAGTTCACCCTTCCCAGGCCCCCCGAAGAGGTATTCGACTTCCTCACGGACCCGCGCAGGTTCTCTAGGTCCTTCCCCGGCTTCCAGTCGGTCGAGGTGGGGGAGGGTGGCGAGTTCACTGTGAGTGTGATGCTGTCTCTGGGCCCCCTCAGGGGCGACGCCAGGATTAGGGGTAGAATAGTCGAGGCTGAGAGGCCTAGGAGGGCGGTGG
>JALUAM010000067.1 GCA_027051095.1 Acidilobaceae archaeon | reverse complement strand
GGTGGTGGGGTGGCTGCTGTGGGGGCTCACTACGACTACTGGTACCGGGGCTTCATCGATAACATACTCGGGGTTGCACAGGCTGTGGAGGCGTTCCGGAGGCTAGGGGAGGCTGGTGTCGCCGCTAGGCTCCTACTCTTCGGTGCCGAGGAGAGTGGGGCGCTGGGGTTCGCTGGTTGGTACTGGGCTTGGGGTAGTAGGTGGTACGCCAGGCTTGAGGCCTCCCGGGGGAGGCTGGGGGAGGTGGCTGCTTACGCTAACTTCGACACCGCTGGCACAGGGTGCCTGAGGGCCTCTGGGGCGCCGCAGCTACTCGAAACGGTCGGGGGCCTGGAGCTCCCGGTTAGGAGGTGGGAGTGCCCCGAGTGCGACAGTTTCAGCCTCGCCTCGATGGGGGTGCCCACGCTAAGCCTACACAGCCTATGGTGCCCGGAGTATGAGCGGGTATACCACACCCCAGACGACACCCCAGACAGGGCGTCGAGGCGCCACGCGGAGCTTGCTGTTGAGGCTGCCGTGAGGGCGCTAACAGCCAGGCCGGAGCCCGGGGCTTTCAGGGCGATGCTACACGAGGTCCTGGGGCGGGGGCCCCTGAGGGCAAGGAAGGTCCTACACCTCCTAGAGCACGCAGGCTCTAGGGCCGGGTGGGAGGACCTATACAGGGCCGCGGCCCGGAGGTTCCTCAAGCCCATGCACTACGGGAGCTACAGGTGGGACACGGCGGACCTGGAGGCGGTGTGGTTCCCGGAGGTGGAGGCCTACCGGAGGCTTCTTGGGGACCTACGGAGGGGCCGGGCGCCCTCAGAGGTAATCGTGGCTGGTGAGGAGAGGCTGCTATACCAGCTCTCCCCCGGCCCTGGCTCGTGGGGGAGCACGGGGCTAAGCCAGCTAGGAAGGCAGCTAGACCACAACATGGACCGCCTCGAGCTGGAGGCCGAGGAGCTCGTGCGAGATCTCATCAGATAAGAGCCCCTCCAAGCCACCACACAAACCCCCGCCAGGCCGAGAAGCAGTGTAGGCGTGGAGCCCACGGAAGGGCCTGTTAACGGGCTAACCGTGACCGCTCTACGAGGGAGCGGTATCTCATATACGGTATTTCGTATACTGTATTAGGGTTTGGGGGCCGTAGCCTTTGGGGGTGGCTGGCGTGGCTCTTAGCAGGGAGGAGAAGGAGAGGATTCTAAAAGCCTTAGAGGAGGATAAGGAGTTTCGATACGCTATGATGGGGCTTTTAGGGTTCACAGAGCTGCTGGAGAGGTTCTCCCGCCTCGAAGAGCGGCAGCAGCGCCTAGAAGAGAGGCAGCAAAGGCTTGAAGAGAGAATGTTAAGGCTGGAGGAGCGGTTGTTGGAGGTTGAGAAGAGGCTTGCAAGCCTCGAAGAAGCCGTAAAAGGCCTCCAGAGGACCCTCGCCACCGTCGCACACAGGTTCGGAGTGCTAAGCGAGTCAGCATTCAGAGGGGCCATTAAGGGTATAGTAGAGGAGGTGTTCGGGGCTAAAGCTTACAGGTGGACTACCTACGATAAGGATGGAGTCGTCTACGGGCATCCCTCCGAGGTAGAGGTGGACGTAGTGATAAGAGATGGGAAGCACGTGCTCGTGGAGGTTAAGAGCAGGGTTGACGCCGGCGATGTAATAGAGCTTGCTAGGATAGCCAAGTTATACGAGAAGACTGAGGGGATAAAGCCCGAACTAGCTATAGTGGCGGGCTTTGTCTCTCCCAAGGCAAGAAAACTAGCTGAGAAGCTGGGGATAAAGATATACACGTACCTAGAAGATGGACAGACTGTCTAACCATATACCGCCCTCTGGAGGGCAAGCAGCGCTAGCATCTATTAGG
>JALUAM010000066.1 GCA_027051095.1 Acidilobaceae archaeon | reverse complement strand
CGCCTGCGCTGAAACCCTCCATGCGAGGAGGTAGCACCCGGCCCTGGAAACCCTGTAGGACGGCGAGGCGAGGGCTAGGGCTCTAGCGCGCTCAACGTCCAGCCTACCAGACCTCCCCATAAGCCAGTGGTATACGTCACGCGAGCCTATGAGGCTCTCAAGCCGCGCCAGCAGGTCCTCGCCCCAGCACTCCACCCCTATTTATACCCTCCGGCGCCCGAGACATAGGTGCCCGGAGGGCCAGAGAGTATATGCTTAAGCTGAAGGAGGAGTCGCAGAGCCAAGAAGGAGCCACAGGCACTCGCGAGGCCTGCGGGAAGACTGACGCCAGGCCGGGCGCCATGGTTGTGCACGTCGAGCTGGAGAGACTTCATAGGGCGGCCGACACCCTGAGCCCAGTCGATTAGCCGTGACATCAGCTTTAAAGGCTAGGCCGAACACTAGCACAGGGGGGCTGAGAGGAATGTGCATGACCCCTAGCAGCGAGGACATAAGGCTCTACGACGAGGCTAGGCGCGCATACAGGCAGAAGAACCTCGAGAAGCTCAGGGAGGTCTACAACAGGCTCATAGAGATTAACGCCAACCCAGAGATAGTATACATCGTGAGGAGAATGATAGACGAGCTCGAAAAGGAGGCCCAGAAGGCTGAGGCCAAGAGCTGACGCCGCAAAGCGGCTCCAACCTCTTAATAACCCAGGCCCTTCCTACTCCTCTCCGCCACAACTCCTCTTTTAGCCGGTCTAGGCTTTGTCGAGAAGAATTTTTAGACACGCTTCATCCTAGACCAGCGCTTCCCCCGTCTCCTTGAACATACACCTATAACGGCTATTAAGGACTCTGCGCCTTCAAGCAGCATCGCGCTTGAACGACGTTGCTATTAATAGAGCTCAACAACGTTATTAATGGTTATTAATTCCGGATCTATAGCTTATTAACTGGGGTATTGCGATGGAAGCGTCCATCCGCGTCGAGGGGCTTAGGGTAGATGTTGACGGGTTCTCATTGGAGACCGGGCTGGTAGATGCGAGGGGGCCCGGGGTTGTGGTGGTGTCTGGGGGCAATGGTAGCGGTAAGACGCTGTTCTTGAGGGCGCTTCTGGGCCTCGTGAAGCCTTCTAGAGGTAGGGTAAAGCTGTGTGGTGTAGACGTGACAGGCAGCCCCTCTAAGGCTGGGCGCTGCGCTTCGTACATGCCCCAAGACGCCTACTTGATGGCAACCCACTACCCCTTGACCCCGCTCGAGCTGCTAGAGTACTCTATGAGGGCTTATGGGTTGTCTCTGGACGCGGGCTTGGCTGTTAGGCTCCTCGAGGAGCTAGGCCTGGATAGGGCTTCCACGAGGAGGGTTATGGCGGGGCTTGCGCCGGGCGAGAGGCAGAGGGTCTTCCTGGCTAGGGCTATACTCGCTCCCACCCCAGTTGTCATGCTAGACGAGCCCTTCAACGCTCTAGACGAGAGGGGGGTAGAGGCGGCTGTTAGAGTGCTGTCTAGGGAGGCCTCTGAAAGGCTCGTAGTGGTTGTAGTGCACGGCCTCGAACTGGAGGGTCTCGAGCCCTCTCACAGGATAGTGGTGGAGTCGGGGAGGGTCGTGCAGGTAGAGTGAGGCTGGGGAGCCGTGAGGGCTGTGGTACTCCTGCTGGCTCTGGGGGCGGCTGGCCTGGCTTACCTGGCGGCGTTAAACCCTGCCTGGGCCCTCGAGTTCCTAGGCCTGGGCCTTCTCTACGGGTCCGCGGCCGTGTACATCGCATCCCGGAGGGTCTACTACGTGGCGGCCGTGGCCCCCCACTCATCGCTCATGGCGATAGGCGCCGCGGAGCTGGCGGGGCTTGCCACGGGTTTAGCTAAGCTGGCCGCTACGACCCTGCTGGGCGCCACGCCGGTGGGCCTAGCCCTGGCGCTCATAGCATGGGGTGTCCCCGAGTACTTCGTTGCCAGCGTCCTCACCGCCTTGACCGCGTCAGTGGGAGTCCTAGCCATAGCTATCTCCGGCGGCGAGGGCCACGTCGAGGCGCTGACGGGGAGGGCCCTGGAAGCTAGCCTCCCGGAGGCCGCCCTGGTGGCTGCCCTGGGCCTTGCCTCAGCGGCACTGGTTAGGGCCTGGTACTGGGTCTACGTGTACGCCGGGGTCGACCCCGACGCAGCCAGGCTCTCCACGGTTAAATGGAGGATGCTGGCAGAGGCGGCCGGCGTCGCGGTGGTAGTAGTATCGACCGCGGGCATGGTATGGTATACCGGCTTCGTGATACAGCACGTGCTCCTCCTGCTACCGCCCTTGGTAGCGGTGAGGCTCGCGTCAAGCGCTAGAGAAGCCCTCAACCTAGCCTACTCCTCGGCTATAGCAGCGTCTACGCTGGGCGCCGCTATCGGGGTCTCGCTGGGCCTTCCCCCCAGCGGGGCTATAGGCGTCGTAGGCGCCATCATGGTGGCGGCAACACTCAGGCCCGTCAGGTCGGGCCTAGAGAGGCTCGGCGAGGCCCAGCTCCACTAGGAGGCCGGCAAGGGACTCAGAGATCCTGAGGGCTGCCTCCTCGACGCTGGCCCTCGTAGTGTCGAACCTAACCACTACCGGGTACCTACCCGGAGGGTAGTGGCAGCTGTCTATGAAGGCCTCCCAGGGCGCTCCTATGCGGCTCTCGCCTATCACTACCTCGCCCTTCTCCTTAATCCTCTCGATAACCTTGAGGAATCTATCCCTCATGGCTGAAAGGGTCTTAACGTCGCGTTCGTAAAGCTGGGCGGGCCCCCTCGAAGTCACCCTCTCGTATGCGACTCTGGGGTCGACGTCTATGTACACTAGTATGTGGGGCGGGGGAGCATAGGAGTTAACTGCCTCCACCCACTGTTCGCTGGCGCCCGCGCCAGCCTGGTAGGCGATGCTGGTGTACTTGTATCGGTCTGTGACTACTGTGAAGCCCCTCGAGACGCAGAGGGCTACGCCGCCACACCTGTCGACCCCGCCGGTCATGTGGTAGAGCCTGTCGGCGGCGAAGAGGAGGGCTAGGACCTCAGGCCTGGATAGGCTTCCGTCCGCCTTCCCTCTAAGCACGCTCCTTATAAGGCCTCCTATGGGGCCTAGCGTGGGCTCCTTAGTGTAGACGGCCCCGTAGCCCGAGCCGGATAGCAGCTTGTCGAGGACCTGAGCCGCTATGGTGGAGTGGGTTGTAAGCCCTGCGCCGTCTATGCCCTCGAAGGCTATGAAGGCGCCTGTCACCCTGCCGCAGCCCCTCCAGGAGGGGGCGAGACCTCTGGGGTACCTGTGCTTGAGCTCAGAGTACACCCTCTCCGCGACGCTGGAGGCCACTAGCACCGCTCCCCCACTCGAATACTTCCCCCATAACTAATAGAATAGTGATGAGGGACGGTATCACCAGGATGCGGTGAAACGCTATACTGTTATCATGCTCGCGGCTCTCTTAACTGTCGCTTCAAGCTCTGAGACGCCCCTAACAACCCTGTGATACGAGACCTCTAGCAGCTGCCTGATATCCCTTCTAAGGTACCTGTAGTCGAGGAGGAAGTAGGCGGCCCTGTCGTCGGGACTTCTCAGGGCTCTTCCCAGGGCCTGCCTCACCTTTATCATGGTCCCGACCAGGTAGACAAGCTCCTTAGCCCTCTTCTCGCCGAGCCTAGATGCTAGGACCTCCAGGTGCTTCCTGGTGTAGTCGTCGGGCTGGGGGAAGGGGACACCTACTACTATGACAGTTGCGACAAGGTTTCTACCCTCGTAGTCCACTATCTCGACTCCCTCGACTAGCTTACCCCCTGCGACGGCGTTTACCAGCACGTCGCCCTCAAGCTGTAGGACCTTCTCCTCAACCTCCTCCATGCTCGTACCCCTCTCCTCGACAACCACCTCTATGTCGAGGGGGAGCCTCTCTACGATAGCCTTCATAACCTCGTAACTCGGGTAAACTGCTAACTTGACGCCGGGCATCCCTCTCGATATCACTGCCACCCTCTCGGCTATGGCGCTGTACATTTCGGGGCCCCTGCTCTTGTATGCAGTGGTCACGTCGGCGACGACGACAGCGTAATACCTTCCCACGCCCCTCACCCCGAAGGCCATTCCCACGTCTATGAAGCCTCTCTCCCTCTCAACGCCTAGGACCTCGCCTGCGAAGTCGCCAGGCGGTATGGTGCCGCTCATGAGTATAGCCGCCTTAGCCTTCTCCAGGGGCTCCTTGACCACTACTGCCGGGTCGAGGGGGGTCGCTAGCAGCCACGTTCTACCCTGCCCGTCGCTGGGAGGCTCCGCGAAGAGGCTGCTCTCGTCCATGGAGAGGACCTCCAGCCACGAGGCGACCCTGGATATAGAGGTCCTGACCCTACGGAGCCCTTCGGGGCTTCCCAGCGTCAACGCCTCCTCCAGGACCCTGTACCTGACGGCCTCGGCTGCGTCGAAGACTAGCGCAGGGTCCTCGACTCTCGACAGGACCTCGCCCTTGTCGAGCAGCGTCAGCCTCGAGACCCTTATCCTCGACGCCCACTCTGCGAGGCTCCTGAGGGCCCTGGAGACTAGCCTAGCCTCGGGGGCGTACCTTTCCACCTCTTCAGCGGCACGCCTAAGCTCCCTCTCGGAGACTCTCTCCTCCAGCATGCTATGAGCGTTGACGAGGCTGTGGGCCTCATCGACAACGACTACTAGGTCTTCGTAGGAGAGGACCTCCAGCAGCGAGTAGAATATGTCGCGCCTGAAGAGGTAGGGATAGGTTGCTACGACGAAGGTAGACTCGTCTACTAGGGCTCTTAACGCGAAGAATGGGCATGCCTTGAGGTTAGATGCTACCATCCAGGCCAGCCTGTAGGCACTGAAGGTCACCGCGGAGTTCAGGAGTTCTCTAACGGGCTCCAGGCCCTGAGCCCTGAGTTCGCTATAGTAGTTGCATGAGCCCCTAGCCCTGACGAGCCTGCAGGCCGCCCAGAAGTCCTCCACGCCCGGCGCCGAGCCTCCGGGCTGCGAGAGGAGAGGGCACATCCTCCTAGCTGAGAAGAGGAATGTGAACCTGGCGCCGAACCTCTTCAGCTCCCTGACTACAGGGTCTATCTCGTTGACGGTTCTGACAGCGTAGAGAACCCTCTCAGCCCCCGCCTTCAAGAGGCCGTATATGACTGCAGCCGTCTTCCCGAAGCCAGTCGGAGCCTTAACTACCAGTAGCTCGCCCCTAGCCACAGCCTCGGCCACAGCATCGGCTAGCTCCTTCTGGCCTTTCCTGAACTCCGGGTAGGGGAACCTAGGCTCCCCCTCGCCCACACCATGCACCCCATCTGTGACGGGCGGGTCGGGCAGCCACCGCCTCCCCACGCCCCTTGAAAGGGGCTCTCGGAGATCGAGGTGGTCTTCATCCCCGCCCCCTCTAAGTGGGGGGCCGCCGGGATTGTTAAGGGCCCACCCCCCGCGCTGTGTAGACTGGGTGGCCCGCGTGGCCAACTATCTTTGGGAGGCCGTTAGCATATACGAGAAGTGGGCTTCGGGGGAGGACCTAGGCGAGGACGACGTGTACAGGCTCTCCAGTCTCCTGGGCTCGCCGACTAGGAAGCTGGAGGCAGCACTCTCCAGGTATAGGGACGTTGTAGGGAGGCTCATAGAGGAGAGGTGCTCCTCCGCCAGCGGCGACGGGGAGGTCTGCATATACACGTGGGCCCGGTGGGCGTTCAAGAGGTACTTCCCCGCAGCCCTGGACGCGGGGGGCACTGTGCTCTGGAAGAAGGGGGGCTCGGTCGAGGTCCTATCCTACCCGCTGCACAGGGCTTACGATCTGGGCGTCAGGGGGGTGGAGCTGCCTAGCGGGAAGGCCGCGCTGGCGGCTCCCAGGCTGGACGGGTGGCAGGTCAACGCGTACTGGGACCCCATACTGGGGGGCTGGGAGTTCACTACGAGGTACGTGCTCCATAATATGAGGTTCACGGGTGGCAGGCTCACGGTGGCAGTGTACGGCGAGAGGATCAACCCCGTGGTCCAGGCGGCCTGGAAGGTGGCGGAGCCCCTGGGCCTCGAGTCCTCGCTTAAGGGCTTCAAGGGGTGGACCCTGACCTTCATGCTGGTCCACAGGGAGCCCGCGACAGCCCTCAGGAGAACGCCGACGCCCGACGACGCTGACAGCCTGAGGCTGGTGCTGGTAGCCGCCAGGAGGCCTGACGGCTCGATCCTAGACCCCCGGGAGAGCGGTGGCGTAGCGGAGAAGCTGGGCGTTGAGAGCCTGGCCGGCATGCTTCTGGAGGGCCTGGAGGACCCGGGCAAGGCGCTGGAGGCGGCTAAGACCATGGTCTCCTACCCCTCACTGTTCCTATGGTACCCCACGGACCCGGAGCACCCGGAGATATACGAGGTTAAGTCGCAGGTCTACGAGGACTATGTGAAGGCTGTGAAGGCCGGCGAGGCGAGGAGCCTGGTAGTCTTGCTTACCTCCGGGCTCGGCGAGGTAGAGGAGAAGCTGAGGTCTCAGCTCGGCGGCGTGGTGGACGAGGTTAAGAGCGCCCTTGAGGAGCTGGGCGACGCTCTAAAATCCGTTGGCGACCCTGACGAGCTTAGACAGCTGCTGATAGCGGCGGGCGTTCAAGCTAAGCTGGCCTCCAGCGCGGCGAAGGCGCTCAGAGAAAAGCCTGAAAGGGCGCTCAGGATAGTTGCAGCGTCGAGCGTCGAGGGGTTTAAGGTCGAGGAGGCCGCCGAAGTCCTGCGGGGCGTAGCCAAGGCTATAAGAGGCTCGTCGGGGGGCTAGGCCTCCACCCTCTCCTCACCCTCCAGCCTCACCCTCACGAGGGGTAGCTCGTGGAGGGGCGCTGGAACCGAGGTCCCCCAGAGCTCCCTCTTCAACAGCTCCCTTACGGCGGTCCTTATCGCCTCGCTCCTGCTGCTATACCTTCCGGCCCTGACAAGCTCGTCTATGCCCTTCACGTACATATCCGGCATCTTAACGGTTACCAGGCGCATCTCGCCTCTCACCGCTACCCGACTTAGCCCCCCGAAAAGCTTATGAGGGAAAGCAGGCGGTAGCCGCCGGGTCATACCCCCCTTTACGCGTAGTGGAAGAGCGCATCCGAGACATCAGGCATGCCCGGGGGGCTTAACTGGAGGTTAAGAGCCCGGCTTCCACTGCCCGGCCAACCTGGAGGAGGCCAGGGCGTGGCGGCTAAGGTGCTTGTAGAGGCTGGATCAAGGTTGCATGCGGGATTCTACATGGTAGACCACGTGAGGGGCCTGTGGGGCTCTGCCGGCTTCTACGTGAGAGAGCCCAGGGTGCTTGTAGAGGCTTGGAGATGCAGCGAGCAGCTTATAGAGGCCCCCCCAGGCTACGGCGACCTGCTGAGGAAAGTCCTGGACTATTTGTCGCCCGGGGGGGCCTGCCTGAGGCTCGGGGAGGCGCCTCCGAGGCACGTGGGGCTAGGCTCGACGACTCAGGTGGCCCTTGCGGCCGCGGCCGCATTGTCTTCGCTGAAAGGGGAGGAGTTCGACCCCTTGAGGGCCGCTAGGAGCCTGGGCAGGGGCAGGGTATCGGGCGTTGGCACCCTACTCTTCGCCCGCGGCGGCTTCGCGGCGGACGCGGGCGTCCCAGACCCCCGGGGGCCCAGGCCGCTGGTAAGGCTCGACATCCCCGAGGACTGGAGGTTCATAGTGTTAATCCCCAAGGCGCCCAGGGGGCCTAGCGAGGCGGAGGAGGAGGCCCGGCGGCTCCTCGAGCCAAGAGACCCGGGCCCCTCAGGTAACATGATGGCCAGGGGGTTCGTTAAGCTGGCTTCGGGGGTGGCTAGGGGCGACTTGGAGACCGCGTTGGAGGGGCTGAGGGAGATGCAGCTGGGCACGGGCATGTACTTTTCGAGGCTCCAGGGGGGTGTGTTCAGGAGCGACGTGGCCAGGATAGTAGACGAGGCCTCCAGGAACGGGGTGGTGCTGGCTCAGAGTAGCTGGGGCCCCACACTCTACACTATAACCAGCGCGGAGGAGGCTGGGGGCGACGCTAGACTCCTAAAAAGCATATGCATGGAGGCGGGGCTAGAGTGTAGGGTAATGGTGGCTGAGCCCAGGAACGAGGGTTACAAATTAAAAAAGACAGAGTAGACGGGGCTCACTCCTCCAGCAGGCCCAGCTCCCGTAGTCTCCTCCTTACCTCGCTGCCCTCCAGCAACCTCCTCATCATGGCTTCGGCCTGCGATACAGTCTTAAAAACTGCGGTAACAGTCCCCTCCGTTTTTACATTGTTTCCAATGAGCCTTATATCATACAGTTGAATGAAGCCTTCCCTGTCGCCACGCCTCAGGGACTCTAATACCAGGTCTCTTGCTATCCTAAAACCTTCATTCTGCCCTTCAAAAATCACCGCTAGGAGTTTCTCTAGGTCGATACCATAGTCCTTCTTTAGCCGTAAAGCTAGCTCGTGCATCACCTCCTCCCTACGCCTCTCCGTCACCAGGCATCACCCCCCTAACCCACATTATCGAGACTATAACTAGGTCCCCTACTACGACCTTACTCCTAACATCGACGCCAAACTCAACGGCCTCAACGCTAGTAGCGCGCCCTCTTTCACTCTTCTTCTCTTTATTGACTACTTTAACCATATTATTACTGGCCATCCCTCACACACCCTCCTATCCTTTAGCCTCACCTCGTACCAAGTCTCGGTTAGCATGAGGCCTACTAGGGTGGGTACTCCTAGGAAGGCGAAGAAGCTGAGCATGTCGAACGCCAAGCCGACTTTCCAGAGGCCGTCGCTACGCTTCAGAACTTCAACCACTCCAACCCTCTCTAGCTCCCTCAAGGTCTCGCCGACACTCTTGTACTCCTCCTTTCCTTTACGGCAAAGTCGGGCTAGGTGTTTAGCAGCCTCCTCGACCCGTCTCTCCTTGGTCTTAGGACCTATCACTACTACCTTTCCGACCTGTATCTTGCAGAGAGGACACCTCTCTACGCCTTTGCTCACCGTCTCTCACCCTCAGACTAACTATATTATAACAGAACGTTTATATAAAAACTATTCACACTGTTATTTTGAGAGAAGTTTTATTATATGAAATATTTTAATGTTAAATTTTAGATATAATTTTAAATGTTCTGGGTTTAGCGTGGCCCTTGCATTACATCGCTTCCAGCGGAGCTGTAGATATT
>JALUAM010000065.1 GCA_027051095.1 Acidilobaceae archaeon | reverse complement strand
GCATTGACGGCCTTGATGTCCAGTCTCACCAGGCTTCCCCTGCCGGCTAGGTTCCTGAGGACGTCCCTGATGTTGCCAAGGATGACGCCTACGAAAGTCCAGAGTAGGTCTAGGTCGCCGGGCGCGCTAGGGTCGTAGGGCTCTAACCTGCTCAGCGAGAGGAGCACGTAAAGGCTCCCAGTCTCCTTCAGCGGGATTAAGCCTACACACCACCTGTGCCGGGCTGCCTGGATACTACAGTAGAGCCTCTCACGCCTGGAGCCACAGATCCTGCTCTGGACAGCCTCCAGTATGTTGGATACAGCGCCCCCATCGGGGGCCACCCCGCCCTTCCCGGCCCTATAGACGTGTACTCCCAGGATGGCCACTAGGTTCCTGGCGCACGAACCGGCTACGAGGCTGAGGTGGGTCGTGTTGCCGACTATCTCATCGGGCTCCAGCTTGCCGGGGCCCGCTATCTCGTCAGCGTACGAGGGGTCCTTACCCGCGGAGAGCCTGTACTCTTGGCCCGCAACCACGGGCTCCCCCGTTATAGCATCGAACCCTACTACCTCATCTTCCCCCGCGAGGTAGGCCTCCTCCGACCAATTCCGAGCCTTCTCATACGCTAGGGACCTCGAAAGGGACTCGATCACACCGGGAAAGCCACTGCCCCTCCTTAGAGCGTCAACGAAGTACGCCTGCTCCGAGTCGAATGCCTCCGAGTACGCCACGGTAAAGCCCAGGCCGAGACTTAATGTGCCCTTGGAGAGCCTCCTCGCAGCTCTCCTTACAAGCTCGGCCCTGCCCTCGACCTCCAGGTCCGGGATTATTATATCGACAGCGCCGCCCTCGGATACTATAACGTTGGACCTCGGGAGGCCCCCGAAGACCTCTAGCGCATAGTTGGCTAGCGAGTCTAGGGCTAGCTCGACTAGGAGGCTCCTCCCCCTAAGGACCCTCGAGGCGGCCTTCGCCTTGACAGGGGCTGAGATGAACCGCTGTATGCCGTTAGCGTCTATCACGAGGAGCCTGTACCGCTTGGAGCCCGCGGCCCGGGCCGCAGCGTATGCGGCCGCGAGCTTGCTGTGCGAGTACAGGCTGATGTCAGGCGCTATTGTGGCGAACACTGCCGAGGGGACCAGGAGCGTTGAGGACCTCATTATCGCTAGGAGTGTGTCAACCACATCCCTGCCGAGTCTTAGGCCCCCGGGTCCCGAGTAGATGCTCCTCAGCCTCGAGGCTAACTCGAGGAAGACCCCTACCACACCAGCGTAGTCGGACTCTCCAGCTGCCCCCTTATAGTCGGAGGCTTTTAACGCCCTGAGGGCACCCGGGTCCAGGGGCTTCACCGGCAGCCAGAGGGGCCTGTCGAAGAGGGGCCCCAGAATCCCTGCCGTCTCGCTGGCGACATTCTCTACGTCGCAGGAGTCAAGTGCTCCCAGCATGCCCCCTAGGCGCTTGGCCAGTCTGGCGCGGGCCTCATCGGCGCTCCAGAGGCCCGCCATGCCAGCGGCGTGAGCTTTGGGCCCTACGTGGTCGAGGTAGCCCGTGATCTCTACAAGCCAGAGGGGGGAGAGGAGGGGGCTCAGGTAGTAGTCATAGGATGCGTATCCATCGAGGCCTAGGCGCTCGGAGATCCTGGCTAGGAGCTTCTCCCTCCTCATGCGCTCGACGCAGGCCCTATAATCTCTGCCTTCGTAGATGGCCTCATAGCCCCTCTCTGCTGCAGCAAGGGGGTCAGCTTCTGCTAGTATCTTCCTGACGGCCGCTGCCACGTCCCCGGGTGGAGGGGCTCCTCTGACCCAGTTGTAGACCTCCTCGGAGATCCTCCCATGGGGTGCGGAGGCTAGGGATTCCATAGTGGTGGAGAATAGCTCCTCCAGCCTCCTGGCTACCTCGGAGGCCCTGCCACCGGTTTCGACGTGCTCGATATACCTCCTAGCGAACCTCTGGATAGGCTTGCCCGCATCGTGCAGGAGGGCGTAGAGCGAAGCCTCGTAGATATTCAAGCCTCCCTCAGGCATAGCTCACACCACCCCACACCCACGAGGCCCGCTCCGAGGCTCTCGACGAGCTTGAGTGTCATATCGTCCCAGATTCTTCCGTAAAGCCTCGAGAGATGGCTCGTCACCCTCTTGTAGAACTCGGGGTCCACGATCTTGACAAGGTCGAGAATAGTCTTAGAGTGGTGCCCTGTCATGAAGCCCAGCCTTGCGGCCACGCACCTACTATTCTCGGCGCAGTAGCGCGAGCGGTACTCCTCGAGGAGGGCCGCGTAGGCCTCGAGCCCCCTCACATTCTTGACTTTCTCTACCTCGACTTTTATGTTGAAGCACCCGAACTCCCTGAGGCTCGCCAGCAGGTCCACTTGCTCGAGTAGGGAGAGGACCCCCATGATCCTGGAGTAGTACTCCCTAGGGAAGCCCCTGGCCTCAAGGGCGGGCGGCCTCATGATGGAGAGGTGGTACCTCAGCTCGCCGGATCTGAGGATGATAGCGTTGACACTCGCAACCTTCTCGAGCGAGGGTAGCTTGTAGACCCCGATCTCGTCGAGACCGAACTCGAAGCCCCCAGGTGGGGATAGGGGGTCGGAGACCAGGAGCTGCTGGAAGGCGTCGACGAAGCCTCCCTGTCTCTCGGGCCTGGGGGCTCTGAAGAACATCCCCTCTAAGGCCATCGATGCTTGGTTCACCTTCCTGAGGTTAACCCCCATGGCAAGCATGTCTCTAAGCTCAACGGGGCTACGGTGCCTGGCTAGACTGTAGAGGATGGCAGTCCGGATATAACCTTTCACTGTGGAGCCCGGCACCACATCGGTGGCTGGGAGCCTGATTGTTGAGCCCCGGGGCAGCCTGGCCTTAGCGACGGTGATGATCCTGCAGGGAAGGTTGTCGGCGAGCGCCTCGAGTTCCCTCTCGAGGGCCTCAAGGCCCTGCAGCGCCTTTGAGGCGAGTCTGGAGGCTAGGTCGCCCGGGAGGGCCTCGTAGTCGACAATGCAGAGTCTCCCATCCCTCCTGTAGAGGGCGTCTAGGCCGAGGAGGGCCTCGTCGCCGCTCCCTACGTGTAGGGGGGTCAGAGGCCTGATTGTAATCTCATATGAAGTCTCCACGGGACCCCTCATGGTTTGCTCACCACAAGTGGGTTAAAGACGAGAATAGCCCTTAAGGCTGGGTTGCTCGTTGAGACCTGCCTAACCCATGGCGTAGGCTCGTTTCTGGCGAAGACGACGCTACAGGGGCCCACGAGTGAGACCACAGGTAGCTTGTACTCCTCGTATGGGGGCCCGGAGATCCCCATGAGCATCCTTGAGTTGGCGAAGCTCCTCGAGGGATCAATCCACTCCCCGTGGGGGATCGAGCCTAGTAAGAGGTTGTAGGCGCCCCTGGTCCAGTGAGTGTGCTGCGAGAGTACCTCCCCGTCGAGCCCATGGGCTACAACGCCGTCATTGAGGGTGAAGTGGCCCCAACCCCTGCTCCTATAGGCTCCTATGCCGAGTTCCCCCAGCACCTCGAGCAGTCCTCCTATGTGATCCAGGACCCGGTTCGGCGCTTCCACAGCCAGCCATAGCGGGTTAAGCGGTCTCCACCCGCTGAGCCTGTAGAGGTCGGCGGCCCCCGTCACCCTATCTATCCTGTTATGGTGCTCCTCAATCTTCTCGAAGCCGACCCCCGCCTCGGCCAGCGAGTTACAGTCGGGGCCCGGGAGGCATGCAACGTCGCTCCTAAGCCCCAGCTTCAAGCTGGACATGCCAGCCTCGGGTCTCCAGCACTCTATGAGGGGCTCCCCACGCCTACCCGAGAGGTAGGGCCTCCCACCACTCTCTGTGCACCTGCTGGCATGGGAGAGTATCTCCAGGGAGGCGCGGAGAGTCGCCCATGAGATCCCGAGCTTCGACGCCCTCCGAAGCGCTGGCAGGTGGGGCAGCCCAACGAGGAGCCTGGCCGAGCTATCCTCCCGGGGGAGGGCCGGGTACAGGGCCGATGCCCTAACCTTGCCAGAGGCTATAGCCTCCGCCACGCTGGTGTCGCCCGTCATGTAGGCGACGCTCGCTAGCGCTCTCAGCACGGTATGGTGGTCTATGATGGTGTGTGGCTTCCTCCAGCCGACATGGTAGCCCTTGCTGAACTCCAGCAAATAGAGGCTCAGGGGCACCTCCCGACACCTTGGGAGCCCGAGGGGCTAGCGGCCCTCGCCCTCGGTGGCGTACAACTTCTCCACTATCGTCTTAGCTATCTTCTCGGCATCTCCGTTGAACTCCTCCGCGCTCCCATATTCTTTCTTGATATCCGCGGGAACTAGCCTAGGCGCCCCACTGCTAGTGTCTAGCTTGTAGACGCTTATCGATATCCTTGTGAACCTTATGCGCCCATACCCCCTGCTACCCGAGCTCCCCAGGTAGGTCTCCTCGAGCAACCTCAGCCCCGTGGCCAGGGTCTTCAGGTACCTAGCAACCATGTCAGCGTCGTGGTCGAAGAGGAGCATCTTTATTGCGCCCTCGAAGACCACGCCCGGCTTCACTCTCACAATGCTCCTAGGGTCGGCGGCCGAGGTGATTCTGTCAATCCTGTTCTCACTCTTTTCCTCCAGGAAGTCCGCGACTGACTTCGCATCAATAGACTCCACGTAATCCGGGGCCGGGTAAAACTCTGAGACCAAAAGCCTCGTCGGGGCTAGCATGGAGTAGACATCATTGACCTGGTAACGGGCCTGTTGCCCCTGGCTCCTAAGCCTCTCTTCCAGCTGCCTGTAATTAGCCGCTGCCCACCCAAACAGCTCGTCTATGACACAGCGATTCCTCACGTCGTCAAAGAAGTTGGGGCCCATGGCGGCTAGGCTACGCACGTGCTGCCATATCTTCCTATCCGCAGAGTACAACCTAGCACCCATCGATAACTCTAGGAGACCCCTCATCCTGCCCTTGAGGCTGGAGCCGGGCACATAAGGGACCTCAAGGTCCCTAACGTTTCCTCCTACCCTATACTTGATCCGAGCCACCATAGGGTAGAGATCCGCTCCCCCGATACGGTACGCCTGGGCTTGGACGGGCATGCGTATGAGGAGGCCTGTTATAGTCTCGAACCTAAGATCAAACCTGACAAGGCCGATAAGCCCCCTAGAGAATGACGACGCCGACAACGCGGGGTCACCTCTTACTTCCTCCCGAACTCGTAGACTAGAACCGCCAGCGCATCCAGGAGAACGCGGGCTCTACTCGCCGCTGCCGCAGCCGAGCTTACCTGGCCCCTCTGGGCCTTGTCGAGGATGTAGTTGAGTATAGAAGATAGTATGTTGGCTAGCTCGTCTGATATCTGTCTCCTCGCGTTCTGGTATCTCACCATTATGATACCCCTACTCAAATCCATCAACGTAGAGCCAGCAAGAGAGTTGGTGCTCTTCACGTCCTCCACAACTCTATCGAGGGTGGCGCCTATGACCTCGTGTATCCTCCTATACGCAGTAACAGTCGTGCCCCCAAAGGCCCGGCCTGCCTGGCTCCTATTTAGGGATAGGAGGCGCATCACCTCGCCTGCGAGGAGGTTATCGTCATCCAGGGCTCTAAGGACTCCAGACCTCGCCCTCTGCGCGAAGGCCTATCACCACTTAGTGGTGTATAGGGTCTGCTCATTAAAATCGTTTGATAGCCTCTGATGCTGGAGTAGTCTTTTAAATGAACAAACCGGGACCGCCCACCAGGAGGCCGTGGTGATGCTTAGGCTGGCGCTCTACTGCGAGGGCACGCTCAGAAACCCCGGGACTCCCAACTTCCCCTGCAGGGGCTGGATGCCCCCCAAGAGCAGGAGGGCCTGCGAGGTATGGCTTAGCTGCGACTCCCCCAGGAGCATCCTCCAGACCCTCGAGGCCCTTCTAGAAGAAGGCCTGCTACCGGGGAAGGTGGGCCTCCTAGACGGCACCCTCATACCGATAGAAGACCTACCCATAGATCCAGAGGCCCTCCGAGACCTCGCCTCCAGAGACGCCCAACTCCACGGCACGCTCGAGCTAGAATACTACACGAGCGACCCAAGAAGCCTCTTGCGAGCACTCCTATTCCTCCCGGGAGCCAGGACCGTCAAACTAAGAGTGAGGCAGAAGAGGATACAACTAACAACGATAACACCCATAAGAGCCAGTACACTCTTCGACCTCAACACACGAATACTAAAACCACGCCGAATACCACCATAACCAGACACCCCAGAGCCACATCCAACATTACGTGGGCTGAACGAGCGTTAGATCTAGAACCGGTGTTGCATTCTTATCAGTAACGAGTTGCTAATAGGATTATCATGTGTGAGTACATGTTGCATATAGTCATGGGATCGTGCAACCTGGGTATTTATAGCGCGGGTCTCCGGAGCCGGCGGTCCCGGGTTCAAACCCGCGGCGGACCCGCCACCAGACACCTCTAAATCCGCCCGGTGTCGCTTTGCACCAGGTACACGTCGGCCAGAGCCCCTCGGGACCCGGATCCCTACCCCTCGAGCCAGAGCCATATAGCGTTCAGCTCGGCGCTCACCCCTCGAGGGTCCGAGGCCTACAGCCTCCAACGCCGCCCGGGCTGCCAGGCTTCCACCAGAAGGCCAGGCTGCCGCATTCGACGCCCTCGTAGCTCCCAGGTCTAGCCCGAACGCACTTCCCAACGGCCTCCCTGATCTGGTTAGTGGCGAGGCCCTTGGACTCTATGTGCTACGTAACCTGCTTGAGCCCCTCCCCTCAAGGGCCGAGGCGAGGTTCCTCCACAGGCTAGTATCCACGAGGACAATGTGAACCTCACCCAACGAGGCCTCCACTCTGCCACAGGAGCGCCTACGCTTTAGTTAGGGTTAGTGTTTCTAGCGAGAATCTCTGTAGCCAGGAGATCACTATATCAAGGTGAGCAGGGGAGAACGGGTTCCGCATAATCGAGTGGTTCATAGACCACGGGGTAAGCGGGGCAGTACCCCCTTGGAGAGGCCCGAGTACAAGAGGCTCCTAGAGGCGGTTGGGAGGGACCCACACCCTGTGCTTGTCTATGAGTTGAGCCGTGTTGGAAGCTTTTACGAGGTTCTCAGGGCTGTGCAGGAGCTGGAGAGGCTGGGAGCCCCTGTCATAACAGTCAGCCCCAAGGAGAGCTTCTTCCAGCAGCTAGACCCTCAGACCATGAAGTTCATTATAGCTGTGATAGCGTGGGCTGCTGAGAGAGAGCGAGAGCTCTTACGGCAGAGGACCCGGGAAGGGATGCTAAGGGCTAAGCTGGAGGGCAAGCATGTTGGGAGGCCTAGGAAGCCGATAGACCGGAGGAAGTATGAGGAGCTGAGGAGGAAGGGCCTAAGTCTCAGGGATATTGTCAGAGTGCTTGGAGTGGGATACTCCACGCTACGGCGAAGGGTTAAGGAAGAGTACAAGCGGTAAGCAACCAGGAGGAGGGGGTCATAGAAGAGCCCTTCTAAACAACTACCTCCTTCCTGGGTACTCCCGTTTCATGCTGGGTTCGGCCTCATTTCTTTGCTAGGCTTCTCACGAGTGCTCTCCAAGAATCTGAGCTATCGAGCTTAGAGGTGTTCCTAGTAATCGTTACATCGAGGAGAATAGGACCCCATCCTCCCGAGTAACAGATGATTAGGGCTCTCATTCCCGTGCTCACAGGAGGCCCTGCTGCCTTAGGAGGCCAGGTAGCGAGGATACCACTCGTCAGCCCTCCTAACAAGGTCCTCATAATACTCCTCGCTCACCCGCAGCTCCCCAAACCTAGAGTGGAGGAACCGGGCAACCTCCTGGGGAATCCTAGCACTAAGCAGGAGCTGCCACGAAGCCTTCCAAAGCACCTTAGGCCACACAAGCCCATGCCTCCTCACATAACGCTCAACACTCCTACGATGCACACTCCAGGGAGCAATCCCCCGAATTAACTGCCCGGTCTCCATGGAATAGTAGGCGAATAGAGCCCTCTTCACGCCACTATCAAGGCCGAGAAGATAACTGCAGAATCCTCTCTCCTGGTCGCAGTAGGGCCTGGGGTACACCCTATCATTGAAGACCCCGCTGCCCCCAGGGTTGTAGGTTGACAGCATTCTCAGGGCGTGCTCGAAGCGCAGCCCAGACTCCAGCATAAGCCTATACAACACATAGTACTCCCCGTAGTTCTCCCTCGGGAATTCCAGGGTTCTCTTTAGGGCCTCGAGGTCTACCACTGGATTCCTAGGGCCTCGAGGGACCCTCCTTCCTGGCACGCGGATTTGGATCCAGTTGAGCGTCGTATACTCTATCTGACCCCGCCTATAAAGGTACCAGGTGTAGTGGCGGAACACGTTCCGCAGCCACTGGTTGCTGTGCTCTGCAACCTCCTCCACCAGCTTGCGTGTAAGCTTCCTTCCCTCGAAGTATCTCTTGAAGAGGTTGCGGTATTATTTGATGGTGTCCTCCCTCCTTATGGGCTTACCCCTGGGAGGGTCCCGCAGGTACTCCTCGAAATCCCTGGTCCACCTGAGCTCCACGAACTCGAGCTCGCTTGTGAGTAGCCTTCTTGAAGTTCTCCTTGAAGTTCTCCGCCACGAATCTCACGAGTATGATTTTAGCGTAGGGATCCTTCTTCGCAACAGCAAGCACCTCTAGGAATAAGGAGTGGTTCAGCTTGCCCTCATCAAGAATGCCTAGAGCTTCAAGCTTTCTGCCTAGGGATAGTTCTTCTTCAAACTCCTCCTCGCCTAGCATTGAGAGTATGCGCTTAACATAGATGTCTCCGATTTATACCTGACCCTTCCTCCACCTGAACAACGTGCTCCTATTGACGCCGAGAAGCTCCGTAGCCCTGACTACTCCAGTCTTCTTGATGAGTCGTTCGAGGAGTCTCCTCCTCAGGTCTGGATCCAGCTTGCCGGGGTCTACTAGCTCCCACCACTCCCGCCTACCCTTATTGTTGCTGGAGTCTAACTCTGTGGTGGGAGCATTGTTGGCTTGCAGTAGGGCTCACGCCATGGTATTATCTGGGGTGATGCACAGTTATGTGATGCATGATGACGACATGAGAGTGCAACATTCTGAAACCGATACATTCTACACCAGGATTATTGATTACTAGGAGGTGTCTGGTGACGGGCCCGCCGGGATTTGAACCCGGGACCTCCGGCTCCGGAGGCCGGCGCTCTGTC
>JALUAM010000064.1 GCA_027051095.1 Acidilobaceae archaeon | reverse complement strand
CCTCGGTGAACCAGCCCTCTGCCACCTTCTCGGCAGCCCTCCCCCTCTCAGCGAGCCCTATCTCCTCCAGTATCAGCAGCCCCATGATAGTGTAGGAGTCGTGGACTTCGACGACGTCTACGGAGGCGCCGCGTGAAGCCCTCATCCACGCCTCCCTGACAGCGTCTAGCCTCAAGGGATCCTCTGCGACAGCTATGCTCAGGGGGCCTACCGCGGAGTCGACTGCTTCCAGCCTAGCGAGGCCCCCGCCCCTCTCTAGCAGCACGGCCGCCGCCCCGTCGCCCAGGGGGAAGGTGTCCAGGAGTGTTAGGGGCTCGGCCACGGGCATAGCGCTGACCACGCTCTCGGGCTTCACAGCGAACCTCAGCATCGCATAGGGGTTCCTCTTCGCGTGCGAGTGCATCATTACAGGCCAGGCCGCCATGACCTCCCTGCCGACGCCGTACCTGTCCATGTACATCCTGGCGAGTATGCCGGCCACGGCAGCATGACCGATGGCATAGAAGCCGTCGGAGTACCTGTAGTAGACGTGCTTTAAAGCCCTGTACACGGCGTGGGACGGTGCGTCCGTGAGCTTGTCAACTCCCACTACTAGGACCCTGTTGCCCGTCGCCGCCAGGCCGGCGGCCACCTGGATAGCGGCCAGGCCGCTAGCCTCGCCGGCCTCCACGCTGAGCGCCCTGGAGGACCTCAGCCCCAGCTGGGAGGCCATGTAGGAGGCTATGTCTAGCTGGGGGGTCAGCAGCCTCGACACGGTGGTGGACACGACCAGGTAGTCTATGCCGCGCCTCCCCGAGTCCCTTAGAGCGTCGTCTACGGCGTCCACTGCCAGGTCGAAAACGCTCTTATCATAGTGCCTGTCGACCCTGACCATGCCCGCCGCGGAGACGCCCACGCCACCCACAGCAGCGCACCCTCAAATACCAGCTCTAACCCTCACCTTGCCCCTGAACTTCACGTAAGTCCCATAGTCTATGTAGACCTTCCTCGAGACGTAGTAGTCAACGCCCGGGGCCCTGCCCCTCCTCTCCTCGACCGCGTCGGTCACTACTATGCTGTAGGCGTCGCTGCCCGAGCCACTCCCGAAGGGAGCCACTAGTATCCTGGACCCGGGCTTAGCCTCGTCTAGGACCCTCGCCAGGCCTATGAGGGCGCTGGCGTTGTAGGTATTGCCTATCACAGGCGTCAGGAGCCCCGGCTTCACCTGCTCAGGCTTGAACCCCAGCCTGGAGGCGACCTTGAGGGGGAACTTGCCGTTGGGCTGGTGGAATATGGCGTAGTCGAAGTCGCTGGGCCTGTAGCCCTCGGACTCGAAGAGGCCCTTCACCGCCGACTCTATGTGGTGGAAGTAGGCAGGCTCCCCCGTGAAGCCCTCACCGTGGCTCGGGTAAGGCTTCTCGGCCCGCCTCCAGAAGTCGGGCGTGTCCGTGACGTAGGTGTACACGGCCTCTATCAAGGCGGCGGCCCCATGCGCCGGGCCCACCACGAATGCCACAGCGCCGCTGGCGGCGGTGAACTCGAGCACGTCGCCCGGGCTCGCCTGGGCGGTGTCGCTGCCCACGACTAGTGCGTACTCCACGGAGCCCGAGGAGACGAGTCCCATCGAGCTCCTTAGGCCCTCGCTAGCCGCCCTACACGCGAACTCGATGTCGCTCGCCATAGTGGCCGGGGTAGCTCCGACAGCCTCGGCTATGATCGTAGCGCTCGGCTTGACTGCGTAGGGCTTAGACTCGCTCCCGAAGAACACGGCCGAGATCCTCGAGGGGTCGACGCCCGCCCTCTCTACGGCATTGAGGGAGGCCTCTACACCCATAGTGGTGGAGTCCTCGTCGGGGGCCGCGACAGCCTTCTCAATAATGCCCAGGGCCTTCCACTGGTGGTCGGGCCACCCCCAGGCTCTGGCGATCTCTGAGGCCTTGATCCTGTATATGGGCACGTAGGCGCCCCACCCGTGGATCCCGGCGCCGCCCCGCATAGGGCGCAAGCGCAGACCACCTGCGTCATACTACCCGCTAGCCCGCCCGGAAGCTTATAAACTGTTAGCCTGCAGACGAGACTGGAGCCGTCTATAGTCGAACAGGCTGAACGCTCTCGAGAACTTGCGGCCGCACAGTAAGCCAGCTATATCGCCCCCGGCCCTCATAGGGTATTATCCCGTAGGACGGGGGCCTGCGAGGGTCAAAGCGGCGCCTTGAAGGGACTGCTCGGAGTGGAGGAGGCCGGTAGGTTTCACGGCAGGCTTGTGCTCAAAGTGAGGGGTCTCCCGCTCGTCGGTCATATAGCGTTCGGCGTGCTGGACAGGGGCACTAACGTGCTCCAGGTGAGACCCTCCACCCTCTGCTTCCACGACTGCATATTCTGCAGCGTGGACGCGGGCCCCTCCAGCAGGACGCGCAGGGCCGAGTTCATAGTAGACGTGGACCTGCTCGTCGAGTGGGTGGGGAGGGTTGCCTCGGTCAAGGGGGGCGGCCTGGAGGCGCTGATAGACGGTGTGGGAGAGCCTCTGACCCACCCCCGCATAGTGGATATAGTTGAGAAGCTTAAGTCCGACGTGGCCGGCGTGGAGCGCGTCGCCATAGAGACACACGGGGGCAGCCTTTCCAAGAGCCTGGCTAGGAGGCTCGAGGCCGCGGGGCTCGACAGGATAAACCTGAGCGTCGACGCTGTCAGCCCCAGCCTCGCTAGGAGGCTCGTCGGGGTGGAGTGGTATGACGTAGAGAGGGTGCTAAGGATCGCGGAGTGGATTATCAAGGAGACCAGTATAGACGTTGTCTTGACGCCTGTCGTCGTCCCGGGCTACAACGAGGGCGAGATGCGCGCCCTCATAGAGTGGGCTAGGAGGGTCGGGGCCGGGAGGAAGTCTGGGTGGCCGACTGGGGTCCTAATACAGAAGTTCGAGGTCCACAAGTACGGGAGGAAGCCTAGGCTGAAGGGAGGCCCCTGGAGCTGGCAGAGGTTCTACTCTTGGCTTAGGAGGCTCGAGAGGGAGACGGGGTACAGGCTCATAGTTGAGCCGCGGGAGATAGGATTCGAGGAGCGGCCTAGCATCGAGAAGCCCTTCTCCGAGGGCGACGTTGTGAGGGCTGTGGTGGCCTCGCCGGGCTGGCATAGGGGCGAGTGGCTGGCGGTCGACAGGGGGTGGAGGAGGGTTATAGCAGTGTTCCCCGGACCCGCAGGCGAGGACCTAGCCCCCGGCATGGAGGTCAGGCTCAGGATAGTGAGGGACAAGGACAACATATTCATAGGCGAGCTCCGCTAGAGCACGCCTTGAACTCCGAGCCGTCCACGTAGACAACACCGCCGCCCCTCCTCTTGAGCCTCCTGAGCAGCCGGAGAGCCCTAACCCTGTCGGGGGATCCCCTATACGCCTCCCTCCTCCCCACAGGCCTGCCCGCACCCACTAATCCCGTGACGGCCACTATGGTTACAGAAGCCCCCTCCTCGCAGACCTCCCTCGCGATCCTCAGCAGGTCCCCGGCTAGCTCGGATGCCTCGACGCCGGGGATCTCCACTACTGCTTCCTCGGTGCCCCTCTCCCAGTCCAGGCCGTAGAGTATGACGCCGCCCCACCGCCTGGCCAGGTCCTCAACCAGGCGGCTCAGGAGCCCCGTCACATCGTTGGGAGAGTACTCGCTGAGCCCCCGCTCCCTCACGAACTCGCCGAACCTGTCCAAGTCTATAATGACTATCGTGCCCTCGACGAGGCCTGCGCGGGGAGTCAGGGTGAGACTAGGCCAGTCATCCGGCTCCTCAATGGCTGCCCGCCTCTTCATCCCCTTGAAGCATATATACACGGCTTAAAAGACTTTATAAATTTAGCCCGTGGGCTTTAAATTTTAGAATAATGTCTAGGAGTAGAGCTAGTGGAGGGGCTTTGAGGTGTCGAAAGGCGCTGAGGCAAAAGTCGACCTCAGCGACCTCGGGCTCCCAGAGCCCGAGGTTAAGATAGAGAATATAGTTGCGACTGTGACCCTTGAGAACGAGCTAGACCTCAACCTGATAGAGACTAAGATTAGGGATGTTGACTATAACCCGGACCAGTTCCCCGGCCTCGTCTATAGGCTCGAGCAGCCCAAGGTCACGGTCTTGATATTCAAGTCCGGCAAGATGGTTATAACCGGGGCCAAGAGCATACAGCAGCTGGTCTTCGTTGTTAAGAGGCTGTTGAAGACGTTCGAAGTCGAGGGCATAGAGATTAGGGGCAAGCCGCAGATACAAATCCAGAATATAGTCGCCTCTGTTAACCTAAAGGTGGGGATCGACCTTGAGACCGCTGCAATGAGGTTCGAGAACAGCCTCTACGAGCCGGAGCAGTTCCCCGGCCTTATATACAGGATGGATGAGCCGAAGGTTGTGATGCTGATATTCAGTAGCGGCAAGATGGTTATAACCGGGGCCAAGAAGGAGGCTGAGGTCTACCAGGCGATCAGGAAGGTCGCGGAGAGGCTTAGAGAGGCCGAGGCCATACTCGATTAGGAAGGGCGGATCCTCGAGCCCCGCGAAGCCTTGTGATGATATGGCCGGGATTACCGAGGCCCCCTCGGGGGCTGATGCGGAGCAGAGCTGAGCGCTGAGGGCTTCCCCGGCTAGACGGGGGGTAACAGTTCTTTTAGGGGGGGCAGGGGGAAGACGCCCACGCTCCTATCGCTTATGATCGGCTTGACCTCGTCTATATCCACGTCGCTCTGCATCATGGGTGATAGGTAGTTCGCGCTGGACCGGGTCACAGGGTTGCCGGTCTGGTAGACCCCAGTGGCCGGCATGACTATAATCAGTGACGATGACGACTTCAGGGGCGCTAGCAGGAAGGCGGGGAACTTGACTCGGGCGCCTCCAACGTCTACCTGGACCGCCGGGTGCTCGTGGCCCATGACCAGCACTTCATAGTCCACGTCAACCCTCTTATGACCGTGAGCCACCAGGATGCCATCGCCCAGCTCGAGCACGTCTACAACTTCCACGCCATTCTTCTTTAGAGGGCCGCTAATGAAGGTGTCATGGTTGCCCTTAACGAGCACAATATCCGCAACGCCCCATTCGAGCAGCTTACCCACCAGCCTGAGGGACTCATTCACCTCCTGCTTAAGCAGCCTCTCATAGACATGCTTAATATCGCCTCCTATAACGACTCTCCGGGGCCTAACCGTCTTTACGGCGTCTTCCAGCATCTCCAGCGCCTTCCTAAGCTGAAGCCTTGGGAGGAACACCCCAAGCCTCGCCATCGCCTCCTCATAGCCCAGGTGCAGGTCGGCGGCCACCAGGCTGCTGCTAGGCTGGTGGTAGAGGAACGGCGTGCCCTCGAGTATGTAGAGCCCCTTGCCCGGCAGCAGCGGGAAGAGCCTGCCACTGCCACCCAACGCCGCACCCCAAGGTATTACCTGCGGCTTCAAGCCGTTAACTCTCAATGAATCAACGATTGTGGGGAAGAAGCCTGGCGGGCCCGCCGGGATTTGAACCCGGGACTTCCGCGGGGCCAGGCCAGGCTCTGGACCCCTCAACGGGTTAAAAGCCCGCCGCTCTGCCGGGCTGAGCTACGGGCCCGCCGGAGTATAATTGTAATAGGCCCGGGGCTTTAATATGGTTGAAACGTGTTCTTGGAGGTTCCGCGTAAAGAGGGAGGGGCAGTATATAAGGGCTTGGGGCGAATCGTACAGAGGCGGGAGAGTGGGGGTTTAATCCCTTTGGCGTCGGCCCGCAGGCGCAAACCCAAGATCCTCGAGCACGAGTACGTGCCTGAGCATAGAGTGCTGAGCATAGAGGAGGCTAGGGACCTCCTTAAGAGGCTCGGCGTGAGCCCCCTCCAGCTGCCTAAGATAAGCGTCAACGACCCAGTGGCCAAGGCTCTCGGCGCTAAGCCGGGCGATATAATAGAGATAGTGAGGAAGTCGCCTACGGGCGGCAAGGTAGTGTATTACAGGTTTGTGGCGGCTTACGGTAAGAGCTAGGGGGGTGCACTGGTGTGAGTAGTAGCAGGGAGGTTGTGGTAGGAGACCTGACGGTAGACGACTTATGGGACACGTTCAAGGCTTTCATAGAGGAGACGGGGCTTGCCAGGCAGCACCTGGACTCCTACAACAGGCTGGTGACAGAGGAGATAGAGAAGATAATCATGAGCGTGAAGGAGATCAGGCCGCAGATGAGGCTTACCATGGGGAGGAGGCGCCAGAGGAGGGCGGTAGCCGAGGAGCTGAGGCCCGACGTGAAGCTGGTTATAAAGAAGGTGGAGTTCCATCACACGCCGCTGGCTAAGGAGCAGATGGTCTATGACAAGCCGGTTACTCCTATGGAGTGCAGGATCAGGGGGATAACTTACAGCGTGCCGCTTAGGGTCGAGATGGCGCTTTACCGTAACGGCAACCTCGAGAAGGAGCAGAAGGTCAGGATAGCCGACTTCCCGGTGATGATCAGGAGCGTGCTAGACCCGATATTCAAGCTGAGCAGGGACCAGCTCATAGAGTACGGCGAGGACCCCGAGGACCCGGGAGGGTACTTCATAATCAACGGCAGCGAGAAGGTCATAGTAGCCCAGGAGGACCTAGCTGTTAACAGGATAATAGCGGGCCCTGCGACCACGGCTACCGCGAAGATAACCCACACGGCTAAAGCGGTCTCCACGGTGCTAGGCATAAGGAGGCAGATCATAGTAGATAGGATGAGCGACGGCACAATAGAGGCTAGCCTGAGCAGGCTCAGGCATAGGATCCCGGTGGTGATACTCCTCAGGGCTCTGGGCCTCGAGAAGGACGTTGAGATAATGATGGCGGTGTCGCCCAGGCCGGAGATACAGATGGAGCTGCTCCCGAGCATAGAGAAGGCTAATGCCTTAGCCCCCTCAAGGATCGACGCCTTGAGGTATATAGGTAATAGGCTCGCGCCTGGCCAGCCGGAGGAGGTCAGGATAAGAAGGGCGGAGGAGTTCCTTGACACCCAGCTGCTGCCACACCTTGGCATGAGGCCGGAGGACAGGAAGAAGAAGGCGTTCTTCATAGCCGAGATGGTCAACAGGGTTCTCCAGCTCTACCTGGGCATGAGGGCCCCTGACGATAAGGACTTCCTGGGCAACAAGAGGTTGAGGCTCGCAGGCGACCTCATAGCCGAGCTGTTCAGGGAGGCTCTCGAAGCCCTTGTGAACAACATAGCGCAGAAGCTGGAGGAGTACATATCGGAGAGGAAGCCAATAACCAACCTGGGCTACATAGTAAGGAGCGACATAATAACGGACAGGCTGAGGAGCGCCATCGCCACTGGCAACTGGGGCCAGGATAGGACGGGGATAAGCCAGCAACTGGACAGGACTAACTGGATAAGCGTTAGGAGCCACCTGCGGAGGGTAGTGTCGCCGCTGAGCAGAGGCCAGGCCCACTTCGAGGCAAGGGACCTCCACGGCAGCCACTGGGGCAGGCTGTGCCCCTTCGAGACGCCTGAGGGCGTCAACTGCGGCCTCGTGAAGAACCTGGCCCTAATGGCCTACATATCCGTGGGCGTTGACGAGAGCAAGATCGAGAAGCTGCTATACGAGAAGCTTGGAGTCGAGCGCCTGGAGGACCTAATAGAGGAGGCGGTTAAGACGGGTGTGCCGCCGGAGATCATGCTCAGGGGTAGCAAGGTCTTCCTGAATGGGAGGCCGATAGGGTATCACCCTAACGGCGAGGAGCTGGCGAGGAGGATCAGGGAGCTTAGGAGGCGTGGCGAGCTTCCCGTTGAGAGGGCTTACGAGGTCAGCGTGTTCCACCTGAAGGAGGGCGAGATAGACGAGGTCTACATTAACACTGACGCGGGCAGGCTGATGAGGCCCGTGGTTGTTGTTGAGAACGGCAAGCCGAAGCTCACGAGGGAGCACGTGGAGAAGCTAAGGAGGGGCGAGCTCAAGTTCTGGGACCTCGTCAAGATGGGCATCATAGAGCTGCTGGACCCTGAGGAGGAGGCTAACGCCTACATAGCACAGCTCCCCTGGGAGGTCACGAAGGAGCACACCCACATGGAGCTGTGGCCTGCGGCCATAGTCGGCGTATCCGCTGCCACGATACCGTACCTGGAGCACAACCAGAGCCCGAGGAACACGTACCAGGCGGCGATGGCCAAGCAGGCGCTAGGCGTGTACGCCCTCAACTTCAAGCTGAGGATGGACAGCCACAGCTACCTGCTCCAGTACCCCCAGAAGCCTATAGTTCAGACCAGGATGCTGGATGCGATAGGGTATAACAGGCTACCCGCCGGGCAGAACATGGTAGTCGCCATAATGGCCTACACGGGCTACAACATAGAGGACGCGCTTGTATTCAACAAGGGAGCCCTTGATATGGGCCTCGCGAGGGCCTACTTCTTCAGGGTCTACAGCACGGTGGAGTACGAGTACCCCGGCGGCGCTAGGGACGAGATCAAGATCCCCGACCCCACGGAAGTCGCAGATTATAAGGGAGCCGACGCCTATAAGAAGCTGGCGCCCGACGGCATAGTGGAGCCCGAGACTGAGGTGGTGGGAGGCGACGTCCTCATAGCTAAGAAGAGCCCGCCCAGGTTCCTCGGCGACACCAGGGCTACGGCGGCCGAGAGGAGGTACAAGGACACCAGCGTCACCCTGAGGCACGGCGAGAAGGGTGTGGTCGACATGGTCATGATAACTACGACTATAGAGAAGAATAGGATGGTGAAAGTGAGGGTCAGGGACCTGAGGATACCCGAGATAGGCGACAAGTTCGCGAGCAGGCACGGCCAGAAGGGAGTAATAGGCATGATCCTGCCCAGGTACGACATGCCTTACACCGAGGAGGGCATAGAGCCGGAGGTGATACTCAACCCGCACGCCATACCGTCGAGGATGACCGTGGGCCAGCTGCTGGAGGAGATCGCCGGGAAGATCGGTGCTATCGAGGCGAGGTACGTAGATGCGACCCCCTTCTTCAAGGAGCCCATAGAGGGCCTTAGGATTAGCCTGGTCAAGGCCGGCTACCACCCCGACGCCCTCGAGGTCATGTATGACGGAAGGACGGGCAGGATGATCGAGAGGATGATAACCATAGGCATCACATACTACCAGAGGCTCTACCACATGGTTGCCGACAAGATCCACGCGAGGGCGACTGGCAAGGTGCACCTGCTGACCAGGCAGCCCACGGAGGGCAAGGCGAGGCAGGGAGGCCTCAGGTTCGGCGAGATGGAGAGGGACTGCCTAGTGGGCCACGGGGCCGCTATGATGCTCAGGGACAGGATGCTAGAGAACAGCGACGTGTACATAATGTACGTGTGCAACGAGTGCGGCAACATAGCATGGTACAACGCCAGGAAAGGCAAGCTGGAGTGCCCGATACACGGGGAGAACGCGGACATAAGGGCTGTAAAGGTGCCGTACGCGTTCAAGCTGCTGATACAGGAGATAACAAGCATGATGATAAAGCCCGAGATCAAGGCGGCGAGGAAGCTCAGGATCCTCGACAAGATAGTGCTCTAGCGGTGGACGCCTCACTTTTTAACCCTCAATTCACTATTTACCTTGACTCCAGGGCCCCTCGGGGAGGTGCAAGCTGGTGCCTCTACCATCCAGGATACCCTTCTATAAGGAGACCGACGTGATAGATAAGATCGTGTTCGGCGTGCTCAGCCCCGACGAGATAAGGAAGATCTCTAGGGTCACTGTGGTGAGGGGCGAGCTATACGAGGCCGACGGCACCCCGGTCTCGGGAGGCCTCAGGGACCCCAACTTCGGCGCCATAGAGCCCGGCGAGAGGTGCCCGGTCTGCGGCAACACGAGGGAGACGTGTCCAGGCCACTTCGGGAGGATAGAGCTGGCTAAGCCCGTTTTCATCCCGCACTACACGGACTACCTGTACAAGCTTCTCCAGGCCACCTGCAGGGTGTGCGGGAGGATAACTCTGCCCTCGGAGAAGATCGAGAAGTACAGGATGATATATAGGAGGCTGAGGGCTAGGTGGCCTCAGCTCGCCAAGGTCTTCTCGGAGAGGGTGATAGCGGAGGCCGCACAGGCCACTAAGTGCCCCCACTGCGGGGCCCAGCAGTACAAGATTAACTACGTGAAGCCGTTCCACTTCTACGAGCATAGGGGTAGCGAGGGCCCTGTGAGGCTGTCGCCGGAGGAGGTCCAGGATAGGGTCTCGAGGACGCAGAGCGAGATAGAGATACTGGGCTTCCACCCGGAGAGGGCGAGGCCGGAGCACATGATAGCGTCGGTGCTGATCGTGCCCCCCGTGTCGGTCAGGCCCAGCATTACCCTGGAGACGGGGCTTAGGAGCGAGGACGACCTGACCCACGCGCTCGCGGAGATCGTGAGGCAGAACGAGAAGCTGAGGAACATAATGATGACCAACGCTCCTCAGACCATGATAGAGGATAACTGGTATGTCCTCCAGGAGCTGGTGGCGGGCTACATAGACAACGAGCTGCCGGGCGCCAGGAGGCTGACTCACAGGCGGAAGAGGACCCTGAAGACGCTCGCCCAGAGGCTGAAGGGCAAGGAGGGCAGGCTTAGGGGCAACCTCTCCGGTAAGAGGGTTAACTTCTCGGCTAGGACAGTGATCAGCCCGGACCCGAACATAAGCATTAACGAGGTTGGCGTGCCCCTTGAGGTCGCTATGACTCTCACTGTGCCGATGAAGGTGACGCCGTACAACATAGAGGAGGCTAGGAGGTACGTGCTGAACGGGCCTTATAAGTGGCCCGGCGCCGTCTACGTCTACAAGGCCGACGAGGGCAGGAAGTACAGCTTGAAGTACGCTAACAGAGAAGAGCTGGCCAAGAAGCTGAAGCCGGGCGACATTGTTGAGAGGCACCTTATAAACGGTGATATAGTGCTGTTTAACAGGCAGCCGAGCCTGCACAGGATGTCGATCATGGGTCATATAGTCAGGGTGATGCCGGGCAAGACTTTCAGGCTCAACCTGCTCGTCTGCCCGCCCTACAACGCGGACTTCGACGGGGACGAGATGAACCTCCACGTGCCCCAGCTCGAGGAGGCCATGGCGGAGGCCAGGGAGCTAATGCTGGTCGAGAAGCACATACTCACCCCGAGGTACGGAGGCCCGATCATAGGGGGCAGGCAGGACTACATCAGCGGCGGCTACATACTCACGGTGAAGACGAGCTTCTTCACCAGGGAGGAGGTCTCCCAGCTTCTCGCGGCGGCCGGCTACGAGGGCGAGCTGCCCGAGCCCGCCATACTCAAGCCAGGGCCATACTGGACCGGGAAGCAGATAGCCAGCCTCTTCTTCCCCGACGACCTCCTCTTCAAGGGCAAGAGCAAGACTAACGCCGGCGACCTCTCATGCCCCGACGAGTTCTGCTTCCACGACAGCTACATAGTAATCAGGCATGGGAGGCTCCTCGAGGGGGTTCTGGACAAGAAGGCTATAGGCGCTGAGGAGCCGAACAACGTGCTCCACATGATAGCGCTCGAGTACGGCAACGAGGCCGCGAGGAGGCTCCTGGACTCGCTCTACAAGTCCTTCATAAGGGTTCTTGAGCTAAGGGGCCTCACGATGTCAGTCCACGACATAGACCTGCCTGAGGAGGCTAGGAGGAGGGTCGAGGAGCTGATAAAGGAGTACAAGAAGAGGGTGTATGAGTTATACAGGGAGTACCGCGAGGGCAGGCTCGAGACTATACCGGGTAGGACGCCCGAGGAGTCCCTGGAGATCAAGATAATGGACACGCTGGACGAGCTGAGGAAGGAGGTTCAGACGCTGGCCGCTAACTACCTGGACCCGTTCAACGACGTGTTCATAATGGCGAGGACGGGCGCCAGGGGCAGCGAGGTCAACATAAGCCAGATGGCCGCGATGCTGGGGCAGCAGTCGGTGAGGGGTAAGAGGATCGCTAGGGGCTTCAGGAACAGGCCTCTAGCACACTTCAAGCCCAGCGACGTGGAGCCGGAGGCCTGGGGCTTCATTAAGGGCAGCTTCAGGGACGGCCTCAGCCCGACTGAGGTGTTCTTCCACGCAGCCGCGGGCAGGGAGGGCCTCGTGGACACGGCAGTGAAGACGTCTCAGAGCGGCTACATGCAGAGGAGGCTGATAAACGCCCTCCAGGACCTCTACGTCTACTATGACGGGACGGTGAGGGACAGCTGGGGCAACATAATCCAGTTCAAGTACGGCGAGGACGGCGTAGACCCGATGAGGACCTACCACGGCAAGGCTGTCGACGTCGACAGGCTCATAGAGAAGGCTAGGGCTATGAGGGCTAGGGGGGGCGTGAAGGTAGCCTAGGAGGTGCTCGGAGGTGCCCGGGCTGAAAGAGGAGCTTGAGAGGGCCAGGGAGATCCTACCACCCTCCATATACGAGGAGCTTGAGTCCAAGCTTGCCGAGGCCGAGGACCTGAGCGAGGAGGAGAAGATCTGGGTTGTGAGGGAGGCTATCAAGACTTACGTGGCGGCCATGGTGCAGCCCGGCGAGGCCGTGGGCACTGTGGCGGCCCAGAGCATAGGGGAGCCTGGCACCCAGATGACCCTGAGGACCTTCCACTACGCGGGCCTAAGAGAGTTCGACGTGACCCTCGGCCTCCCCAGGCTGATAGAGATCGTCGACGCTAAGAGGGAGCCGAGCGTCCCCATAATGCACATCTACCTGAAGGACGAGTACGCCAGGGACCCGGCGAAGGCTAAGGAGGTGGCGAGGAAGATAGAGTACACGACGCTCGAGAAGATACTGGACAAGATAGAGTGGAGCCTCGGCGACAGGAGGGTCGTCCTGAGGCTCAGCGCGGAGTTCATGGAGGACAAGGGCGTGACGCTGGACATGGTGAAGGACGCGATAAATGGTAGCAGGTACGCCTACGTCATAGAAGAGGAGATACAGGAGGTTGAGGAGGACGGCCAGAAGTTCTACATAGTGCCCATCGAGCTAACGGAGAAGCTGCTCCCAGAGCAGTCCCTCTACAAGACCACGGAGTTCCACAAGGCTCTCGACAAGATTAAGAAGATATACTTGAAGGGGATCAAGAAGATCAACAAGGTTTCGGTGAAGGAGGTTGAGGAGGATACGCCCCAGGGGAAGGTGAAGTGGTACTACCTGATAGCTGAGGGCAGTAACCTTGAGGAGGTCCTCAAGCTGCCGGAGGTGGATCACAGGAGGACCATAACCAACGATATACACGAGATCGCGAGGGTGCTGGGCATAGAAGCCGCCAGGGAGGCGATAGTCAGGGAGATCAAGAATGTGCTGGAGAACTCTGGCCTCGACGTGGACGTGAGGCACCTGATGCTGGTAGCCGACATAATGACCTGGACCGGCGCCGTGAGGCAGATAGGCAGGGTAGGCGTGGTGGGGGAGAAGCAGAGCCCCCTGGCCAGGGCGGCGTTCGAGGTGACAGTGAAGCAGCTCTACGACGCCGCAGTGAGGGGGGAGGAGGAGACCTTCCACGGAGTCATAGAAAGTATTATAGCTGGTCTGCCACCTAGGGTAGGCACGGGTTCTGTACTGCTACGCGTGGAGCCCGCCAGGAGGCGCTAGGGGGTCGGTGAGGGTTGCCTGTGACGTTCGAGAGGGCGCTGAAGGACCTGCTCAAGACGGGCGTCTACTATATAGGTTCCAAGAGCACTATCAAGGCGTTGAAGCTGGGGAAGGCTAAGATGGTTATCATGGCTGAGAACGCGCCGCCCCAGTACAAGAGGAAGGCGCTCTACTACGCTAAGCTGGCCGGGGTTCCAGTCTACGTGTTCAAGGGGACCAGCGTGGAGCTGGGCCTGCTGGCTGGCAAGCCGTTCCCCATATCGATGATCGCCGTGGTCGACGAGGGCACCAGCGGGATACTAGAGCTTGCTAGGGAGGCGGAGGCTTCGGAGGGATGAGCGGGGAAGAGAGGGACGACATGATAACCCTCGAGGAGATGAGGTATATCTCCCTCTTCCAGGAGCTCACCGGAGTCTCAGTGTACCGTTGCCTCGTCGACGAGGAGTTCAACAGGCTCATATTCCTCGTGGGCAAGGGCGAGGCAGGGAAGGCTATAGGCAGGAATGGCAGCAAGGTGAAGGCGCTGAGGGAGCTGCTGGGACGCGACATAGAGGTCGTCGAGTACTCTAACGACTTGAAGGAGATGGTGAGGAACCTGTTCCCCGGCGTCAGGATAAAGTCGATAAACATTTCGAGGAGGGGCGGCAGCACGATAGTAAGGCTCACGGTGGAGGAGGAGGATAAGGGGGTGGCGATCGGGAGGAACGGCAGGAACGTCAAGAGGGCGAGGCTGGTGCTCTCCAAGCTATTCGGCGTCGAGCGCGTCGTAGTCAGGTAGCCTTTAAGGGCTTCGAAGGCAGAGCTGTGGTGGAGGGATCGGAGGGTGGCAGGCAAGAAGGCCCCCGCGGGCCTCTTCGCCGCCAGGAAGCTCAGGAGGAAGAGGCTCAAGTTCAGGTGGAGCCAGAGGGAGTTCAAGGTCAGGATGCTAGGGCTGAAGAAGAAGTACGACCCCCTGGAGGGCGCGCCGATGGCCAGGGGCATAGTGCTCGAGAAGGTCGGGGTCGAGGCTAGGCAGCCTAACAGCGGCCTGCGTAAGTGCGTGAGGGTGCAGCTGGTCAAGAACAAGAAGGTTGTCACAGCGTTCGTGCCGTTCGACGGAGGCCTGGAGTACATAGACGAGCACGACGAGGTGATAATAGAGGGTATAGGGGGCCCGAGGGGCAGGTCGATGGGCGACATACCAGGCGTCAGGTACAGGGTTGTCATGGTCAACGGCGTCTCTCTGAAGGCCCTATGGGAGGGCAAGAAGCAGAAGCCCAGGAGGTAGACATAGGGGTTCCGGGGGCTTTACCTTCGTGGCGTAAGCCTCAGCAAGTATATAGTTCTTCCCGGCTTCATCCGGGGGCCCAGGGGCTTTATCTGGGCCTTCAGCCCCGACTCCTCTGCGAGTTTTGCCAGCAGCTCGTGGGTGGGTATGTAGGCGCCGCCTAGCACGCTGTCTCCCACAGTGTACCAAGCCTCCCATTCTAGGGCCTCAGAGAGTAGCGAGAAGTGGGTCTCCATAGCGCGGAAGTATTGGAGAAGGAATCTTCTAAAGCCAACGGCTCTCGAGCCGCCCACTCTCGAGACCAGCTCCACCAGCCAGGGCCTAGTGGAGAGTGGCTTCCAGCTCCTCGCGGCAGCTTCACATGCTGGCACCTGCGCGCTTCTTAGGCGGCCGAGGTCCTCGCTGCTCCTAGCAAGGCCGGACCAGAGTAGCTCTAGCATAGTGTGCCTCACGTAGTCTATATTGTTAGCGAAGGGCGGGCTAGTGACTACGCCGCACACCCGTCGGGGCATCCACGAGGAACTATCGGCCTGGAAGAGAGCTACGGGTCCACAGAATCTCCTTGATTCCAGCTCTTTCACGGCCTCTCCCAAGAGCCGGAAGAAGTCCGCATAGACGCTCCCGGCGCTGCGGGTAACTCCCTCCCGGAACCTGGGGGCTGGAGTCCTTCTTAGCCTGCTCCATTTATAGGCTACCCTAGCTAGCACGGCTAGAAGCAGAGGCCTCCATTCTTCGGGCGCTTCTTCTACCAGCGCTCTTAGCCTCCCTAAGTCCTCCAGCGTCTTGGCGTCATGGTACCTGGCTAGTCTGGGAGACGGTACTAGGGGCTTAAGACTGTTTACTAGCATCCTAGCATCTTCGGCCCAGGACTTAAGCGCATGCCAGTCTAGCGGCAGAGTCTTAGCCCTACTCAACAGTAGGCTCCAGGGATTGGAGTCTGCCCCAGCGGATGCCATGCACGTCTCCTGGGCATAAGTCACTACTACGCCGCTGCCAACGAAGGGATCATAGATCTCAATGCATCCCGCCTGCCTCGCCGACGATATAAACTCCCTGAGAAGGGTGGGGGTTAGCCCGTGCTCAGTGTAAACCCCTAGAGATCTATGAGGTGGCAAGCTTCTCCAAGGGTTAATGGGCACCCTTCACACCCCGCTTAAGGGTTTCCCGGCTGGGAGCGGCTGGGACAGGTTAGGAGTGTAATTGCTTGGGCTTACGAAGGCGGCTCCCCTAGACTTTGATGCGGATAGCTAGGCCCTCGTCTACAAGCCTGTTAACGGTTTCTGCTGTAACCGCTAACTTCTTCCATTCGCCCTTTTTCTGCGTAGAGGCAAGGCCGTCTACGTGGCCCACTATAACCAGCAATTTCCTATGCCTGCTAAGCTGCACATTCAGCACCTGGGGCTCGTTAAAGTATATTGTCTGGTATTCCCTCTCATCCATAAACGGGCTATACACGCGGGATAAGGCGTATTCCTTGCCTAGTACGGCTACAATGGCATCAGCTTCGCCGCCTATAACAGAGTGGACCGTCCGCGAGGGCGGAAGGGTTCTAACTAAATGGCCGTATCTCGAGGCCATGAGGTACTCAATATTATATGCCATGTCGCTGTAAGGCGTGAGAGCCATAACGTCGAATTCGCCGCCAGCCACTCGCCTATAGAGCCCTAAAATTAGGAGAGCCTTAGCCGACGCTTTAGCCCTCTTAGCGTCGTACGTTGATAAAGTGGCTCTCATAGATAGGGGAGAGAATCTGCCTGTATCAATAACTACTATCGGGGCGTCCGAGGTGACGGCGTTGTAGAGCGCATCATGTATGCGTTCTGTCTCGTTGTCGAGGGCCCGCAGCTTGCCTAGCTCCTCGAGGACTCTCTCCCTTTCATCAACAAAAACTTCGCTCATATCTCTCAGTCTCTCGATCGACGTAAAACGAGCCTTCAACATTCCATCGTAGAATCCCCGGCTTATGGGCTCTTCGCTAGGTTTAGGTAGCCTGTATGTAATGTTTAGGAATACGTAATTCGAGCCGCTGAGGCCCCCCTCTTTTAGGAGCCTTATAACCTTTTTCATGAGAAGGGGGACGTCTTTCCTTAGCTCCTCAGGCACTGCTATAGCCTGCTCTGGATCGCCTAATGCTATGAGCGACGCGGGGTATCCACTATACCTCATGATATAGTCGGCCACGGGGAGAAAAGCCCTAAAGTAAGGAGACTTGCTTGCCTCATCGACTATCAGGTGCACTTTCTCCGGGCTCTCTCTAAACTTTCCGCTAACCCTCTGGAACTCCGTGGTGAATACTAACTTGACCGCGCCGGGCTCGATGTAGTCCTGGAGAACCTGCCTAACCATGTCTGCCGTGACTCCATGGAGCCTCTCCAGGCTCTTGCAGTCACCCGGCGATATTTTGTAGCCGTAAACCCTTATCATGTCGATGAGGTCTCTCACCGTGAAGAGGCCTTTAGAGAGCAGAGTAGACGCTATCCTTACAAATGCTTCAACCGCTAAGTGGTTAGTAGGCGCCACGTAAATAATGATCTCCCTACTCTCAATATCGTCTAGAAAGCGAGGCAGCACTCTATCTGCAAACGCCTCGACAACGCTAGTCTTTCCGGTGCCGGGAGGGCCCTGGACTGCTCCGAGCGGCACGTCTATTGAGCCCTTAACAGCCTCCTCCAACAATCTCAGCGCTTTCTCCTGGCTCTCGTTTAGTCTTAGCGGTCCCCATCGTCTATTCGATAGTTCCATCGCCCTCCTTATAGCATCGCATAATGAAATCCTAACCATGATCACGCACCTTTTTCCAGAAAGCCGGGGGGACTCCACCGAAGTAGAAAGCCAGCAGGTCCTCGGGCTCCTCCTCCCCCCTCGCAATTCTCTCAGCAGCTTCCCTCAGCCTAACAGCGGTACCTATCTCTGCAGCCGTGATGCCCAGCAGCTCGAGCTGCGTCAGGTCAACGTTGACTTCTATGGCTACTACGCCCTCAGCTATCTCGGGCCTACTCTCGATCGCGTCCTGCAGAGTCTCTAAGTTCACCCGCGAGGGCTTGTGGGAGGGAGCTATCTCCACTACAACGTAGCCCTCAACCCTATCGTATCTCACGCTGGATACGGCGCCGTGAAAGCTGAGCCTGAGAAGCGGGTCCTTCACGTGTCTCTCCCTGAAGAAAACGGCCGCGGGCCTCCCCTCCCTCAGGGTGACTAGGACCTCTTTCTCGCGCTCCCACCTAGTCGGGGGCCTCCTCAGCACTAGGACGCCATCCTCAACCCTAGCCTCATCGAAATAATCGAGCCTGTACCCTTCATTCGATACCCTTGTATCTATGTGACCCTTAATCCAGCCCCCGTCGGCGCCGAACTTGAGGGCTAAGCTCCTAAAGACTTTATAGGGTCTCAGGGCGTTCTCCCTCAACCCGTATATTCTAAACCTCGCGCGCCACGACTCCCTCCATATATGGTCCCTCGCGCTCTCCAGCGCCTCCTTCACAGACCGCTCCAGGAGCCTTTGGTCAATGTCTAGTATACTGCCTCCTCGGGAGAGGTAGTACTTACAGACCTCTCTTACTTCGGGACGGCACATCTTGCATATCCAATGGGGCGGTTCCTTGAGGGGGTTACCCCACCTTAATTTAATTCTTCTACCGTCAACTTCAACCTCGGGTACCCTCCTAAACACGATTCTTGGAGTACCGTCGCGCCCTAGAACGCTGCATAGAGACTCTGGCACCCCCTCGCCTTTCAGCATGCCGGAGACGTCGGCGAGAGTGAGGGCCAGATGCTCGGCAGCCAGCACTATCCTAGCTAGAAGATCGCTTAGCTCATCGTAGCTGCACTTCTCCCTCCTATTAAGGCCTATGCAGAGGAGAGGGTGCCTGACCCTAACCGGGTTGGCCCTGGAGGTCCTAACGAGCCTGACTACCCCCGGTATCACCCTAGCCCCCGAGCCTCCGGGGGGCGAGCCGAGAACGAGCCTCTTCAGCTCCTCGAAACTCATGCTCTTATTAGGGTCGCCGTGGAGCCTCTCGGCCTCGAGGATTGCGTATACGTAGGCCTGCGCCTCGTCAACCTCGCTGACCTGCGCCGACCTGGACTCGCTGGGCGTATAGCTCTTCCATTCTATAACGGCGGCGGTACCACCTTCAGGGTACTCTACAATGACGTCGGGAACCCCCCATATATGGAAAGTGTAGCTTAGCATGTGGGCTTCAACTATCACCGAGGACCTGGCCAGAGCCTCCCTCCACTCATTTCCGTGGAGAGCCCTGAACGCCTCCTCGACGAAAATGAGGCCTCCCTCTAACATTAGGGCAGCGTCTTCAGCTAGTCTATCAGGGCTCTCACCGCCGAGCTCCTCCTCGCTGAACCCCAGGTCCTTCATCCTCTCCAGGGCCTCAGAAGCGACGTCCTCGAGCCACAGGCCACGCTCGAAACCCCTATCCACGAACTCCCTAAAAGCCCTGGGGAATGACAGAGCTAGGAGAAGGTGAAGGGCCTCGCCCTTACCCGGCAGCACAGAGTGGTAGAAGCCCCTCACGCCCATAGCCTCTCCGAGCCTGGCCTGGAACACGCAGCCTGCGGCGGCTGTAGCGACGCTCCTAGCCCTCACGAGGTGAGCTGTCCGCGATAGCATCCTGAGGCCTATATCGCCGCAGGCGCTCTTGCCGGTCTCGCGGGCGAAGAAACCCTCAATTAGCAAGCAAAGGGGCACCAGTAAATTGAGACAGCGGCGGGGCTAATAAGGAACGCTGCAGCGCCCCTCTTTAAGATTGGATGTGGAAAGGGAGCTGGGTGCCGAAGTTGGAGCCCCTCCTCCAGCACTACTTCCCGGCAGATAAGGCTGGCTTCGAGTCCCAGAGGGAAAGGGGTGCAAGATTCCCGCCGATTTTCTATCTACATCTTTGGTGGGCTAGGAGGCCCCTAGCAGCGTCTAGAGCGATAGTAGCGGCCTTAGCCGTCGACGTTGACGGCACCCCTGATAAAGACTTAATCAATCAGTTCCTTAGAGCGATAAGGCTGCATAATAGGCCCCCCCGGCCAGCATATAATTACAGCCCGGACAGGGGCTGGGTGAAGGCTCACAGCGCCGTGAGCGAAGCCACTCTGATAGACCCCTTCGCCGGCGGCGGAAGCCTCCCCTTCGAAGCCCTCCGCCTAGGCTACAAGAGGGTAGTAGCGGCCGAGTACAACCCAGTGGCCTACGTGATACTGAAGGCTACCCTGGAATACCCGCTAAGGTACGGGAAAGGGCTAGCACGCGACGTCAGGAAGTGGGCTGAATGGCTAGTAGAGGAGGCGCAGAGGAGGCTTGAAAAATACTACCCTCCCCACCCTAGGGGCAGGCCCACGAACTACGTGTGGGTCAGGGTCTACAAGTGCCCTGACGGCACACTCATGCCAGCGCTGGCCAACCCCCTGCTCTCAGAGGATAACGGCGCTGCTCTGAGGCTCGAGGGGTTCACGGAGAGAGGCGAGCCATTGCTAAGAGTGGTGAGGGCATCGCCGGAAGAGGCCCGCGGGCTAGCGACGGCGAGAGGCAAGAAGCTGAGCTGCCTCCGGGGGGTGCTCAGCTCGGAGGAGCTCAAGAGACAGTATAGGAGGGCGATGGAGTCATGGGAGTCCAAGGGAATGTACGGCTATCACCCGGCTGTCATGGCTGCAGTGAAGCTGGAGGACGGGTCGTACGCTGAGCCCACGGAGGAGATGCTTAAAGCCTATAGAAGGGCGGAGGAGGACCTCAGGGCATCCTGGGAGAAACTAATCACGGAAGATTTAATACCCATAGAAAAGATTCCAAAAGGCGATAAAACAATTGACATGCTTAGCAGAGGTTTAGACAAATTTTATAAACTATTTAATGCTCGTCAGCTCCTAACTCATGCTACTATAGTCGGCCTAGTGAGAGAGGCCTATAATAGAATGCTTAGCGAGGGGTATGAGCCCGAGTACGCCAAGGCTGTGACGACATACCTCGCACTGGGCCATGGCAAGCTGCTCGACTACAACTCAGCTATAACTACATGGGATCCTCACGGCAAGGGTTCAATAAACCATACCTTCTACATGCACGCTTACGTGTTCGGCGAGGACTTCGGCGAGGGAGATCCACTTTCGGACGCCTCAAGTATATATTGGGTGTTCTTTAGTCAAACGGGCGTTGTGAGGGCTCTCGAGAAGATTGTGGAGCTGCTTGAGGGCTCGCCGGGGAGTGTCGAGGTGAGGCTGGGTGACGCGGCAGACCCCACGCTCTATGAGGGTATCTCTGGGAGGCTGTACGCTGTGGCAGATCCCCCCTACTACGATAACGTCCAGTACGCGGAGCTAAGCGACTTCTTCTATGTGTGGTTCAAGAGGAGCATAGGCCACTTGTACCCGGAGGCGTTCATGTGGGAGCTGACGCCGAAGGATGATGAAATCGTTGTTAACAGGGCGCGGGGGCGGGACGGCGAGTGGTTTATATCGAGACTGTCCATGGCCTTTGGGGCTCTAAGGGAGGCCGGGGTCTCGAGGCTCGCTGTGCTCTATGCTCATCGCAGCAGCGAAGGCCTATACGCGATATTCAAGGCGCTTCTGGACGCGGGCTGGAAGCCCGTGGCCGTGTGGAGCGTAGCCTCCGAGCAGACCAGGAGCATTCACATAGCCCGCAAGGCTGCTGTGAAGAGCATGATGGTAGTGGCGGCTCTACCCAGAGTCAAGGGTTCCGGCTGCTTCTGGGACGCTCAGGTCAGGAAGAAAACCGAGGATGCGGTGGAGATGGCTGTATCGCTCGCCTTGAAGCTAGACCTTAACTGGGTCGATGCGATAATGGCTGCGATAGGGGCGGCGTTCAGGGCTGTAGGCGATTGCTGGCCCCTACAGAGCCTGGAAGGCGGAGAATTGTCTGTGAAGGCCCTGATCGACTACGCCGTCAAGGTCGCCGTTAGGAGGTTCGTTTATGAGACGCTTGGGAGCGTCAACGCCGATCCAACCTCCCTCATGTACCTAGTTGCTAGGGTCATCTACGGGGAGCTAGAGTACGACGACGCTAGGAGGCTGGGCTACGCGTTTGGAGTAGACCACGACAGCTTTCTCAGGCGATTCGCAGGGAAGCCTAGAGTAACGGGCGGGGTCAAGAAGTACCCTGTCAAGAGCCTCATCGAGATCCAACCTTCGGTTTCCCCCTCGAGCCTGGTTGAGGCGCTAGCTCTCGCGGTGAGAATAGTTGGGGTGAGAGGCGCTAGGAGCGCTGCTAAGGCGCTGGAGGATGCGGGCTACGTTCTGGACGGGGGCGTGTGTAGGTATATTGAGGCCTTGCGGGGCGACTCGCAGGGTGAGGAGAAAGAAGCGCTCTCAACGCTAGTCGAGCTGTGCATCGAGAAGCATAAGGGTAGTAATTCAGGGCTGGGAGCCGATAGGCGGGTAAAGAGGCTCGACGAGTTCTTTTAACATAGCACATTTAAATTATAAATTAGTGTAGCTGGAGGCTATAGACCCGGGTAGCCGGCTGTGGCCGTGGAGGCCCGAAAGTATGGCCCTGTGGGATGGGAGCCTTTCGAGGAGATAGTAGAGGGAAGGATTAGGAGCGATAGTTTCACGGTTAAGCTGTGGACCGTTCATAGGGGGTGCCCTGGCGGGGGCTGGGAGTGCCTAGACGAGAGGTATAGGGACCCCGCTAAGTTCTTTGAGAGGACCTACTTCTCAAGCGGCCTCTCCGAAGTACTGGCCGGGGCTGTTAGGAGACTCGTAGAGGGGGGCGGCGACGCCGTATACCTGCTTCACACAGGCTTCGGGGGCGGGAAGTCGCATACCCTCGTGGCAATATACCATATTGCCAGGAACCCGTCTAGGTCGTTGGATAGCGTGAAGCTGAGGCGATTCTTGGAAGAGAGGGGCTTGAGGCTGCCTCAGGATCTGAGAGTGGCTGTGAGCGTCTTCGACGGGGCAGCCCTGGACCCGGTCTCGCTACGCAGGCGATACGGGGCCCCTAACCCATGGGTCTTCATTATGAGAGAGCTTGCGGAGGCCATAGGCGATGGAGGGCTTGCTAGGGAAGTAGATGAGTATAGGGACGCGGTTCCCGGCCACGACGAGCTCTCTAGGCTCTTCTCCGCGATAGAGTCTAGAGGCTTTAAGCCCGTGGTGCTGATAGACGAGCTGGCCGTATACCTGCGCAACCTGCTCTCGACGGGCAGGGAAAAGGAGGCGAGCGCCCTAAGGGTGTTCATCCATAACTTGGCGGTGGCGGCGTCCAACGCGAGGCACACTTTAGTCGTTATAGCCACGCCGCAGCAGTACGAGGAGTCGAGTGGGGTTGAAGCGCTTCTATCCGACGTCCAGAGAGTGGCTGTGACGACCTCCATAGTAGGGCCTTCGGACGCTGCGGAGATCCTCAAGAGCGCTCTCATAAGAGAGGTGGATGCTGACGCAGCTGAGAGAGCCGCCTGGAGGTATATGAAGGAGTACCTGTCCAGGCGGGAGAGATATCCAGGCGAGCTGGTTAGGGACGAGTATAAGGATGAGTTAAGGAGGAGCTACCCATTCCACCCATTACTAGTGAGGGAGCTGTACGAGAACGTGGCTCAGACGCCCGGATTCCAGGGCACTAGAGACGTGTTAAGGATAGCCGCGTGGACGCTACACTACAGGGTTAAGAGCCCCGAGCAAGGCGTAACGCGCGACTTCGTCCTTCTAGGCGACGTCGATGTTACTAGACATGAGATACGGGACTTGCTTAAGGTCGATAATCCTCAGCTTAGGAGGCTCCTCGAGGCCGTGTCTTACGACGTGGAGGTAGTGAAAGACCTCGATGAGGAACGTGTTAGGAGGGGGCTTGGAAGGGTAGCCTCCATGGTCTACTCCGCGATACTGCTTAGAAGCATCTCGGGACGCTACATGAGGGAGAGCGAGGTGATGGCAGCTGCTGTTACCCCCTTGAGGGGTGTAAACGTTGAGCTAGTTTCGTCGGTCCTAGAGCAGCTTGCAAGGGAGACCGCACATCTACATAAGAGGGTGCTTGAGACGGGGGAGACAGCATACATTGTCAAGACAAAGGCCAACGTGTACATGATCGTTGCCAGGAAAGCTAGAGAACTATTAAACGCTAAGAGAGAATTATTAAGAGAAGAATTAAGGGAGAGGCTAAAAAGATTAGCGTCCTCTACTGAAGCTAGGCTTGTAGTGTGGCCTATCCACCCAGGGGAAGTAGAAGATAGCCCAAGGCTCAAGGTAGTGCTGTTGGATCCCGAGTCGGAGGATGTTGTGAGCGGCGATGAACGCAGACTTAAGAGGTTGATGTCACGCTTCATTATATACCGTCAGAGAGGGGATTCCGAGTTCAGGAGGCACAGGAACACCATGGTGTTCCTGGTGCCTAACGTTGAGGCATATAGACGGGTTCTTAGGGGGCTAGCACGCTTAAAGGCGATTGAAGAGATAGAAGCCGAAAAGGACCGTTACGGCCTGCAGCGCGATGATCTTGAAGGTCTAGCATCTGAGAGGGAGAAACTTGAGAGGGAGCTTGAAAGCGAGCTGCAGCAGCTGTACATCGAGGTTTACTACCCTGTGAGGGCTCTAGTGGGTAGTGACTTTGATTTCGCAAGGGAGACGCTCAGGCCGGGCGCCATTAAGAGGGGTAGGCTGTGGGGCGCTGTGTCGGAGGTTCTAGAGGCTGCAGGAAAACTTGTCCGCAGGAGCTTGACTCCCTCATACGTGATGCGTCTAGTGGAGACTCTGAGCTCGAGCCTCGGGAGGCCTGTGAGCCTCAGCGACGTTATTGAGAGCCTCACGGGCGACGTAGAAAAGCCTATGGTGCTAAGGGCTAGGGAGGCTGTGTCTGAAGCTCTTGCTAGGCTTGTAGAGGATGGTTATCTAGTGGCGGTGAGCGCCTCGGAGGACAGCGCGGTCTGTCTCGGCAAGATCGGAAAGGTCGAGGGGTATCTGTTCGTCCCCTGCAACCTCGAGGAGGCGAGGCGCTACTGTCTCGTGACTAAGAATGAGGAGGGCCTGACTATATGCAGGCCAAAGCCTCCGGTAGATTGCGTGGAGCCCGTGTGGGACGAAGACTCTAGGTCGTGGAGATGCGAGAGGAGAGCGGAAAGCAGAGGGGCGGAGGCTGAAGCAACTCCTCCGCAGTTCTCTGTGCCCGCTGTAAGAGAGTCCCAGGAGCGCGGTAGACGCAGGATCGTGATAGATGAGGAGGTGGAGTTGCACGAGTTAAGGGAGCTATTGGAGAGAAAGATAGGCGGTTACACTAACGCTTTTCTAATGAATGCCGACCTAGAGGTTGAAGCCGAGCTTACTGTCGAGAGGGCGAGGCCCCTCACTAATCTGCTAGCACTAGCGCTAGCCGAAATCTATAAGAGGACGTTGAAATCGTACGTCGTGAACGCCAGGCTAGTCATAGAAGTCGGCGGCGGCCAGCTCAGGGGCACGGTAGACCTTACATTCACTGACATAGAGAGGATGAAGAGCATAGCGCCGGGGCTAGCGCAGCTCCTGGCATCAAACTCCCGCGAGACGCGGATTTTAGTGCAGGCATCAATCGAGTATAACGGCGGGAATCGCCTAGCATTCTCGGACTTCATGGATGCATTCGTAGGCAGATTTAGGCTAGAGAGGGCCGGTGGCGTGAAAGTTAAGAGGCTCTATGCGTTAATCGAGGAGCCAGCAGTTTCCAAGACAGACGGCGGAGCGGCCAAGCCGTAGGGGATTTAATAGGTTTTATTGCCTAGAACTCTTCTTCCTCGTCTTCGGCCGCCTGCTCGACTAGGTCCTCCCTGACGTATATGGGCTTCCCTGCTAGGAGCGCCAGGAAGATTGCGTGGCTCGGTATCATCTTGAGTGTGAGGTGGAAGCCGTTCTCCTCTAGCACCAGGCTCGCGGTGTAGAGGCCCCTGACCTCGTCCAGCTCGTCTATTATGACCTCCTTGACGCTCCTTGTCACTATGTCCCTGAACTCCTGGTTGTTCATGAGTAGAATGTAGATGCTCTGCCTCCTGGGCACGTCGAGCTGGTTGTTCATCACCTGTATGGCCTCCACTATCTCCGGGGGGACGTTGCTCATTAGGAACCTCCTGCCGTTCTCGAGTCTAAGCTCTATCACCGGTATCTCGTAGTACATCCTCGTGTGGGGGTCCGCGAACCTCTTAGCGTAGGCAACGACGTTAACAGCCTTTACGAGGCCGTAGCCGGGTGGTAGGGGCAAGCCTCTACGCCTCACTCCTTCGCTTCTACACTCTCCCTCCCGAGAAGTATAAGACTTTCCCGGTACCAGGTCTAAGCCCGGGGTACATGGTATGAGCGAGTTGAAGCTGCCAGAGGACATCGAGGTTAGGCCCGACCAGATAAGGCTCTTCGGGAAGTGGAGCTGGGTGGGCGTCGAGATCAGGGACCCAAGCCTGAAGAAGTACATTAACCTGAAGCCCGTGTGGCTGCCCCACACTGGGGGGAGGCACGAGAAGAAGAGGTTCGGCAAGGCCGAGGTGCCCATAGTAGAGAGGCTTATGAACAAGCTTATGAGGCCGGGGAGGAACGGGGGGAAGAAGCACCTGGCCTATAACATAGTGAAGACGGCCTTCGACATAATATACTTCGAGACCGGCGAGAACCCGATCCAGGTCCTGGTGAGGGCTATAGAGAATGCTGCGCCGAGGGAGGACACCACTAGGATAACCTACGGCGGTATAACCTACAGGGTGTCAGTGGACGTGTCGCCGCAGAGGAGGGTCGACGTCGCCCTGAAGCTCATAACCGAGGGGGCTAGGATGTGCGCCTTCAACAACCCGAAGCCCATAGAGGAGTGCCTCGCCGAGGAGATAATCCTAGCCGCGAGGGGCGACCCGAGGAGCTACGCTGTGAGGCAGAAGGAGGAGATCGAGAGGATAGCCCTCAGCTCGAGGTAAGGGGGCTCTCCGGCCCACCGTCCTCACAGCCCGAGCCCCTGGAAATCGTTTTTAAGGCTTAACTCCTCAACCCTGGTTCTGGTTGAGTGGGGGGTGTGCGTGTATGGCTGAGAAGCCCCACCTGAACCTGGTGGTGATAGGCCACGTAGACCACGGTAAGAGCACGCTGGTGGGCCACCTACTCTACAGGCTGGGCTATATCGACGAGAAGAAAATGAAGGAGCTGGAGGAGCAGGCTAAGGCTAGGGGTAAGGAGTCGTTCAAGTTCGCCTGGATACTGGATAAGCTGAAGGAGGAGCGCGAGAGGGGTATAACGATCGACCTGACCTTCATGAAGTTCGAGACCAAGAAGTACGTGTTCACGATCATAGACGCGCCCGGCCACAGGGACTTCGTCAAGAACATGATCACGGGTGCCAGCCAGGCCGACGCGGCCATACTCGTTGTCTCCGCGAGGAAGGGCGAGTTCGAGGCCGGCATGAGCCCCGAGGGCCAGACCAGGGAGCACCTGCTCCTGGCCAGGACCATGGGTATAAACCAGATAATAGTGGCGGTTAACAAGATGGACGCCCCCGACGTGAACTACGATAAGAAGAGGTACGAGCAGATAGTCGCTATACTCAAGAAGTTCATGAAGGGCCTTGGCTACAACCCCGAGCAGATACCTTTCATACCCGTCAGCGCCTGGAAGGGCGACAACCTGATCGAGAGGAGCCCGAACATGCCCTGGTACAACGGCCCGACCATAGTGGAGGCCCTCGACATGCTTAAGCCCCCGGAGAAGCCGATCGACAAGCCGCTCAGGATACCCATACAGAACGTCTACAGCATCCCCGGGGCCGGCACGGTGCCCGTGGGCAGGGTAGAGACTGGAGTGCTGAAGGTGGGCGACAAGGTAGTCTTCATGCCCCCGGGCGTCGTGGGCGAGGTCAGGAGCATACAGATGCACTACCAGGACCTGCCCAAGGCCGAGCCGGGCGACAACATCGGCTTTGCTGTGAGGGGCGTCAGCAGGAGCGACATTAGAAGGGGCGACGTGGCCGGCCACCTGGACAACCCGCCGACTGTGGCGGAGGAGTTCACCGCCAGGGTCATAGTGATATGGCACCCCAGCGCGATAGCAGTGGGCTACACGCCGGTGATACACGTCCACACGGCCAGCGTCAGCGCCAGGATAGTAGAGATCGTCGCTAAGCTGGACCCGAGGACCGGCCAGGTGATAGAGAAGAACCCGCAGTTCATCAAGCAGGGCGAGGCCGCCATAGTCAGGTTCAAGCCGATAAAGCCGATGGTGATAGAGGCGTTCAAGGACTTCCCGCAGCTGGGCCGCTTCGCCATGAGGGACATGAACAGGACCGTCGGCATAGGGATAGTGACCGAGGTAAAGCCCGCCAAGGTGGACATAAAGTCGAAGTAGAGCTTGCAGGCCGCACCCCGCGGGTCCTCAGGGGGACACAGTGTTTTACAGCGGGACCCCCAGCATTATAACCCCTCGCTCCCCTTAGCCTTGGAGGGGCTCCGCCATGCCCTTCATAAGGATCTGGCTCTGGAGCACCGACGTCAGGAGCCTCGAGCAGGTCGTGAACGAGATCAAGAGGATAGCGCAGAAGACCGGGGTCAGGATGAGGGGCCCGGTACCGCTGCCAACCAAGAGGCTCGAGGTCCCCATATTCAGGCTGCCCCACGGCGAGGGGAGCAAGTACTGGGACCACTGGGAGATGAGGATACACAAGAGGCTCATCGACCTCGAGGCCGACGAGAGGGTGCTGAGGCAGCTGATGAGGATCAGGGTGCCGGACAACGTCTACATAGCCATAAAGCAGATGAGGTAGCCTCCTCCCCGCGTTTTGAGGGCTCCCCCGGGCGGAAGCTCAATAACCCCCGGGCCTCTACAATTACGATAGCGGCTGGGAGCCGGGGTGCCCGAGCGGTCCAAGGGGACGGGCTGGAGACCCGTTGCCCCGCAAGGGGCGCGCGGGTTCGAATCCCGCCCCCGGCGCCACTCACGCCCCACTCCTTTAAGCCCTCCGGGATCTCAGCCTCACTAGCCTGGAGGCTGGGGCGCCCGGGCTTCTCCAGCTAGACGGGGGACCCTGGCGGTTCTTCCAGGCCTCCTGGCCCACCTACGTGCTCGGCCACATAATACCCTCGGATAAGGGCTTCTCGGTCAACGCCCCCAGCCTCTCAGCTCCGGCTGAATGCCCCGAGGGCAGAGGCTCCATAACCCTCTCCATGGCCTACCTCGACGCCGAGGTCCTCGGGAGGATAAAGGTGCTGGCCATATCGCATGTAGGCGAGGGCAACCCGCCGGCAGTCCACGAGGCCTCCATCGAGGATCTAGGCGGGGGCCTCACGCTCTTAACAGTCAACTTCGTCTTCTACATAGTGGCGCCTCCCAACTATAAGCCCCAGGGCCTACAGGAGACAGGCGGACAGTAACGTCTCTACCTGGCCGGAGGCCCGCAGCGAACTAAAATTTTTAAATTATTCTTAATTTGGCGGAGGGCTTGCTGTATGACCGGTATTCTTAGGGTGGCAGCAGTACTCTTCGCGTCGGCCGCTGCCTTGTACCTCGCTGGGCTGGTTTTAGCCTACGTTGACCTCGAGGATCTAGACCTAGAGGTTACTGACTTCACGCTGGGAGGCGGCATGGTTGCAGTCGTTGTAAACAATAGCAGCATATTCTCCTACGAGGTATCGAGCATCGAGGTCAGGGTTTACGCTGGCGGCGAGCTCATCCTAGAGGCTAGGTCTAGGGGGAGCGTTACTGTAGGCCCCGGAGAGTCAGAGTATATAACACTGCATGTCCAGGACATAGCGGCCGGAGCGATCTTAGAGTACGTGGCTGGGATCATTCTAGGCGAGCAGGTTGACATCGAGGTAGAATATCGGGTGAAAGCCAGGCCGAGGCTAGGGCCCATACCATACCCGTCATTCACGGTGAACGGTTGGGCTGGTAGGTCCTAGCAAGCCCAGGCTATATACCTCGTAAAAGAGCTAGGGGCTTGCACCCCTCAATGCGCTGCTTCAACTCAGAGATTTATTGCAATTTAAACTTGTTTTTTATTTATCGACGGGCCTGCACGGGCTCCGGGTGACGGTCCTTGGAGGGCAGGGCCCTCCTGATAGCCCCCATAGGCGCTCCTTACGGCTGGCGCGAGGTCGAGTACAGGGCTCCCTGGGCTCGCGGCGGAGAGAAGGGGCATGTAGACTCTGTAAAGTCTAGGACTAGCATTAAGTTGATTTACGAGTGGCTACTTAGCAGAGGCGTGGACGTAAAGGTCATCGTCTTCGCCCTTGACACTCTCTCAGCCTACACGAGGTATAGGCGTGGCGGTGAAGAAGTCGAGGGTGCCGAGTGCCTGCCAGACCCTTTCGACGACTTGCCCGAAGGCGTAGTGGAAGCCGGCGTTTACAGGACCTTCATGGAGCGGGTGGGCGGGTGCATATACTGTTGGTTTAAGCGGGTGGAGCAGATCGACGTGGACGTGAGAGTTATACCCGGCTTCGGGGAGCTTAGCTACACCGCCGCGGCCGGGGACAGGAGAAGGGCTCGCTGGAAGCTGGCGGAGGACCTCGAGAAGGGCGGAGTAGGACCCATGGACTACCTCATGGCCCTCCAAGCCCTGCACATAATAGATGCTATGCAGAGCTTCTTCGAAGGCTGCGGGGCCGAGGTCCACGTGGACCTGACCCACGGGATCAACTATGCAAGCTACTCCATCTACAGGGCTGTTCTCTTCGCCTCCCGAGTCTACTCGGCAGCCAGCAAGGCCCCCGTCGACATAACAGTCTATAACAGTGAGCCCTACGTGGAGGGGTCCGGGAGCCTCAACGTTCTGATAGTCAGGAGGGAGAGGATTAAGCCTAGGGCTGCGGCTTCGAGGCTAGTATACGCCGCTTTATCTGCTAAGGGCGACGGAGGGCATGCTAGCCTCAGAGTGCCAAAGCTCGTCGATGTGTCCGGCAAGTGCGGCGAGTGCAAAAGCAGGATCGCACGAGACCTCGGGAAAACGCTCGGAAAGCTTAATAATTTGAATAGGCCTGGATGGGCCGCGGCAGCGGCGATAACAGCGGGCGCCCCACTGCTGTTAGCCCAAGCCTGGGCTGCCGCCCAGGATAGCGGCCTGAGCGTAAGCGATTTGACCGGGTACCCGGCAAAGCTCTTAGAACTGTTACCCGTGGTAGAGGTGCGTAAAGGTTGCAGGCAGGAGCCGCCTAGTGTGGAAGTAGAACACCTGGCGGCGTTAAGGTACGGGATTGTTAAGAAGCTCGCCGCGCTCTCATCGCTAACGCTCTACTCCAGCCATGCAGTTAGAATGGGGGGAGTCAGAGTAGAGGAGAGGGGGTCTAGTCTAGCTGGCTCAAAAGCCGGATGCAAGAGGCCTAGGGCTAAAGTGGCTGTGGCGAGCCTGCACGCTTTAGAGAAGATAGCTGAGTATATGCTCGTAGGCCCTTCCAAGGCTATAGTCGAGAACGAGGTCTCTAACTTCGAGCGCGCCGCGAAAGGTGAAGAGGCCGCGCCCGACTACAAGCTAGCACACGAGGCTCACAGGCTGTGCGGCCCAGCGGAGGACCTAGGCTTAAAGCAGAAAACCCTTAAGGGAGACCTGCCTGATAGAGTGTTCGCTGCTCACGCGGGCCTCACGGCTAGAGTGTTAACTGTTGAGTCTAACTGCGAGCCTGACGTGAAGCACGCGATAAAACTCTACTACGATCCCTGCCTCCTGGACAAGGTGTACAATGTATCGCGTAAGTTAATGGAAGATCTGGCTGAGTACGTATTCAAAGGTTAGCGGGCTAGCGGGGCTTCCGCGGCGGCCGCGGGCTGGATAGCCGCTGCTACTTCTTTATCACTCTCAGCCACATCCTATGTATCCTTGTGTCGCCTGTGAGCTCCGGGTGGAATGCCGTCGCTATGTGGGGGCCTTGGACTGCTGCGACCCCGACTTTAGCCTGCCCCGTGTCTAGCCACGCGGTGATCCTGGCTGGGGGCTCCGCCGAGAGTATTGCCGGCGACCTTATGAAGACCCCCCTGAAGGGGGAGTCTAGGCCCTCAACCTCGAGGTCTGCCTCGAAGCTGTCCCTCTGCCTGCCGAAGTAGTTCCTCACCACCTCTATCCTCATGGCTCCTATCACGGGCTGCCCTGTCTCCCCCACCACCCTGTCCCTGACCCTCTCGGCGAGCATTATGGCGCCGGCGCAGGTCCCCATCGCTGGCAGGCCCCCCCTTATCGAGTCTCTGAGCCTTTCCAGCACTCCGGTCCTCCTGGCGAGCACACCCATGGTCGTGCTCTCCCCGCCCGGTATGACTATGCCGTCGAGCCCTTCGAGCTGGCCGGGCTTCTTGACGACGATAACCTCCCCCGTGTAGCCAAGCTCCTCCAGGGCCCTCCTGAGCATGTAGACGTGCTCGTAGACGCCGCCCTGGTAGCCCAGCACGCCTATCCTCAAGCCTCGGCACCCCTGACCTGGAGCAGCTCCTCGGGCTTCAGCCTCCTGATGTCAAGGCCCATCATGCTCTTCTGCTCGCTGACCATCCTCTGGGCCTCCGCGACGCTCTCGGGGTCGTCCCACATGCTGGTGGCGAGCACTATCGCCTCCGCCCTCTCCCTCGGGTCGCCGCTCTTGAATATGCCGCTGCCCACGAAGACGCCGTCCGCGCCGAGCCACATCATTAGGGCTGCGTCCGCGGGCGTCGCTATCCCGCCCGCAGCGAAGTTTACCACCGGGAGCCTGCCGAGCCTAGCCGTGAGGTCTACCAGCTCTACGGGCACCCCCAGTTCCCTAGCCCTCCTGAGCCTCTCCTCTGCGGGGAGCCCCCTGAGCTGCCATATCTCCCCCATTATCAGCTTCATGTGCCTAACAGCCTCGGCGACGTTGCCCGTGCCCGCCTCCCCCTTCGTCCTGATCATAGAGGCCCCCTCGACTATCCTCCTCAGCGCCTCGCCAAGGCTCCTCGCTCCGTTCACGAAGGGAACCTTGAAGAGCCACTTGTTTATGTGGTGCTTCTCGTCGACGGGGGTTAGGACCTCGCTCTCGTCTATCATGTCCACGCCTATCTCCTCCAGTATCAGGGCCTCGTAGTAGTGGCCTATCCTCACCTTAGCCATCACAGGTATAGTTATGCTGTTCATAACCTCCTCTATCACCCTGACGTCGGCCATCCTGGCTACGCCGCCAGACCTCCTCACGTCGTAGGGCAGCTTGTCCAGGACCATTACAGCTGTCGCCCCCGCCTCCTCGGCTATCTGCGCCTGCTCCACGTTAGTGACGTCCATGACAACCCCGCCCTTCTGGTACACGGGGAAGCCGTACTTGACCCTAAGGGTGCCCCTCTCCGGCACCTCAAGCCTCTCTGGCAGGACCTCGGGGCCGTAGGCCATCCAGAGGCCCTCCTCCCTCAGCCTGTCAGCCGCCTCCGCCAGCCTGTAGAAGAAGTCTACGATCTCGTGGAAGCCCACCTCGTATAGTCTGACACTGCTGCTGAGGGGCGAGTATCTCGGCAGCAAGAGGGGGCACCAGGGTAAACACCTGTAGCCGAAGGCGGCGGATAAGCTTGGGTAAGGCCGGGCACTTGCAGCGGGCCCCTCGCCTTTAAGCCTGGGAGGCCCCACATATGCCGCTCCCAGGGCCCGGGCTTGAGGCTACTCTACCTCCACGTCTCCGAGGCCTGGTTCAAGGCTGTCAGGCCCGCGCTGAGGGAGCCCCCGGAGCCTGGCGGGGAGGGTAGGGTGGGTGAGGCGCTCCTCGCCTTCTTCACTGTCGAGGAGGGCGACGACGAGTCTGTAGTCAGGGCGGCGGCGGAGGACCTAGCCTCCCACGCCTCCAAGCTGGGCGTCGACACCGTGCTACTCTACCCCTACGCTCACTTGTCTCCGAGGCTCGCGCCGCCGGGGGAGGCCTTCAGGCTGTCTAGGCTCCTCGAGGAGGAGGTCAAGGCTAGGTTCGGCGGCAGGGTGGTCAGGGCGCCCTTCGGCTGGTACAAGGAGTTCGGGCTCACCTGCAAGGGGCATCCCCTAGCCGAGTTGTCCAGGACCTTCACGCCCTGGTCGGGGGGCGCCACCTGGCAGTCGTGGCTCAAGTCTTGGCCCCGCGAGGTCCTAGACGCTTATTCTAGGCTAGGCTTCGAGTCGAGGCCCTACGGGGTCCTCGCCCTCTCAGAGCTGAGAGAGTTCGTTGAGAAGGCCGTGGGCAGGCCCTCGAGGATCGGCTGGGCTCAGGTGGGCCCCGAGGAGGCCCTCAAGCTGTGCCTGGGCGGCGTAGACAGGGTTCTGGGCCCCGGGGAGGGCCTCGAGGTTGTCGGC
>JALUAM010000063.1 GCA_027051095.1 Acidilobaceae archaeon | reverse complement strand
CCACGGGCGTGTCCGGCGAGTAGTGCCTATACTTCATTCCCGGCGCCAGAGGCCTCTCAGCCTCCTCGAGCCCCCGCGCCCACGCGGGGACCACCACCTTCACGCCTAGCATCCTCTCTACGAGCTCTACGGGGTAAGGGCCTGGGCGTAAGAGTACCGGCGGGTCTCTGGTGAAGTCTATTATGGTCGACTCGACGCCCAGGAACGTCTCACCACCATCAAGTATCAGGTCGACCCTGCAGTCTAGGTCCTCGTACACATGCTCGGCCCTAGTAGGGCTCGGCCTGCCGCTTCTGTTGGCGCTAGGAGCCGCTATGGGGGTCCCCGACTCTCTTATAAGCTCCAGCGCTACGGGGTGGGCGGGGCTCCTGACTGCCACCGTGTCGAGCCCGCCGGTCACGGCCTTAGGCACCTCCGGCCTCTTGGGCACTACTATGGTCAGCGGACCCGGCCAAACCCGTTCAACCAGCCTCAAAGCCTCCTCGGGGACCGACGAAGCAACTGTCCATAGCTCGTCGATTGAAGCAACGTGGACTATGAGCGGGTTGTCGGGGGGCCTACCCTTAACCTTGAACACCCTGAGCGCTGCTTGCTCGTTAAAGGCGTCAGCCCCCAAGCCGTAGACCGTTTCCGTGGGGAACGCGACGAGGCCCCCAGACCTTATTATCGACGCCGCCCTGGAGATTACGTCCCTGTCCGGCCTCTCGGGGTCCACCCTGGCAACGCAGCTAGGGGGGGCTCTGTTAGGGGTGGACCCGGTCATCGCCTCGCGGCTGCCCATTGGAGTCACTCTTCACAGCCCCGTAGAGACTTTCTGCTACGCCAAGGGAGAGTAAGCTTTAGCAGTACCCGCCAGCTAGTTCCCGCGGCGAAAATAAGGGTATCACCATTAATTTTACGCCTCTCCGCTGAAACGCTAGTACTAGGGCTTGCTGTGGCGGCCCAGGCTAGGACCTACCTCTTAGCCGGCGTAATAATACTCTTTGTCGCTATAGCTGCCGCGCTGTTCCTGCTCGGCGGCGGGGAAACCGGGGAGCAACCCGCGGCGCCCGCAGAGACGCCGCTCGAGGAGACGGAACCCACACCAGCTGAGACGCCGAGGGAGACGCCGCCGGAGGAGACACCCGCAGCTACCCCCGCAGAGGAGGCCGAAGCCGAGAAGCCCAGAGAGCCTGTAGTGTTGAGGATACTGACGAGGCATCCCGGCGAGATACAGAGGGCCACCGTGGAGGAGTTCCTCAAAAGCGAGATAGCGAAGAAGTATAATATAGTTGAGATTAAATTCTACTCTGTGCCCCCCGTCGCCTGGGTATCAGCCATACAGTCCCGTGGCGACTTCGACGTTGCCTGGGGCGGCGGGCCCACCCTCTTCGACCAGCTCTACCAGGAGGGGCTCCTAGCACCGTTAACTCTCGACGAGGCCCTCGAGGCGGCAGCCCAGATACCTGACAAGTTCGCCGGCGTCCCTATGAAGAGGGTGGGCCCCGACGGTAAGATTTACTGGGTCGCTGCCAGCGTAGCTAGCTTCGGCTTCACTGTAAACCACGACGTGCTTAGGGAGTACGACTTGCCCGTGCCGCGTAGATGGGCTGACCTGGCCTCGCCGATATACGGGAGGCCCCTTGTGGAGGAGAACAGGCCCGTGGTTTCCATAGCAGACCCCACGAAGTCCACTAGCAACACAAGGATGTACGAGATAATACTCCAGGCCTACGGCTGGGAGGAGGGCTGGGTGGTCCTCACGGGAATGGCTGCCAACAGCGTTATAGAATCGGGTAGCGCAGACGTGAGGGACGCAGTCATAGTCGGTAAAGTCGCTGTCGGCATAACAATCGACTTCTACGGCTACACAGCCATGAGGGCCAACCCCGCCACCGAGTATATCATACCAGAGGGCGAGACCATAGTAAACGGCGACCCCATAGCGCTACTCGTGACCAGCAAGAACCCTGAAGCCGCTCAAGCCTTCATAGCCTGGGTTCTCACCGAAGGCCAGAAGATATGGTTCAGGGATGACATTAACCGGCTACCGGCAAACCCCAACGCCTTCGAGCTACCCGAGGGCAGGGAGAGGCAGGACCTGAAAGCTGTGTGGGAGAAGCTAGCCCAGGCGGAGACCATAAACTTCGACGATAACCTAGCGCTTCAGATAGAGCTGGCCATGCAACTCTATTTCAACGCTGTCCTAGTGCAGCTCAACAGCCTCCTCAAGGAGGTATGGAAGACCCTGCTATCAGCCTACTTCCAGGGCGAAATAAACGATGAGACCCTGCAGAACTACGTAAGGAAGCTTGGAGAACCGCTAGAGTACGTTGACCCGGTAACTGGGGAGCGCGTGGTCTTCACTCTGGAGGACGCTAAGAGGGTCACCAGCCTGCTGAGAGAGGACCCCGGCCTCAGGGACGCCTATATCAAGGCCTGGAGGGAGGCTGCCATAGAGAGGTATGAATCCCTCCTGGCCGAGCTAGGTGGATAGAGGGTGGCCCTGCGCGGCGCCGACCTCTTCGACGCTTCAATGAAGCTGGTACCACTAGCCTTCTTCGTGACACTGCTAGTAGCTCCTCTGGCCTCTCTACTCTACACACCCCTGGCCGCGATGATAGACCAAGGCCTTGAAGCCCTTGAAGGCCTAACCTCGTATCCGTTCATAAACAGGAGGCCTCTCGGAGAGTTCATCATATATGCTCCCGGCGACCCGCCAAAACTCATAATATCCTTCAAGGATTACGGCGTTATTCCTAATACTCTTATAGCCGCGCTGATAGTAGCCTCGGCTGCCACCGTGATAGGCACTCTAGTAGCATTAATAATGGCCCGGTATTCGTTCCCCGGCAGGGAGGTCCTTAGAATAGCCGCTATGGTGCCGCTCCTCTACACACCCTTCGTCAACGCGTTCGTTGCCTACAAGCTCTTCGGCCAGGGAGGCATTTTGGCGGAGCTGACGGGCAGTCTAATAGGCGTCGAAGTATCCCTGCAGGGCCTTGCAGGTATGATACTCGCCCAAATCTTCATGTTCTGGCCCATAGTTTACATTAACGCCTTCGCTAGCATGGTGCAAATAGACCCCTCGCTAGAGGAGCAGGCAGAGAACCTGGGAGCAAAGGGCCTATCCCTCTACAGGACCGTCACCATACCACTAGCCCTGCCCGGAATAGCGTCCGGCGCTGCCCTCGTATTTATATTCAGCATGGAGGACCTAGCAGCCCCCATAGCATTCGATGTGGAGAACGTTGTCTCGATATGGATAGTTAGGGAGATACTAGCTGCTACCGACGTTTCCCAGATAAGCGTGGAAACTCTCATACTCGCCTTGATGCTCGCAGTATCCGCGTCGATATGGTTTATCGTCGTCAGGAGATATATAAGCCTGAGGCAGTACGCTACGCTGCAGAAGGGCGGCTGGAGGGGCAGAAGACTCAGAAAGCCAGGCCCCCTCTTAATGGTGGCCATATACCTGCTCGTCGTGCCGTGGATCGTAGTAAGCGCTTCCCACCAAATAGGCGTCTTGCTATACGCATTCTCCGAGGACTGGAGCGGGCTCTTGCCCCGAGGTTTCACTCTGGACAACTTCTCCGAGGTCCTTTCCGACGAGAGGGTTGTAAGGGCATTTAGGAACAGCTTCCTTTACGCGTCCACCGCGGCCCTGATAATAGCGGTGGTAGCGGTTTCTTCCGCCTACGCAGTTGAGAGGCTCGGAGGCCGGCTCTCGCCGGTAATAGACGTGCTGTCGACGATACCCTTGGCCATGCCGGGCCTAGCCATAGCCCTAGGCATATTAGTCCTTTTCGGCTTCACGGCGGCGAGAGGCACGATCTTAGACCCCTTCACGAACCCGGGCATCTACCTAGTGCTAGCCTACGCTGTAAGGAAGAGCCCCTTCACTACTAGGGCGGCTTTCGCGGGCCTAAAGCACCTCCATAAGAGCCTCGAGGAGGCGGCCATGAGCCTCGGTGCCAGGAGGCCCAGAATAGTTAAGGATATAACTATACCTTTAATAGCGGTTAACCTCGCCGGGGGGCTACTGATAAGCTTCGTATACAGCGTCACCGAGGTGAGCACTAGCATAACGTTGGGGGGCCTGAACGAGGACCAGAGCCCCGTCACCTATATAGTCTACGACTACCTCACGGGAGGCTATGGGGGTGGGCGATTCATACACCTGGCGGCTTCAATAGTCGCGCTGCTCATGGGACTCCAGATACTAGCCATCGCCGTGGTCAACATTGCTTTGAAGCAGAGGTACGCGTTTATAGGGGTGTAAGGCTTGACGTCGGTGAGGCTTGAAGGCATTGTAAAGAGGTATGGACTGTTTAAGGCGCTCGACGGCGTCAGCTTCGAGGTTAGAAGCGGCGAGATATTCACTCTCCTAGGCCCCAGCGGCTGCGGCAAGACGACAACTCTCAGGGTGGTCGCAGGCTTCGAGGAGCCTGATGAGGGCAGGGTCTACTTTGACGGGGAGGACGTTACCGAGTTGAAGCCTTACGAGAGGGGGACCGCAATGGTGTTCCAGAACTACGCGCTATGGCCCCACATGAAGGTCTACGACAACGTGGCATACGGGCTGAGGATTCGTAGGCTGCCCGAGAGCGAGGTTAGGAGGAGGGTTAAGTGGGCCCTAGAGCTCGTAGGCCTTTCAGGGCTCGAGGATAGGTACCCTCACCAGCTGAGCGGGGGCCAGCAGCAGAGGGTCGCCCTAGCCAGGGCATTAGTGGTAGAACCCAGGGTTCTCCTTCTAGACGAGCCCCTCAGCAACCTAGACGCCCATCTCAGGCTGAGGATGAGAGAGGAGCTAGTGAGCCTGCAGAGGAAACTAGGGATAACTACGATCTACGTGACGCACGACCAGGAGGAGGCTTTAAGCATAAGTGATAGGATAGCCGTGATGAATAGGGGCAGGATAGAACAGATAGGGACCCCCGAGGAGGTCTACAATAGGCCTCGCACCCTATTCACGGCAACCTTCATAGGCAGGCCCACCATGGTTAAAGGCGTCATCTCGAGGCTGCTAGGCGGCGGCCTAGCCGAGCTGAGGGCTGGAGAGTCGACAGTCTTGAGGGGCATACTCATGTCTGGAAGCGAGGCCCAGCCTGGGAGGCCCGGGGTAGCCGTCATAAAGATGGAGAACCTACACTACCCGCCGGAGCCCGGTGAGACTAACAGGGTTAGAGGCAAGGTTGTAGTCAGCATGTACCTGGGCTGGAGGGTCCACATAGTAGTGGAAACCGACGACGGCGTAAGGCTCTCAGCCCTGGTATCGCCTAGGAACGCCCCTAAGCCCGGCTCGCAGGTAGAGCTGAGCGCAAACGTCGAAGACGTGTTGATCTATGCACAAGAACCTGAGGTATAACTTGCAAGTCCCTTCACTAACATATCGTCTAGATCGTAGGATCAGCCTCTACTACAGTTCAAAAACAATATTAGCTCTATCATTATAGTCTTGCTTGGGGGATGCGGGGCTTGGAGAGTAGAGAAATACTTGAGAAGTACCTTAGGATGGCCAGGAAGGCCGCTAAGACCCTTGGGAGGGAGGATGAGCATGATGGGAGGGTTCGAGTCTACTTTAACCTAGTACTTGTGAGATCTGGCGGCTAGCAGGCCCTAACTTATCAAGTGTAGACCTCTCTCAACCCTATCCCATATTATGTTAACCACCGCCGGCGCCAGCCACTTATCAACGGGGACGCCTACAACTCCCAAGCAGGAGCCTGGATAGTCGTAGAAGGCTACCCTTGGCTGCGCCGCTAGCGCGGACAAACCCGTGGAATCGGGTTTTGAGGCCTCTACGCAGATGCCTCTCGAAGGGGGCCTCCAAGCCTTGTACAGCGAGGCTCCCAGCCTGGCGCCTCTGAGCACAGCCCTAACCCATCCCTCTGCAGCGTCTGCATCAGGCCACAGTCTCCTCACGCTCCTACCCTCGACAAATAGCCACAGGCCCGCCCACTCCAGGTATACTGCGGCCGCGGCATCAGCCCTGACTCCGTGGGAGAGTAGCAGGCTAGACGCAACTATCCTTCCAGCCTCTAACGGCGTAGAAGCCGAGGCTACGTGAAGCCTAGCCGGCATCTATGCCTAGCCTCCTCAGGAGCCTCCTATCCCTCCTCATCCTTTTAGCCATAGCCTTAAGCGCCTTATAATACGCCAGCAGCTCCTTAACGTCCTCCACCGTAGTGCCGCTGCCAAGGGCTATCCTCCTCATCCTCCTCCTATCTATTATCTCCGGGTTGTCGAGTTCCTCGTAGGTCATACTCTCTATTATTGCCATCCATTTCCTAATCTTCTCCTCACCCAGGCTAGCCGCCTCCTCCGTGACTTTAGCTGGAAGGGGCGCCAAGGGCAGCATTTGGAGGACCTTGCTCAGGGGCCCCAGCTTCCTCAGGGCCTTGAGCTGCCTGTAGATCACCCTCATGTTGACCCTACCCTTTAATATGTCGTCTGCCGCCTCCTCGAGGTCCTGAGCTGCCATCGCAGTCTTAACCCTGTCCAGGAGGCCCTCTATGTCGCCCATACCCATTATCCTCGCGACGAAGCGCCTGGGATTGAACAGCTCTAGCTCCTCCAGCTTCTCGCCAGTCCCTATGAACTTCACCCTGGCTCCTGTGGCGGCGACCGCGCTTAACGCCCCGCCGCCGCGGGCTGTACCGTCCATCTTGGTTACTATTATCGATGTGAGCGGCGCGGCCTTGTGAAACCTCTCCGCGAGCTTCCCAGCCCTCTGGCCCATAGCAGCATCCATGACAAGGACTACTTCATCCGGCTTTATCCTCTTGGCCATAAGCCTCATCTCCTCAATTAGCTTCTCCTCCTCGCCCTCACCGTGCCTCCCTGCAGTGTCGACTATGATGACCTCGGCCCCCCGGGAAGCCAGCTCCTTTACCCCCCTATACGCTATCTCCACGGGGTCGCCGCTCCTTTCCCCGTAGAACATAGCGCCAGCCTGCTCGGCGAGCCTTTTAAGCTGGTCGTACGCCCCCGGCCTGTAGGTGTCTGTCGACACAAGGCCCACCTTATACCCCCTCCTGCCGTAGTATAGAGCTAGCTTGCCCGCGGTCGTGGTCTTGCCGGAGCCCTGAACGCCGACTAGCATCATGACCCATGGCGTCTTCCTCGGGCGCCATTCTGGCTCCGACTCCCCGCCGAAGAGGCTTACAAGCTCCTCGTATAGTATCTTGACAAGCCACTCCCTCCTTGAGACGCCGGGTGGAGGCTCCTCCCTGAGCGCCCTCTCGCGCACCCTCCTAGACAGGTCGAAGACCAGCCTCACATTAACGTCCGCTTTGAGCAGTTCCCTTTGAATGTCCCTTACGAACTGGTCTACAGCCTTCTCGTAGGCGCCGCTCCCCTTTAAAAGCCTCTCTACAGCCTTCCTAACACCCTCAAGCAACTGCGGCCCACCCGGCAATAACAGAGGGCTTTAGCCCCGAGAGATGAATGAGTGCGAGGGGATAGTTATAAAGCCGTGAGGCTAAGCCAGCCGCTCAGGGCTTAGTATAACCGGGAGTCTGTTGCCAGCCTTTTCTTGGCGAGCACTGCTACCGCGAGGAGTAGTATCAGCGCGGCCTCTACGGGGTATATCGTGGCCCTGCTCTCGAAGCCCTCCGCGGAGGCAAGCGACTCCACAGTGTAGAACGTGAGCCTGGGCACTCCGTAGAGCGTTGCAACCGCTAGCACGTAAGCTAGCGCAAGAGCCGCCGTCGAGTACCTGCTCTTGACTGCTAGCACGCCGGCTAGAAACGCGGGGACGGCTATAGCGGCCGCCGTGAAAGCGTGGAGTGAAGGCAGGCTGGAGAAAGCCGACATAGTCGACCCATACCTCTCAGCCAGCTCGAGTATTGACAGCGAGAATCTGTCGGGCCATGCGACGGCTGGCAACCCAGCTACAATAGCTGCCGCCGCCACGGAGAACAGCGGCAGCAGCCACGGCTTGAACACGTAACCCGCTCTACCCGCTGCCACCGAGACTGCTGCCCATAGAGCTGCAAGCAGTATTGATAGAACCCTCGGGCCTTCGGCCACGCTGACAGTCGCGGGAGGGCTACCCTGAAGCACTAGGACCTGCGAGGGGGCCACTAAATTCAAGATTACAGGGCTGCCCGCCCCCGGCAGGTAAGATAATCCTTTAGCTGAAGGTCTCCAGACCAGCGTCTCCCCGCCGACCCCCGCGGGCTTCCCCGAGAGTAGGTCAGCTACAAGCTCGGGCAGCCAGGGCGGCATCGAGTAGTGGCTACCATTAGGGGCTATAGTGAAGCCTACCGCTGCGCCAGAGCGTTCAAGCTCTGCTAGAGTCGCCTCCAGCGCCTCCAAGGGGAAATACTCGTCGTGCGAGGGCATCACGATCCAGACCCTCTTGCCCTCCATAGGCGAGCTACGTATGAAGTTTAGAGGGTCTAGTCTGGCCAGGGTGTGCAGAGCGTCCTTGTCGCTTAACCCCGAGTCGGGGTCGCCTATGAAATTTGCCGAGCCGCCAGAGGCTATCATACACGTCAAGCAACCCGCAGCGTAGATTGATACCGCAGAGCCCACAGAGTCGTGCAGGGCGGCGACCACCAGCGCTGTCATGCCGCCAAGAGAGAGGCCAACGACGCTGACATCGCTGGCCCCAATCTCGTTTAGAGCTTCTACAGCCCTCAGGCCGCTGAGGTAGACGTAGTATAGAAAGAAGGATTGGGGGTCGCCTAAGGACCTGGCCAGGTCCTTCCATTCGCTGCCCCCTGGTATACACGACTCGCCGTGCCCTGCAAGGTCCACTAGCGCCAGGTTGAAGCCACGGTTTATCAGCTCTGCTAGGACGGAAGCCCCGGGCCCTTCTAGCCAGAAGAGAGAGCTACCTCCTAAGCCGTGGATCAGCAGAACCCACCCAGAGCCCCCGTTTGCGTCTACAACTCTCATGTAAATCCTGCAGTCGCCTAGGCCCGGCTTCAGGGTGAAGCTGTACTTCTTAACCTCCACGAGCCTGCCCGAGACGCTCACTGTTTCGCTGGACTCTAGCCTCAAGCCCAGGCCTCCTTCCCACGAACCCTTGCTAATAGCGGGCTCCGCGGGAGGCGTTATGGGTAGCTCCTGAGAGCCCGGTGATAGTATTACGTAGACTTGGAGTGCGACCAGCGTGGCTGCTAAGACGGCGATTACCCTATAAACCTTCGGGCTTAACCCAACTTTTGCCAAGACCGTCTTCACCTGGCCGCCTGGGCTGGAACGACTGCGCTTTAGGGCCTTTCAACGTTATAGTTTAACGGGGTTTAAATCGTGGGCCCGAGGAGGCGACTATTAATTAGGCCGGGCCACGCGTTACGACCACATAGGGGCTTAAAGGCATGCCTGAGGAGAC
>JALUAM010000062.1 GCA_027051095.1 Acidilobaceae archaeon | reverse complement strand
CGGGACCTGGAGTCGCTGGCCTCGAGGCTCGAGGAGTCTCTAGAGGCCGACGGCGCCTACATAGCAGGCTACTGGATTGTAGACCCCGACGAGAACCCTATAGTAGTGCTTCTCCGGGGTGCCCTGAGCATAGTCACCGTGCCCAGCGCCGCGTTGCTGGCACTGCTAGTAGTGCTCCCTGCGGCGGCAGGCACGGCTATGGCGGTTAGAGAGTCTAGGGTCACCGCCGTGCTCAAGGCGGAGGGTGCGGGGGCTCGTGAGATAGCCGTGATGATCATGACTCCCTGGATGGCCTGGGGAGTTGTGGGCGTCGCGCTAGGCTCCGCCACCGTGGCCCTAGCCGGCGAGAGCGTCTACGCATCGCTATTCGTGGGCGACTCGGAGATAGCCAGGCTGCTGTACTCTAACTACGGCTTCGAGACACCTCTACAGCTGCTAGCCGGGGTCGCTCTCCTGGGCATGGCAGGCGTGGCTCTAGGCTCCCTGGCCCCCGTGGCCGTATCCCTGAGCGTCGACACAGTCTCCGCTCTGAGGAGCGGCGAGCTGCCCATACAGCTGGTGCCGCCTAGGCTGAGGCTCCCCGGGCCCCTATATCTGGCCTCGTCCGCCCGCGACCTCCTAGCTAGGCCGTGGAAGCTGGTCGGCCTGGCGGCGGCGCTCTCCATAATCTGGGGCATCGGGGGCGCCATGTCATCTCTAGGCGAGGGCGTCGACGACATAGTAGAGCTTTACTCGGACGTGATGCCGCCCGACGCTTACATAGTAGTGGAGAGCATAAGCCTGTCGCCGCCTAAGCCCGTGGCCGAGGCTCTGGAGGAGGCTGTAGCCGGCTGGGGCGGGGTGGAAGGCTACACCATAGTCGCCTCCGAGGAATACGTTGACGCCCTGGGCCTGGGAGAGGTTTTCGCAGTTGTGACGTACGCCGGCGGCGGGCCCTCGACGGCGTTCCCGCTAGCGGAGGGCCGCTACCCCGAGGGGCCGGGAGAGGCTGTGACAAGCCTGGCCCTAGCGGCTATGCTGGACATAGAGGTGGGTGATAGGCTGCAGGTGGAGCTGGATGGCGAGGTTGTTGCGGTCGAGGTCGTGGGGCTCAGCTACTCAAGGCTTCAGAACGGCTTCTACATTCTCGTCGACCCGGGCTACTTCGAGAGGCTTACGGGCTCCCAGCCCGGCATGATGAGGGCGGCAGCCCATGTAGACTTAGCTGATGGGTCTAGAGTGGATGAGTTCATAGGGTTCGTTAGGGAGCGCCTAGCCCGTGAGGGATTCGTAGCGGTCTCGGAGGCCCTTGGCAGGGAGGAGCTGGTGGAGGCTCTTCAGGTTCTGTCGATACTCCTCTACGCCGTGATGGGCGGAGTATTAGTCCTAGCGTCTCTGGGGGTAGCCGTGACCGTAGCAGCTATAGTAGCCGTCGACGTCTCGGCAAGGGCTAGAGAGCACGCTGTACTCCTAGCAATGGGCGCCCCTAAGAGGAGGATACTGGCCGGGTACGCGCTCCAGGTAGCTGTGGCCTCCGCGGCGGCGTCCATACCTGCATATGTGATAGCGTTGTACATTGCTGGGACTGTGGCCGAGAGGAGCGCACTCGCAGTGGGCTACATAATACCTGATATGAGCCTGCAGACCGTGCTAGCCCCCTCTAACCTGCTGCTAGCGCTCGCGGCCGGGCTCCTGGGCGGCGTTGTAGCAGCCTACGTATACCTCTCAAGGCTCAACCTGCTATCCATTCTAAGAGAGTGATTGATTGAATTTTTCAATTGATCGGCAAATGTATTCTCTCATGGACGGGCCTACACACCGCCTTAAACCCCCCGGCGCGCAGCCAACGGTTCCGGTGCAACCTTGTGGTCCAGCCCGTGTCGTGGTTCTCGGACCTGAGAGGCCTGAGAGTGCTGGTGTTCGGCGCTGGCGGTGGAGGAGACAGCCTAGGAGCTATACACCTTTACCTGAAGCTGAGAAGGCTCGGCGCAGAGCCATACATAGGATCCATAGTCTGGGAGAGGCTCCCCGTAGACCCCAACCCGGGGCCTGCCCCCATAGAGGGCTTGAGGGGGGGCAGGAGGCTCGGCGCGACCCTAGCCCTGGTATCAGGGGGAGAGCGAGTTGTCCGGGGAGGCGTAGAGTTCAAGCCTCAAATAGTGAGAGCGGCTGAGGCGCTAGGAGTAGAAGCCCTGTACATAGACGCCTCCAAGGGGCCCTGGGGGATAGCAGAGGCTCTCCTCGACGCGGCTGAGGCCCTGGGCATAGACGCGGTGATAGCCCTAGACTCCGGGGGGGATGCGCTCGCAGCCGGCTGCGAGGAGGACCTCTGGAGCCCTCTAGCGGACGCCATGAGCCTAAACGCCCTATCAAAGTTCCCCGGGATCAAGCTTGTCGCTGTACACGGGCTCGGCACGGACGGCGAGCTCCCCAGAGGCTACCTGCTCCATAGGCTCTCCGACCTCGCTTCGCGGGGAGGCGTAGTGGAGATCCTAGGGATGAGCAGGGGCGAGGCCTCCCTGCTCGCAAGGATAATGGATGTGTTCGTCAGCGAGGCCTCCAAGGCCCCTATAGAAGCCTTCAGGGGAGTTATAGGGAGGAGGTGTATAAGGAGGGGCACGCGCAGGATAGAGCTTGACCTGCTCCAAGCCTCCACGATAATCCTCGACCCGGACGTGCTGCTAGACTACACTCCGCTGCCGAGGCTAGTCGAGGGGGCTAGGACGGTGGAGGAGGCGTCTAAGGCCCTGAACAGGCGCTGCGTGTACACAGAGCTAGACCTCGAGAGAGACCTGGCGGAGGGTAGGGCTGCGGACGCGGAGGAGGCTAGGAGGGCTGGGAGGGAGAGGCTAGCCAGGGAGGGGTGCAAGCCCCTGGAATGCCCGCCCTACTACCACTCATGGGAGGCTACTCTGTAACCCTGTCCAGAGCCTCCCTTCCAACCCTCGACGCCCTAACCTCGGCCACAGCCTCCTCCAGCATCTCAACCCTCTCTATAAGGTAGTTGAGGGCCTCCTCGAGCTGCCTATACTTGCCCTCTATCAGCGTCAACTTTATCTTCAAGTCCCTTTCGAGCCTGTCGACCTTCCTGGACACAGCCGCTATAGCCTCGCTGTCCTCGCTGCTCCTGGAAGCAAAGCCCCTCTCAAGCCCCATCCTTATGTACAGCTTTATCAGGTCCGTCACCTGTATGCCGAGCTGAGACGCCCTCTCCCTAAGCTCCTTGTACGTCTGCTCCGGCAGGCTCAAATGAACCGTGGGCAAGTGTACACCCCTCCAAAGAGAAGTACTGGCCTCTACCTATATAAAGATTCCTGCTTTGAGAGAAAGACTAGCTGTCGGGAGCCCCAGTCTTCCTGTTTAGAGAAGAGTAATGGAGACCCTGCCCTCTCAAGAGTTAAGCCATGAGAGCGCTCTATATGCGGGTGGAGGGTTGAGCCAGGCAGGAGAGAGTGGCTGGGGGTGGATGAGGCGTGAGGGTCGTGTCGTTTAAGATCACCGACGAGCTGTTAGAGCTGCTGGAGGAGTACGCTAGGAAGAAGGGCATGACTAAGAGTGAAGTGATAAGGAGGGCGATAGAGGCCTACATAAAGGAGAAGCCGCACGTAAAACCCTATGTCGGCAAGAGGATTAAGATATATGCTTGACCGTTGCTAGCTGAGCGCGAGCAGGTACCGCAGTATGTCGGTTCTCGTTATTATGCCGACGGGCTTGCCAGAGTTGTCCACAACCAGTAGCCTGCCGACGCCCTGGAAGTCCATGTACTTCATAGCCTCTATGATAGGCTCGTTCTCGTTTATTGTGAATACGTTGCGCCTCATGTAGTTCTTGACGGGGGCGTCGAGGTCCTCGCCGCGGGCTACCAGCATAGCTATGTCAGTCGTCGTTATGAAGCCTACTATCTCCCCGTTAGCGTTCTCCACGGGCGCCCCCCGGATCCCGTTGCTGTAAAGTATCCTCGCGACTTTCCTCACGCTCATGTCCTCTCTGACGGTTATCAGCTTCCTGGAGACTATGTTGCCGACTCTCTCGTCGGGGATCACGGATATCTTCTTGACCTCTATAAGTATCTCGCCCGCGCTCTTCCCCACCCGCTTCACAGTCCCCTCCAGGGCGAACCGTCTCGAAGGTATGCTTTCCACCCTAACCCTATCGCCCTCCTCCACCGGGCTGAGGTCGCCTGTGACCCTCACAACCGCCTTCACGGGCTCCGTGCCGAATATATCCAGCAGCTCCATGTTGACAGCTGGATACCTGTATTCCTCGCCGTCCTTGTAAACTATGACTTGCCCGTAGCCTATGGTGAGCTGATAGGGCGAGTAGCTGCCTAGGACCTCGTACGCCTTAAGGGTGGGCATGTAGCCGCCTGCAGGGCCTGTCCTGCTCTCCACTAGCCCCAGGTTCTTCAGCCACAATATTATGTTCCTCACGGTCCCCTCATCCTTGCCCAGCACCTTGGCTACCTCCTTGCTCTTTATCATCCTCTTATGCTGCTCGTAGAGCTTGACAAGGGTCTCGAGGATCTCCCGCTGGATCGCTGTTAGATGAACCAACCGTTCTCCACCCGCAGGCTACTATAAACAGCGAATAAAATATTTAAATATTCAGTTGTTAAGCTATAGTGGCTTAAATAGGGGGTACTATTCTTCAATTCCCCCTCCTAATCTTTTTCCCTTCCCTCTTTGAAGCCGGCAATACCAAGTCCAGTATCCTGTCCGGTATGTTGAAGACCTCCTTCGCGATCTTCCTTATGTACGAGTCGTCGGGTAGGACCTTGCCCAGGCCCGAAAGCTGAAGTGCGAGCGCCTGCTTCATCGCCTCCTTAGTTATCCTATCTCTTACCTCGCCCTTCTGTATGGCGTCTGCAATCCTAAACGCTATGTAGAACTTGGCGTATTTGGCAGCGACTCTCTTATGCTCGGGGAAGGCCTCAACGAACCTCTTGAGGAGCAGTATGAAAGTGTCGTGGTGGGTGAAGCCGAAGTAGGCCTCGGTTAGCTTGAGCCTTAGCATCCTGGCCACTGTGTTATCGTCGGGCACTCCGCCCAGTAGTGCTTCAACCTTATGCCTAGCGCTGCTAGGCTCCTCTGTCAGCAGTGCCTTAATAGCCTCCTCGTACTTAATCTCGTCGCTGAACACCTCGTCGAACAGCTCGGGGTGCGACTTGTCGAGGCCCAGAGCGTGCTTCCCTATAACGTAGAGGCTTGCAACCTCTTTATCGTAGATGTCTGGAGGGTTTGATGCACCCCTAATAGGGGATACGCCCTCCCTCTCGTAGACGCTTCTCAGTATCTCTATTACCCTGTCCCTGGACAGGCTACCGCTCTTCTCCCACTCGCCTATAACCTCCTCCCAGACGTCCATCAACACCCCCTGCCTCCTCCTGACGCTGACGCCCGCCCTCCTCATGGCCTTCCACTCTCGCCTCCGGCCAGACTCTCCGCCGCCACCAGTCCTGCTCGAAGTCTGGGTGAACCCCCAGATACTGCGGGGCCTTTAGGAGTATTTAGACCGGTCCGCGGCTGAAAAGAGTGATCAAAGGGTGGCGGGCTCTGGCCGCCCCTGAGCGCTGGCCGCCCGTTAAGTCCAGGCTTGTCAGGGCCGCTAGCGTTAATGAGGCCCTGGAGAAGTGCGGCGTTGAGCCCTGCGTAGCCGCAGTGCCCTTAAAGATCGTCGAGGCTGCGGCCGAGAGGGGTTGTAGGCCCCCGGGGGGCTCCATTGTGTATCTAGTGGAGGACGCCTTAGACGCTGAAGCCCCTGCTCCTTAGGCACTCCCTGACCTCGCCGTCCATCTCCTCTACGGGGCCCCCCGGTCCTAGGACCTTGGCGACTTTCTCCACGAAGCCCTCCATGGTCTTCATGTAGGCTCTAGCCTTCTCCTCTAGGCTGCCGTACCCGTTCTCGCCCACGACGGCCTCTCTGGGCGCCCTCGGCGTTATGCCTGGGTTGTCGGCGGGCTTTCCTATATTAAGGCCTGCTATGGGCACGACGAGCTCGGGCAGGCCCAGGATCTCGGCGACCCTGCAGGGCCTACCGTAGGCTGCTATGAAGTTTATCGCGTACCCTAGGCCCTCTGCAACCACGGCAGCCCATGAGAGGGCTATGCTAGCTGATATCACGCCCTGCACGTAGTCCGAGAGCCCGGGCCTCCGAGTCTTAGCGCCGCTCAGCTCCATAGCTTTCAGTATCTTAGCGTAGTCGACGCTGAACACCAGGAAGACGGGTGCCTCGACTATCTGGTACTGGCCCCACAGGGCCTCGGCCAGCCTCTCCTTCAGGCCCCTGTCGGTGACCACCGTTACGTGAACCGGCTGGAGGTTCCAGGGCGATGCATGGCGGCGGGCAGCCTCTAGGATCATGTCAAGGTGCTCCTTAGGTATCGGGTCCGGCTTGAACTTCCTAATGCTCCTGTGCTCCTGGATCACCTTGAAGCAGCTCTCTCCCGGGTTCACCTAGAATTCACCGGCCTCTATCTCTAGCTGGGGGGCTTACATTATTTAGCATAGACGCGGGCGTAGCAGTAAATCCTTAAAGAGCGCTGCGGGGGTAGAGATTGTGGAGGCCCCCGTGAGCGCCCCGTCATCCCGGGGCCTCTGTGAGCGGGGGAGGCTCCACCCCTAGGCCTCACCTCCTCCTCGCCAGCATCGAGCCGACCACGCCGGCTATCACGCCTATGGCGAAGGCGCCGGGCGCCGCATAGAGCACCGTCTGAAGCCTCTCCTCCGCCTCGAGGGCCCTCTTCTCGTAGTCTGATATCCTCGCCCTGAGATAGCTGTTCTCGCCCTCCAGCTCCGAGACCCTCTTCTCTAGCTCGCCGACCCTCTCCCTCAAGTCGTCGACAAGGGAGTTTAGATCCTCGATCCTGCCCCTAAGCTCCTCTATAGTCTCCTCGAATCCGAAGCCGTCGGTGACTAGCTCGCCAGCGCCCGGGTACAGGGTTAGGGCCTCGTCGACGAGCTGGGACGCGTAGAGGTTGTATGCCGTGTAATCGCCTATGGATACGTAGGCCTCTATCACGGTCTTCCTCTCGCCGGGGTTGACCGCATCCACAGGAGCTACAAGTGCTAGGAGAGCCGCGGTCGTCTCCTCCGAGTACTCGAAGGAGGGGTTTACGTAGAGGAAGAAGGGCGACGGCGCGAGGGGCGTGAAGCCTACGAACGCCGAGGCCTCGCCGTCGACCTCCTCCACCGCTATGAACCCCTTGAGTGCCGAGACAGGCTCCTTAACCTCCCCTTCGATCTCCAGCCTCTCGTAAACCGTCTCACCGGCCCTGAGGGAGCTATACGCAGCTCTCCAGGATGCGTTCTCCGCGGAGGCGTATGGGACTAGTATAGCTGGGCCTCCCAGGTCGGTTATCATCACCCGGGGCTCGCTGCTAGCGTTGTATACGTCTAGCCTCACATAGATCATGGGCGCCCACGGGTACGACTCGATAGTCAGAGTATAGACTAGGCCGTCGACCTCCCCGCTCTCCAGCACAGCCCTCGCAACGCTAGGCCCCTCAAAGGTCTCTACCAAGCTCCACTCGATGAGAGCCTCAGAGGGGCTACCCTCTACTACTAGTGCCAGGGGGGCTGAGACATCGGGGGACGCCGCTATCCTCTCGCCGTCCACGGTCCTGAAGAGGACCTCCACCACGCGGGCCGAGGGCATCTCGAGCCTTACGTCTAGAAGGTAGCTCGAGAGTAGCAGGTAGTCGTCGCCCGCTTCTACCACAGCCCTTGGCTCCTCTTGGAGGGCGAGGGGGTCGAGGGCCTGGAGGGGTAACAGGGCGAGTAGAGCCATAGCTAGGAGCGTCAGGCGCCTCCTCAAGCTTCGTGCACCGGGGGGCTAGACGGTCCGGTTAAGGGTTTTAAAGCCGACCGGGGCTAGCCTAGGGTCTTCCTAGCCTCCTCGAGGGCCTCAGGGGCCAGGTCGACGGCCCTCCTCACAGCGGCTACTATGTCGCCGTGGGTGCAGTACTCGGCGAGGGTTATCGAGGTGAAGATGTCCCCCGCCCCCGTGGGGTCTCCCACAGTCTTCCTCGGGCCTGGTAGGACCTCGGCGAGGCTTCCCGTAACCACCGTTATCGGCCCGGTGCCCCTCGTGTACACTATAAGACTCCTCCCTGCGGTGGCCTCAGCCACCTTAGATACTCCCTCCTCGCCCGTGTCATCGCTAGACATGTGTACCACGTAGCTCCTAGCAGCGGGGAGGAACCCCTCCCAGACGTCGCCATAGCCCCTGACGTAGCCTTGGATGTCCAGCCCCACGCACTTTACGTCGCTCCTCTGCGCCAGCAGGGAGGCTATGTAGCCTGCCTCCTCGCCCGTGATCGGGGAGACCAGGACGGCGTCGGGCCTCACCCCATCGAGCGCCCTAATGAACTCGTCTACCCTTAACCCCTCGGGCCTGCCTAGGATCTCGCTGAACCTCCTACCACCCCTATACTCGTGCCTGAACACCGCCCCCCTGCCAGCAGCAGGGTAGCCCACCCTCTCGACGCCAAGCTCCCTCTCCACGGCTACAGACTCAAGCGTCTCCCAGCCCCAGGGCCCGACAGCGTACACCCTCCACCCTCTCATAGACGCGCCAAAAAGCGAGTAGAGGGCCGGGCCCCCGGGCCTCGAAAGTATGGTTCCACCGCTTACTATGTAGTCCAGGGTGGGCGGTGATACCACCAGCAGAGACGGCATACACACCACCTCCCAAGAGCCGGGCTTGGGGAGGCGGGGGAAGCACTAGCGGGGTTTGCTAGGGACGCTATGCCGCCTATCCCGAGGCGGCTACCTAGAAACTGTGCGCCGAGAGGTTAATATAAATGTGGCTCCGAGGCGAGCTCCTCCCCATGCGCCTATCCTGCCTCGACCGCCCCTAGCGCCTCAAGTGCCTCTAGCTCCCGCCCCCCTAGGGGTCGTGCTATGGCCGAGGCTATCGTAAGCGCCTCGGCGGGGCTATAGCCCCTCCATAGGAGGCTCAACAGGAGCCCCCTAACGGCCACGCCTTCAGCGCCCCCTGCCAGCGACGCCCTAGACGCCCTCCACGCCTCGACAAGGGGCTCCGGCCTCTTCCGGGCCCTTGGAGCCCAGTGAGGCGAGGGCAAGACAGCCGCTCTAGCCCTGTAATCGCCTATAGCCCTCCACTCCCTAGGCGGAGAGGGCTCCGACGTCAGAGGCTCGACTCCGAGCATGAGAGGGATCAGGTAGCCCGCCCTCCTAGCGTCTTCCAGCCTGCCCTCGGAGAGCCTCTCAGCTACAAGCTCGGACGTGAACCTGTAGACCAGGGGCTCGCGGGGCGCGTCGACCGCCAGTGACGCCGCCGCGATGGCGGCTGCTACCCTCCACTGGGATGGGTGGAATAGTATGCATGTCGCTGGCCTGCCCCTCGACTCTAGCACGTACTTGTCCCACGACTCGCAGAGCCCCCCCACCTCAACCCTCACGCCCCACAGCTTCGACGCCACCACGGCCGCCAGGTAGGCCCTAGCGGCCAGGCCCCACTGCATGGGCGGGGTCGGGGGCACCACCCTGACCACCCCCCTGGGCGCGAGGGGCTCGAGCAGCAGCGCCTCGCTGGCGGTTATGCGCGAGCGGGAGGCAGCCCATACACCCGTGACCCTCGAAGCGAGTACAAGCTCGACCCCGACACCAATCCTCTCGGCGGAGGCGAAGGCCCTGAGGGCCGCAAGCAGGGCCGGGTAGCCCGGGCCGCCGAAGGTATAGTCGCTGAGCGGCGCCACTATCGCGGCCCGGGCCTCGCCGGACCTAGCAACTATCACCGGGTACTTCGCGTCCCAGGAGAGGTCGCTGTCCACCCTAACCTCGACCCTGCAAGCCCCCACAGCCCCGCCTCTAAGCACCACAGCGGGGGGCGCCTCAGCCGTGGTACTCGGGGGGAGGGGCGGACTGAACCCTCAGGCTCTCGATGGGCCCCCCGC
>JALUAM010000061.1 GCA_027051095.1 Acidilobaceae archaeon | reverse complement strand
CGATAAACGAGAAGAACATGACGGAGGTCCTAGCAGTGGGCATCTACTGGGGCATAGTCGAGATCGTATGGGTATTCGTATTCCCGCTCTTCTACCTGGTCTAGCGGGGTGAGCCCGTGATGGCAGCGGGGCCCAGGGCTCAGGAGCTGAACCCCAGGAACATAATGGTCTACGTCGGCGTCTGGCTAGTGCTAGTAGGCTCAGCGATATTCGAGACCATAGCCGTGTTAGAGGGCATAACAGCCAGCCCGCTACTCTTCGTCACGTCAATGGCGATATTCCAAGCCGCTCTGATAGCACTCTTCTTCCAGTACCTCAGGGAGGAGAACTTCGCGATCAAGGGCATGACGGTATCCGGAGCAGGCCTGGTAGCAGTGCTCATACTCGCGGCTGTCACCAGCGTGCTAACATGCACCCCCTACTTCCCCGCCTCCTAGCGGGGGGAGGGGGGTTTGAGCGCCTACGCTATGGCAGCCCTCGCCCTGGTGGCCCTGATAACGGGGCTGGTGACAGCCTACATAGTCGCCAGGCTCCTAGGCCTTGCACCCCCGATTTTTTAGATATTTGTAAATGCTAAGCCTCTACACCCCGCCTGGCCCCTCATTTTACGGGGTGATGGGGGTTCCCCGCTATGGCCTTGGAGTGGCTTCAGAGGAAGCTTGAGGAGCCAATGAGGGTTGTTAGGCCCTTCAAGTGGCCTGTGATCGTGCTAGCGCTACTCTTCATAATAGGCTATACGATCAACGTTTATACTATATCGACTGGCGGCTACCCCAGGGCGGGCGAGGAGGCGCTTAAGGATCTCAAGCCCTACGTTGACATATACTACGTGAACACTAAGCTGTTCCCGGGCACGTACCAGACCACCGAGGGCCCCATGAGGGTGCCCGTCGAGGGAGTCATAAACGTCTTCGTGCCCCAGTACGTCAGGTGCCCCGACATATGCCATATGGAGACGTACATAATGCTCTATGCTGCTGAGAGGCTGAGCGAGGAGGGCCTGCTCGACAGGGTTGTATTCATAACTGTTGACGTCGACCCGTGGAGGGGCACGCTCGAGGAGGCTAGGTCCTACATGGACTACATGACCAGGGACGCCAAGGCCAAGCCCAGGTGGGTGTGGCTGCTCGACTCGACCGACAAGATGGAGAGGCTCTATAAGCAGCTGGGCCTCACCGTCCAGTTCGACAAGGAGACGGAGCTGATTATCCACACCGCGGGCTTCTACATAGTCACCGAGAAGGGGACCCTGCTCTACTATGTGAGGATAACCAGCGACGGCTGGGACAACCTGGACAGGGTGGGGGAGGCGCTTTACCTCATCCTGAAGACGCTGATCAACGGCGGGAGGCTTCCCGCCGAGATACTGACCGTGGGCCTGCCCGAGGCCGGTGCCTAGCGGCTCCCAGCGCCCCCTAGCCTGCACGCACCGGACATCCTCAATGTTTCTATGAACGCTATCACATGCTCCGTATGGTAGCTCAGGGGGCCCACCGACACCACTGCGTCGGCGTAGGACCTCGCGACCTCCTCCTCGGCCTGGGGCATGTCGACGTGCGAGCCCAGTATGAAGAGGGCCCTGGAGCACAGCGCCTCGAGGGCCTCCCGGCTGCCCACGTCCACTCCCCCCTCGCTCAGCAGCACAACCCTCATCCTCCTCGAGGCCATGGACAACAGGTCTCTGAGCGAGACGCCAGGGTAGAGCTGCAGGCACCCGCGGCCCCTGAACGCCTCTGCAAACGCCCTTACGAAGCCCCTCTCGCCTCCCAGCCCAGCCCTGCACTCCCAGGACGCCGCCACCAGTAGAGGCGGGTTCGGGGGGCCCAGCAGGAGTGCCAGGGCGAGCGAGTCCCTCTCTACGACAGCCTCGAAGGCCCTTGCAACCACGTCGAGCCTACCGCTGGGCCCGGCGTAGCCCCTGAGCGGTATCCCCTCGGGCGAGGTCCTAGCGGTGGCCGAGACGACTAGGAAGGCGGAGACGCTCGACTCTAGAGCAGCCTTCAGGCTGCCCGCCACCGCAGACCCCTCGCCTCGAGGTAGACCCTAAGCCCCTCCC
>JALUAM010000060.1 GCA_027051095.1 Acidilobaceae archaeon | reverse complement strand
CGGCTCGAGCCACGCTAAGAGCCCCGCCAGGCCTAGGAGGGTCAGCCTCTTCGACTTCCTAGGCCCCGGCGGGGGCGCTAAGACTAGGGGCCCCGCCGGGGCCTAGGAAGTCGAAGAGGCTGACCCTCCTAGGCCTGGCGGGGCTCTTAGCGTGGCTCGAGCCGGCGGGCCTCGACTGCGCCTCCAGCCGCCTCCCCGGTGCCGCGGGCCTGCCACCTGCATGGCTCTCGCTGCCTCCGGGGAGAGAGCCCTCCTTGAGGGCCCTTAGCCTCTCTTTGAGCCTCCTGATCATCTCCTCTGCGTCTCCGCTCCCAGGCACGTCACCGCACCCCGGCGGGGACGGCGCCCCGTGAAACCCGGCTCCAGCGCCCATTAGACAAGCAGGTGGGGCCTCGGGGTGATAGGTTTCCGGCGCCCCCGGGGAGGGGCCTTAGCCGGGATCGATTTAAAGAGGGTATTACTATTTGGGCGTGGCCGGGTGCATGTGCCGGGGGATAAGGTTTTTGAAGTGCTCACCCCTCTTGGGTGTAAGCTGTATTGGCCGGCGGCGCTGAGGGCGCTGTAGTACACTTCTTCGGCGTAGAGGATATATCGCTCCTGGTCTACGTCTTCTCCGGCGTCTCCACGGCGGTCCTGGTCTACAGCCTTGCAGCGTTCTACCTTAGGGTTTTCGGCAAGGCGAGGCCCCCCTCTCCCCCCGGCGGCGTGAAGGGCGCCCTGAGGAGGCTGCTCGTCTACGCAGCCCTGCAGAGGAGAGTGCTGGAGCATAGGTTCCCCGGGGCAGTCCACGCGGCAATCTTCTACGGGATAGCCTGGCTCTTCATAGCCACGGTGATAAGGGCCCTAGACTACTACACGGGCGGCGTCATACTCTCCACCTCCTTCTTCTACGCCTACAAGCTGCTCAACAACATAGCGGGCTTCGCGGTGCTGGCGGGCGGCGCCCTAGCGCTGTACAGGAGGGCTAGGAGGCTGACCCCAAGACTCCCCCAGGACCCCTCCTACTACGCTGTGATACTCCTACTCATGGCTATAGCTTTGACGGGCTTCATGCTGAACGGCATGGTGGCAGCGCTCTACAGGGCCGGGGCCGTCGAGTACAGCCCCCTCTACGACCCGGGAGGCTACCTGATGTACCTGGCGTTCAGTAGGCTCCCCAGCGAGACGCTGCTAGACGTCTACAGGGCGACGTGGCTACTCCACATGGCGATGGCCCAGCTGGCGATAGCATTGATACCATTCACTAACCTCTGGCACATACCCGCGGCGGCCGCTAACATAGCCTACGCGAGGGAGCCCAGGGCGGCGGCTCTGAGGTCCTACCCGGACGTGGAGAAGAGGATAGAGGAGGACAGGCCCGTGGGTATAGTGAGGATAAGCGACTCCACGTGGAAGCAGAGGCTCGACTACGAGGCGTGCACCAGCTGTATGAGGTGCACCAATGCCTGCCCAGCCGCTGCCTCCGGTAAGCTGCTAGACCCCAGGGGCGTGATCTTCGGGATGCGTCTGATGCTTCACTCCGGCGACGGCAGGGTGGTCTGGAGCCCCGATAACCCGGGCGACGGGAGCAGGGCCGGCGTGAACCCCGAGGCCATATGGAGCTGCCTCACCTGTGGTGCCTGCGTTGCCGAGTGCCCCGTGCTGATACACCACGTCGACACGATCATAGACGTGAGGAGGGGGATGCTGTTCACCGGGGACGACAGCGTGCCAGAGGGCGTTCTAAGGGCTCTTGAGAACCTCCAGTACAACGGCAATCCTATGGGGGCCAATCCTGCCGAGAAGGAGGCGTGGCTGGCCGAGCTTGACGAGAAGCTGGGCGGGGTGATAGCCAGAGAGGGGGAGGAGTACGACTACCTGGTGTGGTTCGGCTGCGTGACGAGCTACGACCCCAGGATCAGGCCGGTCGCGGAGAGCATACTGAGGCTGTTGAGGAGGGCGGGGGTCAAGGCGGCGGTCCTACCTTACACAGGGTGCACCGGCGACCCCGCCCTGAGGATGGGCGAGGAGGCCCTGTTCCAGGAGATGATGAAGGCGTTCCTAGAGGAGCTGTCAAGGTACAAGTTCAAGAAGCTGCTGGTCAACTGCCCCCACTGCTACAACGTGCTTAGGAACGACTACCCGAGGTATAGGGCGGCTCTCGAGGCGAGCGAAGAGACCAGGCACCTGGCCGAGGTCCTACGCAGGCTGGAGGTTGAGCACCACAGCCAGGTCCTGGCGAGGCTCGCCAGGGAGGGCAGGATCAAGGCGGCGGGGCTGGAGGGGGTCGCGGTGACCTACCACGACCCCTGCTACCTGGGCAGGTGGAACGGGGTCTTCGAGGAGCCTAGGCAGGTCCTGAGGGCGGCTGGCCTCAGAATCAGGGAGATGCCGAGGAATAGGGAGAGGAGCTTCTGCTGCGGCGGGGGCGGCGGCCACCTATTCTTCGAGATAAAGAGGGGCAGGAGGGTCTCTAGGATAAGGGCAGAGGAGGCGGCCGAGGTCCTCAGGGGGGCCAATGGCAGGAGGGTAGTGGCCGTCGCATGCCCCTTCTGTAACACCATGTTCAGGGCGGAGGCCGAGGACCTGGGCTTCGAGGTGAGGGATATAGCCGAGATCATGGAGGAGGCGTCGTCGGCTGGCCCTCAGTAGCGGCCTCCTCGGCCAGCTCCGCCGCCTCCCTGTACAGCTTGTAGAAGCCTACCAGGGAGACTATAACGCCGACTAGCATCAGCAGCCCTATCACGAGGCCTAGGAGCTGGAGGCCCGCACCCACAGCCACCAGGATGCCCGGCGTAGAGAGCCTCTCATGTATGCCCCTCACCTGGACGCCCAGCAGCAGCGTGCCGACGATTATCCCCAGGAGGGCTATGAGCAGTAGGAGCGCGCCCACTATTATTATGAGCGTTACCACACCGACTAGCCCGACTATCGCGGAGTAGTATATCACCTTGGCCGGCAGGTCCAGCTCGGCGGCCACCCTATCCCCAGCCGACTCAACGTACTCCTTCAGGACGCCGCCAGCCCTCATCATAAGGTATAGCTCGGCGACCACGAAGACGATGAACACTAGGACGATCATTATTATAGTGGTTACGCCGATCGCCGCCAGCTCGCCGCCCTGGAAGCCTCCTGGCCCTCCAGCTATAGCCGTGAGGGCTGCGAGCCCGAACAAGGCTAGGGCCAGCGCCATAGTGATCAGGCCGCCCACCAGGCCAACTAGGAAGCTGTAGAATGCGTACCTCGAGGCATCCCTTATAGCATCGTACAACTGCCTCTGGGAGTCGCCGGCCCCGGGAGCCTCTGCAGCCAAGCCAGGCACACCTACGCCGGTAAATGCGTGTAATTGCGGGGGGTTTATAAGGGTTGGAGCCGAGGCCCCGGGGGCCTTAGGCGAGGACCACGTCACCACCCCCCGGAGCCTCCCTGCAGTCCACCCGGGGTCGGCTCCCAGGGTAGGGGCCTCGGCATAGCCGCCCGGGCCCCGGCTCCCTAAAGGTTTCGTGGGGCCCCCGAGGGGTTTGAGGCTAGGCTGGCCGCGGGTGCAGGCTTGTTTAATGACGCTATAAAGATCTAGCGCGGGGATAGGTGAAGTAGGGGCGGCTGCACGAGGGCATGTTTAGCTGCCGCCTCTTAGAGAGGCGGGGAGGGGGTGCCGGCTTGGAGGGCGTGGCGGAGAGGCTGTCACGCATAGACTGGGCGAGGCTTGGCGTGATGCTGGTGGTCCTCCACGGCTCATCCCTCAAGTCGGCGAGCCCTAGGGACGTCGACCTAGTCATCTTCGTCGGCGAGGGGTTCTCGGAAGACGAGGAGGTGAGGGTGATGGCAGAGGTCGAGAGGGCTACTGGCAGGGAAGCGGACCTATACGTTGTCAGGGACCCCGGGGAGGTCGACTGCTTCCTGCTGCTAGCCGCCCTCAGGCAGGGCTCTATCCTATACCAGACGCCGCAGGGGAGGGAGGCCCTCGTCAGGGCTATTAACATATGCAACGACTTCATGATATCGAGGCGGAAGCTCGGATACACTAAGACCCTCGCTGAGAGGGTGCTCAAGGAGTGATCCATGAGAGGCTCCTAGAGCACATACTACGCCACGTCGACATACTAGACACGGCCGTGGAGAGAGGTGTGGACTGGTCGGACATATTGCAGGTCTACTCAGTGCTTCACGCTCTCCAGGTGCACGCACAAGCTATTATAGACTACCTGCTTCACACGTGCGCAGCGCTCAAGATATCGGCTGAGACCCCCATAAGGTGTATAGAGGAGCTAGAGTCTAGGGGGATGATAAGGTCGGGCGAGGCGGATGAACTTAAGAAACTCGTGCGGTTTAGAAACGTCGTGGTACATGGGTACAGTTCTATAGACATTGGAAGGGTGAGAAATGTGCTCGAGAGCAGGGTCTACAGGAGGGTCTCCAAGTATATAGTAGAGCTGCATAGACTTCTCGAAAAGGAAGGAGCCAAAGACCCCTAGCACGGCGTGCGTCGTGCGTTGCATTTAGTTATACTTTGTTTTACTTTACTGTGCCGGTTCCACCTCGACTCCATACTTCTGCCTCCACTCTTCGAAGGCCTTCATCTCCTCGGGTGTCAACTCCCTGCTGAACCTGTACCAGCCTCCCTTCTCCTTCTTCAGCTCCTCCGGGGCCTCGCTGACCTTGTAGATGCAGTTGACGGGGCAGCTCTCAATGCAGCTGAAGTCGTCCTGGCACTTGTCCCATAGTAGCCTAGCCTTCATGTTCTCGTCGAACTCCAGGGCGTCGTAGGGGCAGACCTCTATGCAGGCACCGCAGCTTATGCAAGTGTCCATGTCAATGGCTACCCTTGTGAAGCGTGCGAGCTCGCTCATAGACTCACACCTTAGACCTTCTTACCCGGTCATAGCTATTAAGGGTTTATACGTGCGTGTGACGGGGCCCCTTCAGCTGGCTTCTAAAGAAGTGTTTACCCGGGGATCAACGCGCCTCGCCGGAGCCCCTCTGCCCCGGTATCACCGGGTAGGGTATGTACTCTACGCCGGGCCTGTTTATCGGGGCCTGCGGGTACAGGTCCATTAGCCTGTAGACCTCGGGGGGCACGGTGTCCTTGACTGGGAGGCCGAGCCTCCTGGCCTCCTCGAAGGTTATGGGGTAGTCGTGGGTCCACTTGCCCTCGGTTAGCAGCCTGGCGAGATCCCATGCCCTCTCCTCTCCCATCTTGTCTCTGAGGAGCTCTACTATGAACTCCTGCATCTCCCTTATAGCCTTCTCCGCTATGTCGGCAACTATAAGCAGCTCGTCGCTAGCCCTCTCCCCCTTCATCTTGGCGACCTTCACTATACTGGGTGCGGGGACGTGGACGCCGGGCTTTATCGCGAGCTGCGGGTCCAGAGGGCCCAGGACGGCGTTGGGGTCCATCCAGATCTCGTCGGCGGCTAGCGCTATCAGGGTCCCCCCGCTCATTGCGTAGTGTGGCACAATGACGACCTTCTTGGCCGGGTGCCTCTTGAGGGCCCTGGCTATCTGGGCCGCCGCCAGGACCATGCCGCCGGGCGTGTGGAGTATGAGGGCTATCGGCTGGTTGGGGGGCGTCGACCTTATAGCCCTGATCACGGCCTCCGAGTCGTCTATGTCTATGAACCTGTAGACGGGTATGCCGAAGAAGCCTATCCTCTCCTGCCTGTGAATCAATGTTATGAACCTCATGCCGTACTTCCTGCTCATCTCCTCGAGCAGCGAGAGCCTGGCCGACCTGAGCCTGTGGTAGGATAGGGTGGGGCCCATTATGCTAGCCAGTATCAGGAGCCAGAATAGGAGCCATACGAAGCCCCCGAAGAAGTCCGCGGGGCTAACGTCCTGGGGCAACCCCGGGGCCCCCCAGCCGCGTGTAAACGCGGGATAATTAACTAGGGGCCATCCGGCTGCACGAACCAGCGTTTCAGGCCCGTATTACCCTGCATGTATCATCCCCGCCTCACCACCACCGCAAAGCTTAAATAGTATTTAGCGGGGTGTGCGGGCGTGATCCTGAGCGATAGGGATATCCGGGCTCTCATCGCGCTGGGGGAGCTGGGTGTCGAGCCTCTCAGGCCCGACACTGTGAGGGAGAACGGGCTCGACCTCAGGCTGGGCCGGGAGTTCTGCCGGCTCAGGGCTAGGAGCGACGTGGTCCTCGACCCCGGGGAGCCGGGGGACCCCCGGGACTTCTACGAGTGCGTGGAGTCGGATAGCGTGGTGGTGGGGCCGGGGGAGCGGCTGCTAGCGGTCACGGAGGAGTACATCCGCGTGCCCGGCTACCTCGCGGGCCTGGTCAACCTCCGGAGCACATGGGCGCGCACCGGGATATTCGTGCCGCCGACCGTGGTCGACGCGGGCTTCCAGGGGCAGATAGTCATCGAGGTGATAGGCTCGGCGTTCCCCGTGAGGCTCAGGGCCGGGGACCGCTTCCTCCACCTGGTACTCGTCCGCCTGAACACCCCGGCCGAGAGGCCCTACGCCGGGAGCTACCAGGGCCAGCGCGGCGTCGCCCTCCCCAAGTTCTTCCGGGGGGTGAGGAGCGGTGGCTAGGCTGGCAGCCCTGGCGGCCGTGGTGGTGCTAGCGCTCGTGGTCCTGACTCTTAGGGCGCCCGTAATGGGCTCTGTCATCGCGGGCGGGGGGGAAGGGCTGGAGGTCAAGGCTAGGGCTGTCGACGCCTCAACGGTAGCCGCTGCTACGAGCAACTACACCCTGATACTAAAAGCCTCTACGGGCAGGGGCGTCATAGTCGAGTACAGCGTTTACAACGGCTACGGGTACCCCGTTACCATAGAGGTCTACCTGGCAGCGAGGAACACTGAAGGGGCGCTAGTGCTGGTTGAGCCCATGAGCGGCGTTGAGGTAGAGATAGTCGAGGGCTCTTACATAGTGGGCGGCGCCGAGATGTACGGCTGGGATCTCCTGGTGTCCAGCCTTAAGAGCCCAGGCGTCGCGTCGCTAGGGCCCGGCGACAGCCTGGAAAGCGTGGCATTCTTCGGGTTAGAAGAGGGCTGGGCCGTCGAGGCCCTGATAGTGAAGGTTGTTAAGCCCGGCGGCGAGGAAGCGGAGGTTATCGTCGAGCTGGGCTAGGCAAGTACGCCTTAACACTCAACCGTTAAACCCTCTAGGCGTCAATGCCTAGTCTAGGTGGCGTGTAATGCCGGAGGCCGTTGACCCCGTCTGCGGCATGAAGGTTGACACCGCAAAGGCTAGATACAAGCATGTATATAAGGGCAAGATCTACTACTTCTGCAGCGAGCACTGCCTCAAAGCCTTCAAGGAGAACCCGGACTACTACCTGGAGCACGGCCCCGTGGGGATGCCCCACGAGCATTAGCCCCGCCCGAAACCCCCCTTTTAATATATACGTGTTTCACAGGGCCCAGCTAATAGCCTCGGGGGAATTAAGCCTTCTAGGTGCCTCCTGTGCCGGGTAGGCCCGTGAGACCGCTTCTAGCCGCTCTGGGCTTCCTTGTGCTCGCTGCCCTACCTCTCGCGGTGCCGGTCCTCTCGGCCTTTGTGGACCCTGTCAACGGTGTTCTCGGGGCCGGGTTCAGCTCGGGCCTACCGGCGGGATTCTTCAGGGTGGAGGGCCTGGACGGCGAGGCGTGGGTATACTTCGACGAGCAGGGCGTGCCCCACGTGGAGGCTACCAGCGACGAGGCCGCGTTCTACGCTGTAGGCTGGCTCCAGGCTAGTCTGAGGCTGTTCCAGATGGACATAGTGAGGAGGCTGCCTCAGGGAACCCTCTCGGAGCTTGTAGGCGAGGCTGCTTTGGACAGTGATAGGCTTGTGTTGACGCTCGGCCTTAGGGAGGCCGTGGAGGAGAGCTACAGGCTGCTGGCTGAGAGCCCTGAGTACTCCGAGATCCTGGCCGCGCTAGAGGCCTACGTTAGAGGGGTAAACGATTACATAGAGTGGGCTATGGATAACGGGGCCCTCCCCGCGGAGTACAGGCTCCTAGGCCTCAAGCCGGAGCCTTGGACCGTGAGGGACGTTGTAGCCGTGGAGAAGTTCTTCCAGCTGATGCTGGCGTGGGATACCAGCGATCTAGCCCTCGGCGAGCTAGTCAGGCTTCACGGGCTCAGGGTTATACAGCTACTCGACGCCGTGGAGAGGAAGGCCAACATCAGCCATGCGATGTGCCCCGAGGCTATAACCTGGGGGGAGGCTACCGGGCTTAGAGGCTTCGGCCCGCCCGAGCCCCTATCGGCCGTGAGGCCTCACCCCGCCGGCGAGTCGAGCCTAGAGCCCTACGAGCCGAGGATCCCCAGCGCCTCAGGCCTCCTCTCCGTGCTAGCCGAGGTCGAGCAGTTCTGGGGTAGGAGTGTTGAGCCGGCGTCGAATAACTGGGTGGTGTCGGGCGCTCTCACAGCGTCGGGCAAACCCCTCCTAGCAAACGACCCCCACCTAGCCCTGATCGCGCCTAGCCTCTGGATGCCCATCCACATCAGGTCGCCGGGCTTCAACGTGGCAGGCGTCGCGATACCTGGCGCCCCTCTGGTGGTGATAGGCAGGAACGAGAGGGTGGCTTGGGGCTTCACAAACGTGGGCAGCGACTTCGCGGACTTCTACTACTACGAATGGAGGGGCGATAGGTATCTATACAAGGGCGAGCTCCTCGAGCCCGAGGAGAAGGTCTACGAGATACGTGTCTGGGATCCAGTGGCAAGGGAGTACCGCGTGGTGGAGCACAGGGTTCTAGTAACCATTCACGGGCCAGTGCTAGAGTGGGGCGGCTCTAGGTACGCCGTGGCGTTCACGGGGAGCATGCCGACACTCGAGCTGGTCTTCCTATGGGAGCTTAACAGGGCTGAGAACGTGAGGGAGGCGCTGGCAGCTCAGAGGTTCTTCGCGGCGCCAGCCCAGAACATGGTAGTGGCGGACGTGGAGGGTAACATAGCCTACTCGCCGGTAGCGGCCTACCCTGTAAGGGTCAATGTGCCCGTCTACAGTGACGGCGATGTCGAGATCGTAAACACCGGGTTCCTGCCCTTCAATGGGAGCCTGGGCGAGGGGGAGTGGGCGGGGTTCAAGCCCCTCTCCGAGCTACCCGTACTCTTCAACCCGGAGAGGGGCTTCGTGGCTACTGCCAACGCGAGGCCCTTCGACCCCGAGTGCTGGGGCGACAACGGCTGGGACTACGCAGACAGGTTCAGGCAGCAGAGGATAGTTGAGCTGCTGTCGGCCGCGGGCGAGGACCTAACGCCCCTCCACATGTCCATGATACAGCTCGACACCAGGGATCTAGGCCTGGAGCTGGTCGCAGACATGGTAGTATCGCTCCTCGAAGGATACGAGGACCTAAGCGAGGGGGCTAGGATGCTGCTGGAGGTCCTACAGGGCGAGCCGTCCACGTCGACGGAGTCGAGTTGGGCCACGGCAGCCCTGCTGGCCGGATGGTACCTGAGGGAGGAGGTGTGGAGGGCTATGGGAGGCCCCGAGGAGGGCCTAGGCTTCCTCAAGCTTGAGCACATAGAGGCCATATACAGGGCCTACACTGCGGGGGGAGAGCTGGGGAGGCTAGCCCTGGAGGTCCTAGGCGAGCCGCTAGAGGCAGTATTCGCCAGGGCCCTCGAGAGGGCCTACGAGACCGGCAGGAGGTTCTACGGCTCCGAGGACCCCGGGGAGTGGAGGTACGGGGAGATACACTACTACAACCTGGTCAACGCAGTGCTGGAGCCCCTCAGCTTCCCAAGGGAGCCCGCGCCGGGAGGCCCCTTCTCGGTCAACGTAGCCCCCCCGGCCAGGGTGAACCCCATGGAGGGGGCTCCCGTCGAGGCGGGCCCGAGCGTGAGGCTTATAGCCGACATGTCGGGCGACGCCCTCTACATCTCGCTGCCAGGCGGCAGCAGCGGCAACCCGTTCTCCGAGTACTACAGCAACCTCTACAGGCTCTGGCTCGAGGGCAGGTACTGGGAGCTGAGGATGAGCGACGTCCACCCCAGGCCCGAGT
>JALUAM010000059.1 GCA_027051095.1 Acidilobaceae archaeon | reverse complement strand
GTCGATAGGTGTGAGGATAGTCAGGGTCGGCACCTCTATGTAGGTGTCGCCGCCGACCCTGACTATCCTCACACCTATCGACTCGAGCTTCTCCAGCTCCCGGGGGCTCGACTCTATCTCGGCTATTATGTCGTCCACGAGCGCGTAGCCCGTCTCCACCCTCTTCGAGATCCTGTATAGGCTCTTCACGTGTATCTTAAACCTCTCCTGCCCCGTGGCCTCCAGTATGGCGACCACCCCGCTCCTGATCCTCGCGTAGGCCCTGACGAGCTCCAGGAGGGCCTCGGAGGGGCTCCTGCCGGCCAAGGGCTACCTCCTCGCCAGGCTGAGAGCGTACTCCACCAGCATCCCGGGTATGTCGACTCCCGTTACCCTCACTGTGTTCCTGAACTCGGGGACCCCGTTCACCTCGTTGACTATGTACCCCCTCTCCCTGTCCTCGAACACGTCTATACCGAGGAAGCCGCCGCCTACCGCTTCAGCGGCCCTCAGGGCTAGGTCCTCCAGCTCGCTGTCGGGCTTGAGGGGCTCGGCCCTGGCGCCCCGGCTCGTGTTGGTTATCCAGTGCTCGGAGACCCTGTAGATCGCCGCTACAACCCTGTCGCCGAGTGTGAACACCCTTATATCCCTCCCCGGCTTCTCGACGAACTCCTGTATCACGTGGACAGCACTGTAGCCCCCGGGGAGGGCCTCCTTATACTCTATGAGGGCTCTAAGCTCCTCCTCGTCCCTCGCCATCGCGACCATCCTCCCCCAGCTCCCCTCCACGGGCTTAACGACGACAGGGTAGCCTAGGTCCTCCGCGGCCCTCAGCGCGGCCTCCAGGCCCACAGCAACCCTGGTCCTGGGCACAGGCACGCCCCTCCTAGCCAGCACGCTGAGAGTCGCCACCTTGCTAGCCGCGACTCTGAGGGTTTCAGACGAGTTCACTACGACGCCGCCGGCGGCCTCCAGCGCCTCCGCCGCCGCTATCGCAGTGTGCATGCTGACACACCTGTCTAGGTAGACCCCGCCCGCGGAGCCAGGCTCAAGGCTCAGGGGCCCCCGGGTCACGTTGACCACGCCCACCTCTACGCCCATCCTAGACGCAGCCTCGAGTATAGCCTTGGACTCCCACCTAGCGTAGTCGTAGACCAGGTTCACCAGGGGCCCGCCCACGGCACGCCACCCCCTAAGTCAGCGCTCGAGCCTGGGAGACAACTGCCTCAACCCCGCCCTCGACTATTATCGACACGGCGAACCCCGCCATAATCAGGCTCATGAACTTGCCTATAAGCAGCGCGCCGTGCCTCCCCAGCCGCTCGACTATTGCTGTGGCCAGCGAGAGTATAACGTAGGCCGCTGCTATGTTCACCGCGAGGCTGGCCACAGCTATGTCGAGGCCGTAGGCCTGCTTGATGTAGAGTATCGTGGCCACGCTGCCCGGCCCCGCTAGGAGGGGCGTTGCTAGGGGGAATATGGCGGCGGTCTCGCGAGCCTCCGGGGAGTAGCCTATCTTGACCTCGAACAGGTCTGCAGCGGCGTAGGCTAGCAGCATCAGTCCCGCCGCCACCTTGAACTCTGCCTGAGAGACGCCTAGCAGGCCCAGGAGCGCCTCGCCCACGAGGGTGAATCCGAGCAGTATGACGGCGGCGTACGCGACGGCCATCCTGACAGTGGCGCTCCTCTCCCTGCCGCCCATCCTGGCCGTTATCGAGGCGAAGTAGGGCGACACCCCTATAGGGTCGAGGACCACGAAGAGTATGACCGCAGCCGTGACTAGGTCCTCGAGCCACGACACGCCGCCGCACCACGCTTGGGCGCGCATGCCAGAAGGCTAATACCGTGGGCGCTCCCTCCGGAGGTCCTACGCGGCGGCTAGCCGCAGGGGAGCCCCCTGCTTTATCCTAGCGTTTACGTTAAACTTTTCTCCTGGGTGCGGGCCTGAATTGAAGACCGCGGAGCTGCTCAAGTCTTCGGGCTACGAGTTCTCGGAGGTCGCCAGGTTGCCCCCGGAGAGGCCTGAGATCTCGGATGTAGCATTCGAGGAAGTACACCCCGGCTTCTCGGGCACCAGGCTCGCGGGGAGGAGGCTTTACAGGCACCAGCTCGAGGCCCTGGAGGCCCTGAAAGACGGGCTTAACGTCGTCCTCGTCAGCGGCACGGGGTCGGGGAAGACTGAGGCGTGGGTCTCGTGGGTTGCCTGGTCGCTTGCCCGGGGGTCGAGGGTCAAGGCGCTGGCAGTCTACCCCACACTGGCCCTCTCATGGGACCAGGTGGAGAGGCTCCGCGAGTACTCGAGGGCCCTCGGCTTCGGGGTGGTAGCGGTTGACTCCCTGGCCAAGAGGGAGGAGGCCGGGCTTAGGTCGAGGGTCAGGGATGCCGCGGTGATAGCAACAAACCCCTCCATGATGCTCTACGAGCTGAAGAAGCACCTAGTGAAGCCCGGGTCATCGGTGCTGTCACCCGCCTTCGAGGCGCTAGACCTCCTAGTCGTAGACGAGCTGGACTTCTACGACCCCCGCTCTCTCGCCCTCCTCCTAGGCATGATCGAGCTGCTGGCGGCCCTTAGGAGGGGGCTCATGAGGGTCGCCGTGCTCTCGGCTACCATAGCCAACCCCGAGGACCTAGCGGGGTACCTGGAGAGGGTGACAGGCAGGCGCACGGCCGTGATCAGGGGTAGGAGGTTCAGCGCGGAGACGAGGGTCATAGTGGTCCTCGGCAAGAACCTGGAGGGCGTTAGGAGGGCGCTGGCCTCCGAGGCCGAAAGGAGGGGCCTGAGCCTTCCGCAAGAGATCGCCGAGGCCCTCTCGGACCCCAAGAGGTTCGCGGAGAAGGCCTACCTGGTGGTAGACTACTTCAGGGCGGTCGGCGTCGAGCCGCCATCGATAGCCCCCGACCCCTCAGAGATCATAGAGTGGTTCGCCAGGGACGCCGCGGAGCCCAGAGGCCTGACCCTAGTATTCACTAGGAGCATAAACGACGCCGAGAGGCTAGCTAGGTCTCTGAGGGAGAGGCTGGGCTCTGAGTCCAGGAGGGTCGCAGCCCACCACCACCTGGTCCCGAAGGAGGAGAGGAGGGCTATAGAGGAGGCTGCTAGGAGGGGGGAGGTGAGGGTTATAGTCACTCCGAGAACCCTGACCCAGGGCATAGACATAGGCAGCGTCGTCAGGGTGGTCCACGTAGGCCTGCCCGTGGACGTGAGGGAGTTCTGGCAGAGAGAGGGGAGGAAGGGTAGGAGGGAGGGCGTCGAGTACACCGAGTCGATTATAATCCCGAGGGGGAGGTGGGATCATGAGCTGATGAGGAGGGGCGTCTCAGCCCTCAGGGAGTGGCTGGGCCTCGGCCTCGAGAGGGTCTACGTGAACCCGGAAAACCACTACAAGGCGCTGCTGACCGGCGCCGCCAAGCTTATAAGCGGGCTGTTGAGAGCGGCCGGCGCAGCCGAGCTAGACGAAAGGGAGGCTGAGGCTCTCAAGGCGGCGAAGGTCCTGAGAGGCGATGGGAGAGTCGACGAGGGGGCCCTCGTAAGGCTCTGGGAGATGCTGAACTTCTACGAGTACGGGCCCCCATACGGGGTGAAGAGGGTCCTCGAGTCAGACGGGAGGCAGAGGGAGCTGGAGGAGGTTGGCCGCTGCGATCTAGTCGAGAGGTTCCAGCCCGGCTGCTTCGACCCAGCCCACGACGCGGTGGTTGTAAAGCTGCTTCACTCGCCTAGGAGTTCAAGGTACGTCTACAGGATCGTGGAGGCCCCGGTGAGGGACGTCTACTCCGCGAGGGAGCCGGAGTGGTTCATGGAGGCCGTGGAGGAGTATAGGAGCGTGAAGGAGAGGTGGGGTGAGGAGGCCAGGTTCCTCTCCGACTTCGCCAGGGGCCTAGTGGAGAGCACGGTGGAGACCATAGTCTACCCGCCCCGGAGGGGCTTCGGCCTCCTCAGGAAGATCCCCCACAGGACCGTGTGGACTGTGACCAGCTCGAGGCTCAAGGCTCAAGTGGGCCGGGATGGCAGGGTGAGGGTCTACAGGCCCAGGGCCTATGTGCCCGTTGAGTCTAGGGTCGCCGGCGAGTACAGGGATTACACCTACGGCTTCATGGTTGAGGCCCCCCAAGGGTATCCCGCCGAGATGCTTAGGCTCGGCCTCGCCACCCTGGGGGTCTACCTGAGGAGGGAGCTAGGCGTCCCCCTAGGCCTCATAAAGTACAGCGTCTACGCCGTGGGGGAGAGGAGGCTGATCGAGGTCCACGAGGAGAGCGCGGCTGGCCTGATAGAGAGGATCGACTGGGCCTCAATAGCCTCCCGGGTACGCTCCTGGAGGCCCGGCGACATAGACGAGATACTGCTTCTCGCCCTCGACGAGTACGCCTACTCCACCCTGGAAGGCCTGGGCTTCGACTGGGAGAGGGCCCTCGAGGCCGCGGCCGTCGCGGCCAGGACGCTAGCCTCCATCCAGAGCGTGGAGGTCAGGCTGTCCGGCTCGAGGATCAGGGTGCCCAGGCCGTCGAGGGCGCTCAGGATGGGCGCGGTAGCAGCCCTGGCCCAGGACGTTGAGGTTGAGAGCGTGGCCCTGCCCATGAGGGTGGTCGCGGTCGCCTACTTCGACGGCGAGGAGGTTAGGGCGGCCTCGGACCTGGTCCTGGCAGTTAGTGGGGGTAGGCCGAGGGAGCCTCTGGCATCGATAGAGCACGCGGTACTAATGGACGTCAGCTACGAGGGCTTCACCCTCTACGCCTTCAACCCGGGCGCCGAGGCCCGCGACCTGAAGAGGGCGGGTCTCAAGCTCCTAGCCCAGGCCGTTAGGGGGGCTGTGAGCGTGAGGGAGCTGGCAGGCAAGGCGGGCCTGGACATACACGACCCCTCACTCCTGGCCAGGGCGATGGAGGTGGAGGGCTTGGAGGTGGAGGAGCCGAAGCTCGAGAGGGTCTTCGAGGTCCTTAGCAGGCCTCTCCCCTCCGCGAGGCTCAGCGACTGGCAGAGGCGCGAGCTTGAGGCCTACGTAGCGGGCTACGCTAAGCTAGTCTACCTGGCGGCCCTAGCCCTGAGAGGGGTGGGGAGTGCTGGCGCTGCTCGAGAGGCTGGCGTCCCTGGCTGAAACCTACTACAGGGAGTTCAGGGAGGCCCTGAGGGATTACAGGGAGGGGAGGGAGAGGATCTACGCTGTGGAGAGGCTAGCCCAGCTCCTAGCCCAGGCGGTGCTAGACTTCGCCGCCGCCATGGCTGTGAGGGAGGCGGGGGAGAAGCCTGCCACTTACAGGGGCGTCGCCGAGTGGCTCGCTAGGAGGCTAGGCCTCCCCCGGGACCTCTCCGAGTTCCTCGTGGGGCTTGCGGGTTTCAGGAACGTATTGGTGCACATGTACGCGGAGCTGGACAGGGAGCTGGAGGAGAGGGCGTTCGCGGAGATAGAGGAGAAGGCTCCTAGGCTGCTGGAGGCGCTGAAGAGCGCCTCCCAGGGCGACCCCTGCCTGGAGGATGTGAGGGAGAGGCTCGCAGCCGCGGCGCCCAGGCTGGGTATCAGGGTCGCCATAGTCTTCGGCTCCCTAGCGCGCAGAGGCTGCGGGAGGGACGTCGACCTGGCCGTCAGGCTCGACTGGACCCCTAGGAGCCTGCTGGAGGTTGGCAGGGTCCAGGCGGAGCTGGAGGACGCCCTGGGCGCCAGGGTGGACCTGGTGGTCCTGAACCTCCCCGTCGACCCGGCGCTGGCCAAGTCGATAGTCGACTCGTGGGCCCCCGCATACGGCGGCAGCGGCGAGGTCCTAGCCGAGGTTCTACGCCTCTACAAGCTATACCTCGACTACGCGGGGGCCCGGAGGACCTAGGCCTCCCCCTCCACTTCGACCCAGTCGAGCTCGAGGCAGGCCCTCTCCCTCACCTCCTGGGTCACGTGCCTGTAGACAGCTCCCGGATCGCCCCTAACCGGCTGGTACACCGCGTTGTCTATCCACGCGTCCACCCTAAACCTCCAGCGGCCCGCCTCCGGCACCCGGATCCTAGCCAGCTCCTCGCCGTCGACCCTGAACGCCGCCTCCCCGCCCCCCAGCTCCACCTCGTAGACATGCCACTCACCTAGGTCTAGGTCCTGGGCGAGGGGCCTCCTGGAGAGCAGCTTGACCGGGGCCAGCAAGGGGAGCAGCCTGAGAGCGTAGTAGTATAGCGCCACGCCAGAGAAAAGCTTCAGGGGCACGAACCTGGAGCCGGCCTGGAGGAACACCCCCTGAAGCGGGTAGCGGCCCCTAGCCCTCAAGTAGATGAACCACACGGGGACGCTCTCACTAACCACCATGGTATAGTTCCATAGGCCCACCCCCGCGCTCCCATAGTGCAGCGCGGTCATCCTAGCCCTAAACCTGGCGGTAGCCCACCTCCACCTCAGGCCCCCGAAGCCCCCGTCGGACAGCTCAGCGTTGGAGTAGTAGAGCGCCTCCGTGGGGCCCACGCAGAGCCTAGCAACGCCGCCCTCCACCCCCGCCTCCGCGAAGCCGTCGATCCTCCAGTCCCAGTACTCGCTCTTAGCCTCAAAGTCGTCCCTAACCCTGCTCAACGCCCCCACCAGAAACGTTATATGGCGTGTTTCGATAAGCCGGGGGAAGCCCCCTGTTATCGGAAGCAAGCAGCGGGAGTACATAGAATCGGGCCTACGGCCATCCTTGCTTCCGGAGAGCCGCGCTACCGCGGAGGGCGTAGCATGTGGCTGATAGCCTGGAGGGCGCTGGTGGGGCTCCGGTGAGGATGAGGAGGGTCACCTACGAGGAGTACCTGGACTTCGCCAGGAGGGTCAGGGAGGTGGAGGTAGAGGGTGTCAGGATCAGGCTGGAACCGGTCGAGGTTAAGCGGCTACACCCCGCCCCCGGGGAGCTGACCGACGTCAGCACGACCGTGTGGAGCTTCCCCAGGAGGGGCTCCTGGGCGACGCACAGGGGTGACTACCGGGGCAACTGGCCTCCCCAGCTGGCCAGGGCGCTCATACTCATGTACACGGAGCCCGGCGACACCGTGCTAGACCCCATGGTGGGGAGCGGCACGACCTGCATAGAGGCTAAGCTTCTCGGCAGGAACTGCATAGGCGTCGACATAAACTACAGCGCAGTCATGCTCACACTCCACAGGCTCTACTGGCTCGAGAGGCACCTAGAGAGCCTCGCCTCCTCGAGAACGGATACGGTAGACGGCGGGGCCGCGCTGGAAGACGCCATCAAAGCCCGCGTGGAGGTGTACCACGGAGACGCGAGAGAGCTAGACGCAATCCCCGACGAGAGCGTAGACCTCGTAGCAGCCCACCCGCCATACCACAACATAATAAGGTACGGCGGCTCGGGGACACCCGGAGACCTCTCCACAGCGCAGAGCCTAGAGGAGTACCTGGACATGATAGGCCAGGTGTCTAGAGAGGCCTACAGGGTGCTCAAGCCCGGCGGGCACGCGGCCATACTAGTAGGCGACACGAGGATCAGGAAGCACTACGTCCCAATATCACACTACGTGCTACAGGCCCTCCTCAAGGCGGGCTTCATACTCAAGGAGGAAGTCATAAAGATACAGCACAGGATGAAGAAGACCAGGGAGAAATGGGAAAGACTTAAGAGTAGAGACTTCCTACTCATATACCACGAAAAACTATACATATTAAGGAAACCGTTAAACGAAAAAGAATACAAAAAATATAAGTATAGTTCATACATAAAAATTTAGATGTATAAATGTATTAATGGTTAATAAATAATTATTGTGACATATATCTCCAAAAATGGTGAAATAATTGGCTATAGACCCGCTTATTAAACTCTTTAAACGACATACAGAAGCTTTAGAATTATTAGGCAGAGTATGGGAATTACTATATAGAAGGAAGTGCTCCGGACATTGGCAAAAACGAGAGAATTTTATAAAATTATTATTAAAATATGAATTTAAGCTTAAAATTGAAAGCGCTCTGATATAGAGCGTTTTGGGATTTTAGAGTAGAAATCGATAATAACTGTGGCTGGCCCTCCATGGGAGGAAGATAGGAAGGATAGAACCTGGGGAGGTCGAGGAGGAGAGTATCCGTGAGCAGGAAAGACTCTCAGGGAAGCGGTAGGGCGCTGCTGCTCGACACTCTCTTCCTTCTGCCGGTCCTGGGTTTGAGCTCTCGGAGAGGGTTATGAGGGACTTTCCAGAAGCTAGGCGACTATGAGTTATACTATAGCGATGTCAGCGTTCTAGAAGCGCTCTGGAATATAGTAAAGGTGATTAGGGGGTCGCCGGACGAGATCTCGCGGATCAAGGAGGGAGTTACTGCCATAAGAGAGACTATGAAGCACGCGCCGGTTACAGGGGAGGCGGTGGAGAACGCTATACGCATGTACATGCTGGGCCATAAGGACATGATAGACAACCTTCTCCTCTCCATAGCGGCAATGATGAACCTCAGACTCCTCACAGTGGACAGAGAGCTAGCGGAGTTCGCCAGGAGACACGGCCTCGGCGGTAACATAGCAGCGCCCGAGGAGCTAGACTAAAACCAGCTTATAGATGAGAGCCCCGAAATAGCCCCCCTGTAAGCAACGGCTTCCTTAGTGCTCTATCCCGGTATGCCGCCTGATTCAGTCCACGCTAACATCCCTATTAGCCTTGCTATTTCCTGTGAGAGGCTCGTCGATTCGTAGAGACTCTACTGAAAGACTATCTAAAAGATTATAGGGCTCTCCCTAACCGCTATTACCCCGCCGAGGCTAGTAACAACATGTGTCTCCTTGAACCGCTCACGGTCTCCAGGCACGATGCCAGCACCTACGACCCTCCCCTATACAGCGTTATCTTTTGCCACTATGCTTTACTTCTTCTTCGTCCAGGTATATCCTTGCCTTGTACATGCCGTCTGTTACCGTTACGTGCCGTTTGCCCCTGTAGACCCTGAGACCCCTCCTCCTAGCCTCCTCCGTAACCCGCTCCACATCCCTACACACTAGCTGTAGGTATGGTGGGTGATAGTCTATGTCTATCTTCGGCAGGTGCCGGTCTCAACAGCCTCCCTAGCATATTTGACGGGTTCACAGGGTTCCCGTAGGAACCCCATGTACTCTGGGATAGCCGGCCCAGGCACAAGCCTTATCATCTTCCGGGAACCTCAGTCTCACCCTGACTTACCCCATAATTGGTATTGAGGTTGTTATGTTGGGTGGCTGTATCGTTATTTTTAATTTTTAATAGTTATATCCTGGTATTAGCTTGTCTTGTGTCGGTTTATACTGTGCTTGAGCTTGTCCTTTGCTAGAACAGCTTTTATAAGTGCCTCTCTTATCTTTGGGTTTTTCCACATCTCCTTGTCGGCTTCCCACGCTTCTAGGAGCCATCTATCCCGTATCTCGAACCATTTCATGCCTAGCCTCTTAACCGTCTCTGCCTCCCACCGAGCATGCCTAACGATGTCCTCAAGGTTCCTCCTACGCTCCTCCTCAACCTCCTCTAGCAGAGACTTAGGTGTCACGGCTTACCCGCCTCCTCCAGCATTCTACAGTCTACTCTGAGTCTTGTACACCATTTCTCCAGCTCCTCACGGTCTATATAGTCTTTAAACAGCGTGTAGAGGAATACTGCGTCCCCCACATCCTTCCCGGAGCCCAAGTATAGCTTGTAGGCTATTTGTAGCTCTAGAGGCGATATTTTAACTATAAATCTATCGTTTACAACAACCCTTATACTATGAGCTAATGCGTACCTCTGGACATCCGTTTTAACCAGTTTCACCTCCACGTTGGGGAGAACAATGTCTCTATACATGAATCTAACACCATATCCTTCCACGAGATAATCTCGGTAAAGCCTCTTCACCGAGTCCTCCGACCAAATATCTCCCTGCATAAGCGTAAAGCCTGCATCCCGTGCTCTCCTACATAGCCCCACAAACCCCTCCTCATCAAGCTCTTCGAGTATGAAGTCGATATCGTCACTCCGCCTACCCCTACCAAAGAGTATTGCTGCATAGCCGGCAACCACCACGTAGTTTACCCTGCTCTCCTCGAGAACCTCGGCGAACCTAAACGCAACAACGTCCTCTGGCAAGAGTCTCTCTCTGGTAAGGAGGATTACACGCTTATCCCTATCGAACACTAGGCTCCTATCCGGCGTAATGCTAGACCCT
>JALUAM010000058.1 GCA_027051095.1 Acidilobaceae archaeon | reverse complement strand
GCGCCTCTGCTGTGGAGTCTCTGCTTGAGTTCAGCGTTGCGGGCGTTGATGAGGGCGGTGGGAGGGGCCTCTCGAGGCTGCTCTCTATGGGCGGGGGCCCAATGGTGTTCCTGGCTAGGGCCCCCGAGGAGGGCTTCGAGTGCCTGGAGTACTCGGGCCTGCTGGCGCTGGTGCTGGGATACCTTTATAGGATGCTCTCGGGCGGGGGCCCCGGGTTCTTCCTGGTAGACGGCGTCTCTGGGAGGGCCGAGTTCGCCGAGGCGGGTAAGAGCGGCGTCACGGTTGTCATTGCGAGAGAGGGGAGGGGGGCCGGCGAGGGCCGGGAGGTCCTCTCCAGGAGGCTCTGGGAGCTGTTCTCAAAGCCCGACGCCTACATAGCGATATACTCGAGGGACCCGGCCTCCACCCTTAGAAGCCTCATGGAGACGCTAGTGGAGGGCTACTCGTGGCCCCCCGCAGCTGTGGTAAACGTCGGCGTTGCCGATAGGGTGCTCGCGGCTGTTGGCCGCGGGTGCAGGCTGCTCCCCAGGGACGTGGCCGCTCTCCTACTATCCGCTTGGAGGCTTGAGGGGGTCGAGGAGCTCTACGTGGCCGCGGGGAGCCTCGGAGACCTGGCTTTGAGGGCTGAGAGCCTCTACGAGGTGGCTCTAAGGATGCTAGCATCGAACGCTTCGTACCAGGTTCGAGTGAAGCCTAGTGAAGGCGAGAGCCTGGAGCACTACGCACTCAAGACAGCTGCCTTCATGGTGCTCGAGGCCCTTCACGGCGACGCTGACTCCGAGTGCAGCCTCCCCGGCGGGGGGAGGGCCGACGTCTGCAGCAGGCATGCCAGGGTCGTGGTTGAGGTTGAGACGCTGAGGTCCTCGGCGCTCCCTCTGAGGAGGCTGGCTTCCAGGGTCGAGGAGAGGGTCCACGCCTCCAGGGGCTTCGAGGAGCTATGGCTAGTTCTGCCCCCGCTACCCCTGGCTATGGTGCCCAGGGGCTTCCTAAGATCCTTGGCGGAGAGGGCGGGGGACGGGGGCGTGAGGCTGAGGGTGTTCACGCTCTCCACGGGCTCCGTCGTTGCGAGGGGAGAGCCCGAGGGCTTTCTCTCGGAGGAGGCGCTCTAGGCCTTCGCCGCCTCCGCTACCCCCCTGAACGGCTGCCTTGAGGGCTTCTCCAGCTCGGGCGGCGCCTTAATGCCCAGGTCCCTGAGTATTCTCCTGGCGGCGTTGTAGCCTGGTATCCCCGTGACCTGGCCTCCGGGGTGGCTGGAGGCGGACGCGTGGTAGAGGCCCTCTACGCTTGTCTTGTATCCCGCCCAGCCTTCCATGGGCCTCTTGGAGAGTATGTAATCCTTGGTGAGGGGGATGTGGTTGGGCCTGCCGCCGGGGTTGCAGTGCTCCGCCTCCTGGGCTAGGGGGCCTAGGTCTTCTAGGCGTTCGACGCTCTCTGGCTCGACGCCTAGGTCCTCTAGGAGCCTCCTGAGGCTGCCTGGGCTTCCGGGGTATCCTGTGAACGCCACGTACCAGCCCCCGCCGGGCTTCTCCATGTAGACGGCTTCGCCCCAGTAGCCGCCGCCCCACACCTCCACTATGGGCTGGCCCCTCTCGCCTCTAGCGGGCGGCTCGGGCCTCGAGGAGAGGTGTGCGTTGAACCTGGCGGGGCCCTCGATTCTCGTGGCGGCTGAGAGCGCCCTCCTGGAGGCCTCCTCCACCTCGCCCCTCCACGGGCCCTCACCCTCCACGTACTCCGAGAGGCACGCAATGTGGCCGGCGTAGACCACGCCCTTCCTCGCCTCCACCAGCCTGCCGTCGGAGAGCCTCGCGGCAGCCGCCCGCCCATCCTTCACCACGACCCACGCCCAGCCCCTGTAGAAGTCTACCCCCAGCCTCCTAGCCACGGCCTCCAGCGGCGAGACAGAGCCCCTCCAGTGCTCCCTGGGCAGCCCCCATACGCCCATCGAGGAGTTCAGGTAGAGCGTGGAGTATCCGGGCTCGTCGAGCAGTATCGGGTAGGCTAGGAGGCCCTGGAGCCAGGGGCTCCCGGGAAGTAGGACCTCGGAGGCCCTCCTGGCCACGGCCTCACCCAGCTCTTCCCCGCACCTCTCCGACACCAGCGCCGCCGCCTCATCCAGGCTCGGCGGGTCTAGGGAGTATAGGAGTAGGGGGGCCGCGCACCTTCTCCACAAGTCCAGCATACCGAGGAGCCTGGCTCCCTCGTCGCCGGCACCCGCCTCCCTGAACTCGGCCTCTAGCCTGGACCTCTCGCCCCACCACCTGAATACCACCTCGCCGCCCTCAACGACTAGCCACGAGGGCTCCGGGACTTCAAGCCACTCGGCGGGGTCAACGCCTAGAAGCCTCGACAGGCTCTCGGGGAAGAGGCCGACGCTGTAGGCCGGGCCTAGAGAGCCCGAGGCTGAGGGGCCAGCGAGTCCTCCGAGCCTTGGGGCCGCTACTAGCACCCTGGCGCCGGCCATGGCTAGTATGGAGGCGGCTACCAGACCGTTGTGGCCCCCGCCGACGACTATGAAGTCGTAGGATGCGCCGGGCATGGCCTACTGCCTCCTAGCCCCCCAGGCTGTGCCCGCCTTCACGGCCCTGTACCTCTCCAGTAGGACCTCCACCCTGCCCCTAGAGTCTATTATGAACTCGACCTCCATGGAGCCGCCTATGTAGGGCGCCTCGAAGACAGCCCTGTAACCGTCGAAGTCCCTGGGCACTAGGACCATCGCCTGGCCCGGCGAGTCCTCGGGCTCCACCACCAGCCCCCAGCCGGCCCTCCTAACCCTGAACGTCACGTTACCGTCTAGGCCCTCGTACCTGCCCTCCACGGCCTCCATGGCCTCGAGGAGCCTGAACGGCTTGAGGTCCCAGGGGTCGACCCCAGCCGCTAGCGCCAGGGCGGCGAAGCCTAGGACCTGGAGCGGGTAGCCTGTGGTGTTGGCTAGAAGCGCCACTGTTGCACCTGTCTCAGGGCTGTAGGCTGCGTAGGCCGTGTAGGCCAGCAGGCTCCCGCCGTGGCCCGCCACGAAGCCCATCGGGGTCCTAGGGTGCACCATGAGGCCGAGGCCGTAGCCGTCGCAGCCGAAGGGCCTCCACGGCGTCTCAGCCCTTATCCTCTCCATCTCCTCCACGCTCCTCCTGGATAGGACCTCGACGCCGCCCCTCCTGCCCCTCCCCGCCAGCGCCTCCATGAGCTTCTGGAGGTCGAGCACGCTGGCCATCAGACCGCCGTCCGCGAGTATGCCCGAGGGCACTGTAACCCTCCTCAGCCCCTTGTCACCGGGCGCGTAGGGCTCGGCCACATCGACGCCCTCGGGGGGCCTCTCGCCTATGAAGAACGCGGTCTCCATGTCGAGGGGCTCTAGTATCCTCCGCCTGACGTAGGACCTAAAGTCCTCGCCCGAGACCCTCTCAACTATGAGGCCCAGGGCCACGTAGCCCTCGTTCAGGTAGAAGAACCTCCTGCCAGGCGAGTCCACAGCCCAGCCCCTCTCCACGGCCATCCTGAGGTACTCGACGGCGTCCCAGGGGTTGGCATAGGGCCTCCACGCGGTTGGGTACCCGTAGAAGCCCCTGAGGAGCGCCTCTGCGTAGGCGGGGGCCGGTATCCCGGAGGTGTGGCTGAGCAGATGCCACACCCTCACAGGCTCTCCGTTAACCCTCAGGTCGACACCTAGCAGCTTCCCCACGCTGTCGTCCAGGCTGAGCCTGCCCTCCTCCACCAGGCTCATGACTGCCATGGCGGTCACGATCTTCGTTATGCTGCCTATCCCGTAGACTGTCGAGGTCCTAGCGGGCCTCCCCTCCTCCAGGCTCGAAAAGCCGTAGGCCCTCTCCAGGAGGGGCTCGCCCTTGACCCTAAGCGAGGCCACGAGGCTCGGCATCCTGTACTTGGCTATCTTGTCGAGTATGATCCCGCTTAGGACCTCGCCGGGGCCGCCCAACCAGACCCCATGCTAGAGCCGTCGTTAATAGGGTTGATAACGGTTAGCGGCTACTGGTGCCAGCGTTGGCGCCCGGCGCCCCTATAATAGACCTGCACGAGGATATATCATACTACTTCATGTCCCGGGGCGCGGGTCAGCCCTTCGCCGACTTCGACACAGACGTGGAGGGCAGGCAGGGCGATATCCCAAAGTATAGGAGGGGCAATGTTAGGATAGTCTTCGCCGCCATGTTCCCCGAGCAGGACGTCTACGGGGCCAGGTCCTCAGAGGGCCTCTACGGCCTTAAGGGTAGGCCGCCCGTGGAGCCCTCGCCCGCCGCTAGCAGGCTGCTCCTGCTCGACCACGTCAAAACCTACTACGCCCTCGCTGAGAGGCACGGGGTAGAGATTGTAGAGAGCGCCGTGCAGGCTAGGAGGATACTCGAATCCCGGGAGTGGAGGCTTGGCTTCGTGATACACCTCGAGGGCGCCGACGCCCTGGCAGACCCCCTAGACCTCAGGCTGCTCTACAGGCTAGGCGTTAGAAGCGTCGGACTGACCTGGAACCACGATAATAGGTGGGCTGCTAGCGCCGCCACCAGGAGGGACTACGGGCTCACAGCCGAGGGCGAAGAGCTGGTGAAGGAGGCCAACCGGCTGGGGATAATAGTCGACGTGGCCCACGCTAGCCAGAGGGCCGCCCTCGAGGCTATAGAGGCCTCGAAGAAGCCCGTCATGGCGAGCCACACGGGGCTCACAACGTGGGTCGACACCCCGAGGAACATAACACCCGAGATACTCGAGGCCCTGGCCAAGAACGATGGCGTGATGGGAGTCACCTTCATAACTCCGATAATATTCCCCGGGGGGAGGGACGAGGGGATGGAGGGCGTGGCCAGGAGGATAGTCGAGGTAGTGGAGACTTATGGGAGCAGGGTTGTTGCTATAGGGAGCGACTACCACGGTCTACTAGACATAAAGCCCCCGAAGGGCCTGGAGAGCGCTGACAAGATCCAGGGCCTCCTCTCGAAGCTGGCAGAGTTGGGCCTCGGGGACGGCGACATAAGGAGGATTGCCTACGAGAACGCCCTCAGGATCATAGAGGCAAACCTCCCCGGCTAGGCGGCCAGCGCCTCCAGCACAGCTGAGAGGAGCCTGCCCCTGGCCTCAACCGCCAGGAAGTGGCCAGCACCCTCCACCACGATCACCCTGGCCCCGAGCCCGAGAGCCTCACTCAGGACCTCGCCGCCCAGTAGTGCATCCCTGGACCCAGCCACTATGTAGGCCGCTCCGCGGGACGCCACCCTCATGAGCGACCTCGAGAGGTCCTCGGAGGCCAGGCTCTCGACAGTAGATGCGTACAGTTCGGGGTCCAGCCTCGACACTATAGACCTAGCGGCTTCTAAGCCCACGCCGAGGGCCCCTGCGATCCTCTCAGCCAGCTCCCCCAGCCTACCCTCCTTTGCCAGCCTGGCCCTCTCAAGCATGCCCTCCCTGTCGCCTGCCCTGTGAGCAGAGGACACCAGGACCACCCTCTCGAGGAAGCCGGGCCTGAGGTCCTCGGCCTTCAGGAGAGCGTACCCTCCAAGGCTGAAGCCTACACCGGCTACCCCCCGAGGATAGCCCAGCTCATCCGCCACTGCAATCACGTCCCTCGCGTAGTCGGCCAGCGAGGGGGGCCTTGGGAGGCTCCTCGAGGAGCCACCGTGCCCCCTGAGCTCTACAAGTACCGCTTCGAACCCCCTTGACGCCAGATCCCTAGCCAGCCATAGCCACTCACCCATGCCTCCTCCGAGCCCGTGGACTATGAAGACCGGGCGCCCGCCCCCGGGAAGGAGGGCGTAGCGGACCCTGACGCCCCTATCGACCTCAACGTAGCCCACATGCACCTCCGAGACGCCCCCAGCCACCTTATAGGCCTAGCCCCGCTGCCCCGCGAGGCGCCTAGCCTCCTCGACGGCAACGGGCACCTTCTCCAGCACCTTGAGCGGCGTTATGGATTCAACCCCCTCTGCGACCGCCAGCTCGCCTGCTCTGCCGGTGGCGTAGAGGGCCGCCGCGGCCGTGTTGAGAGGGTCGTAGCCTAGACCCGCTGCCGCCCTCCTAGCGGCGAACCCGGCTATCACGCCTGCCAGCACGTCCCCCGTGCCCCCAACGCTCATCTCGGGGACGCCGGTCTCGTTCAGCCTACACCTACCCTCGGGGCTGCATACGGCGTCGATAGGGGCCTTCACTACAGTGGTGGCCCCCAGCCTGGAGGCGATCCTCCTAGCCGCCTCGAGGGGCTCAAGGTCCTCCCCTCCGAGGAGCATTCTGGCCTCGCCTCTGTGGGGAGTCAGCACCAGAGTGCCCCTCGGCTTCACCATGCCCTCCGCTATCATCTTCAGGGCGTCAGCGTCCATAACGACGAGCTTGCCGCCCCTCTCCGCCAGCTCCAGTACCCTCTCCACAGTGGCCGCAGCCTCCTCGCTGACACCCATGCCGGGTCCTACAACCACCGCGTGGCTCCTAGATACGGCGTCCTCTAGGTCCTCGGGCGACCTGGGTATAAGCTCGACGTGGCTAAGCGCGGCGTCGTAGCTCCTGGGGGATACTAGGTAGACTAGGTCGACGCCCGCCGCGTAGGCCGCAAGCGCCGCTAGTATCGGGGCCCCTGCGAACAGCCTGCTACCGCCCACCACCGCGACCCTGCCAGCGCTGCCCTTCCAGGCATCCCTCCTCCTCAAGGGCACCCTAGCCGCTACGTCGCCGGGGCCTGCGTAGGTCCTAGCCGCCTCAGGTACCCCTATCTCCGCTACTAGGACCTCGCCTGCGTGCAGGCTTCCGGGCTCCTTGAAGAGGCCCCTCTTAGCGGCTATCATAGACACCGTGTAGTCGGACCTGGCTGCACCCTCAGCAGCGGCCCCCGTGTCGGGGTCGACCCCTGTGGGGACGTCTACGGAGACCCTTAGCCCCTGGGAGGAGTTGTAGGCGTCCATAGCCTCCCTGACAGCCCCCCGGAGGGCGCCCCTGACCCCTACTCCGAGCACTGCATCCACGACAGCGTCAAAGCCGTCGAGACCTCTGGGAGGCCCCCTCTCGACCTCCACCCGGGAGCCCTCCAGAGCCCTAAGCATGGCCCTGGCCGAGGGATGTTCCACGGATCCCTGGACCAGGTAGACCTCCACCCTGGCGCCCCTGGAGGCCATCCTCCTGGCGGCGGCCAGCCCGTCCCCACCATTACCCCCCTTACCTGCGAGGACTGCGATCCTAGCCCCCTGGAGTCCCCCGAGAGCGCACTCCACCAGGGACGCCACAGCAGCTCCCGCGTTCTCCATCAGCAGGTCGAGGCTCACGCCCCTCCACACGCTGTTGACCTCGACAGCCCTGACGTCCTCGGTGGACAGGGCTCCTCGCGGGTCCGCCGGGCTTAGCCCAGGACACCTCAATCCGGGTCCCAGAGGTGAACCAAGCCCTCCACGGGTAATAGCGGCTGACGAGTGGATCCGGCTCTAGGCCCTGGCCGGCGGCTTGAAGGGAAGCTCGCCGCCCTCTATCATCGATATAATCCTCTTCCTCTCCTCCGCCCTCTCCCTCGTCCCCTCGACAGGCTCTACCACGGCGTCCGGGGGCAGGGGAGAAGGCCTCCCGTCGGCCCCGAGCCTTATGTAGGTTGCGTAGCCTCTGGCCACTGTCTCAGCCCAGCCGCTCCCTAGGGGGCCAGCCACAACCTTTAGCTCCACCTCTATGCTACTCCTCCCCGTGTACACCACCGCGCCCCACGCTGTCACGGAGTAGCCTACGAGGACGGGCCTGTAGAAGTCCATGGGGCCCAGGAAGCCCGTCACCACGGGGGCCTTGGCCTGCCTCGACGCCACTATAGCCCCAAGCTCGTCCACGAGGAACAGCATGGATCCGGCGTGCATGACGTTGTAGGCTATAGTGTCGCTAGGGTTGACTATCCTAGAGGTCGAAGCAGACTCGCCGCCGCGCGCGGGCGGGGGCGGCGACGTGTCGAAGGGCTCCTCCCTCCTACTAGCTATCCTGGACAGCCTCTCCTCCCTTAGCCTCCCCGAGGCCTTAGCCATGGCCTCTTCCTCGCCGCTCCTGGGCTCGACACAGGCGAAGTGGGGCCTCGGCCTCAGGCTGCCGTCAACCGCTACGAAGGTCATGTGGGAGAGGGCCACCCTCCGCGGCTCCTCGTAGCCCACGGGCAGGCCCAGGCTGACCGCCTCCGCTACAACCTCCACGCTGCTCCTCCCCGTCAGCGTAGCCCAGGACCTCAGCGCCAGGGTCTCCCCCTCCCTGGCCGGGCTGGCTATGTAGACGAAGTCTATGCCCGCGAGCAGCGAGTAGCCCATAGCCACCCTTGAGGCCACGGTGGAAGAAAGGTCTACCAGCCACCTGAGAAGGTTGCCCCCGTGGAGCACGCCCAGAGCATTAGTATGCTGGCCCGAGACCAGCATGAAGCTCTCGACTAGGGTGTCGCCCATGGAGAGCCTTCTTCTACACTCCACAGCACTCCACCGCCACCTGCAGGTAAGCACCCGTAGACCCGCCGTCGGTCGCCGCATATAAAGCTGAGGTAGTGCGTGGCCGTGGAGGACTAGCCCCGGGCCCGGGGGATCCTAAAATCGGCGCTGCCGGGCTCTACGACTCCTCCCCGGCCTCCCCGCCGCCCTCTCTCTTGGCCAGGATCACTACCTCCCCGCCGGCCTCCTCCACCTTCCTTATGGCAGACTCGCTGGCGAGGGGCACTATAACCTTGAGGGGCCTTGTAACCCTGCCGGAGCCCAGCAGCTTGTGTATGCCCTGGGACGCCAGGTCCACCACGATCTTCCCATCCTCCTTCACCGCCCTGCCAGTGGCCTCAAGGTACGAGGCTATCTCGTCCAGCTGGCCCACGTTAACGGTCCTAATCTTCATGCCCACCCTTATTCTGGGCGGGTTGAACCCATGCTTCCCGTACCACGTTGGGGCGTACTTTATTGTCCACGTCCACTCGTGCTTGCCCAGCCCAGCGGCGCCGTGGCCTCCACGGGACCCGCTCTTCCTGTGCTGCCCTATCCTACCCCATCCCATAGTCCTAGTCCTTCCCCTTAGCTTCCTCGACTTCTTCCTCCTCCTGACAACCACCGCCGCCACCCCCCTAGAGCATCCTCCTGATTAACTCGTTGATCGCGCTACCCCTGTAGCCCAGCTCTCCACCGTCGCCGTAGGGCCTCTTTATCGAGCCCTTGAAGCCGCCCCTGGGAGGGTGGAGCCTGAAGAAGGGCTTAACGCCCTTATCCTTGAGCTTGTGGTAGTGTATCTCCCCGGCGAGGAGCTTGTCGGCTAACTCCTCTATGCCGCTGAGCCCCAGCGCGCTCTTAACCCACTCGTCCGTTATCGGCTTGTCGCCCAGAAGCCTGCCCCTAACCCTTATCAGCTCGACTAGGGTGGGCTTGTCTATCTCCCCGAAGGTCGCCCAGTTCTCAACCCTCTTCAGCATCCCCCATATCCCGGGGAGGCTGCTATGGTATATTGCGGCCGCGAACTTCCTCCTAAGCCTGAGAAGGTAGAGGGTCCTCTCAACGTCTGGGTGGACCCCGCTCATCCCCCTAATCCTTATCACAGCGTACAGCGGCACCGCCTGGCACCCCCTATATCCTCCTGGGCAGCGACACCCTGCCCCAGTCCATCGGGGTCACGAACCTGTAAGTGTTCCTGAGGGCCAGGTAGGTGGCCCTAGCGAAGTTATAGCTGGTCCTGGTCTCCCCCTTGGTGAACGTCCAGATATCGCTTATGCCCGCGTAGCGTAGGACAGTCTTAGCCACGTCGCCGGCCACGAGGCCCGTACCCTTTGGCGCAGGTTTGAGGACCACCTCCACGCTCCCGCTCTTGCCCCTGACAGTGAAGGGCACAGTGTGGGGCTCGCCGCAGGTACACTCCCAGCTCCCGCAGCCCCTCCTCACAGGTATGATGTTCAGCTTGGCGTTCCTTATCGCCTTCTCCACGGCAAACCTGTACTGCCTGGCCTTACCCTTCCCGAGACCCACGTAGCCGTTCATATTCCCAACAACAACGACCACCCTGAACCTGGTTATCCTGCCTGCGTCGGTCATCTTCTGCACTATCCCCGTGTCGATCACCTCGTGCTTCAGGTCAGGGAGCAGGTAGTCTACTATCTCCGGCTCGAGTATGGGCAGGTTCCTCCTGAATATCTCATCTATACTCGTTATCTTACCCTCCTTGACCAGCCTCCCGACCCGGGTCCTCGGCTGCCACTCCTTCTCCTCCAGCGCAGCCGCCTCCCCGCCCTCAATCCTCTCCTCCGAGCTCACCACAACCACCCATGGAACCAGGGCTTCTAACTCCCGGCTTTAACCTCTACACCCTCCCCCTCAGCGCCGCTCAGCACGTGGGAGTAGGACTCCCTGATCTTAGCTAGGACCTCCTCGAAGTGCCTGGGCAGCTCCTCCGGCGGCAGGCCCCTCTTCAGGTACCTAGAGAACTGCCTCTCGTAGAACTCAGGGTTCTCCTCCTTCAACTTGCTGGCCCACTCGGCTATGTGCTTACACTTGATCCTGTCCTCGCTGGGGAGTATCTCCTCCGAGTGGGGTATCTTCACCCCCGCGTCCACGGCGCCCTTCATCACCGCGAAGACCCTGGCCCCCTTGGAGGGCTTGTGGAGGCCTATGTCCAGTATAGCCTCCTTTATGCCCTTCTCAAGCGCCCTAAGCCCGGCCAGGTAGCCTGTCAGGTAGGCCGCGCACGTGTTATTGGGGTCGCCCTTCCAGCCGTAGAGCTTCACCAGCTCCCTGCTATGGGCTGCGGCTACTGTCACGTCACCCTCTATCTTTGCTATCACGAACTGCGCTATAATGTACTCGTTGGTCTTCCTCGCCACGAGCCTCGGCTTCCCCGACTTTACAAGCTTGAACCTCTTGTAATAGTTGGTCTTGCCCTCCCTGCGCCTCCTCCAGGGAACCCTGTACCTCGGCCCCCTAGCCAAAGCTCACGGCACCCCCTAGACCTGGCCCTCCTTCAGTATGCCCTTCTCCACCATGTACCTCTTCAGGCTCGAGAGGTCCCTGAACATGCCACCCTTGGCGAGCCTGTAGAGGCGCCTGTAGGTCCTTCGATCAATTACGCCCTTATCCCTCAGGTAGCGGAGGAACCTCCTCATCTTCCTAATCCTGTACATCCAGTCCCTCTTCGGGTCGAGCCTGGCCGTCGCCTTACCCTTCCTCTTGCCCTGGCCCCTCCTCCTACCCTTCTTCCTCTGCTCGTGCCTGACCTTGCTGGCGTGGCCGTGGATGCCCCTCTCAGGCAGCACCCTTATGAGCCCCCTCTTTATCAGCGCCATTACGTCCTTCCTGGTGACAGCGTTGGCTATCTCCTCAGCGTGCTCCGGGTCAGGGCTGATCCAGATCCTCTTCTCGCCCACGCCTAGGACCTCGGCCGCAAGCCTCCTCTGCAGCCTGTAGTCCACTATGCAGGCACCCCCTACACTCCCTAAAGCCCAGCCCCCTTCTAGTTAGCTACCCTGAAGCCCCTCTCCTCGGCCACCCTCCTAATCTCCATGGCCTTCCTTATGCTGACTGTAGACGCTATGTAGACTATATGCCTCTCAGGGTCCAGGCCCTCCAGGTCCTTCACGCTGCTCACCACCACAGGCTCCAGGCCGCTGGGGTGGAGGCCCCTCAGGCTCGAGTCGCTGCCGTAGCCCGACTTCACTATGGGAGGATACCCCTTGAGCTGCAGCCTCATCTTGTTGTCAATGCCCTTAGGCTTCCTCCAGTACTCCCTCCTCTCGAACTTCCAGAACTTCCAGCTAAGGTAGCGGAGGAACTCCGGCTTACCCCTCTTCTTCTCGGCCAGCCTCTTCTGCAGCCTCCTCAGCTCCCTCAGCTTCTCCAGCACCCTCCTCCTAGCCTCTAGGGCCTCCTCCAGGCTCGGCCCCCTTCCAGCCTCCCCGCTCACTCCTCTATCACCTCCTTCTCGTAGATGTATATGCCGTCCATGAACTTCCTCCTATCCTTGTCCTTGACCTTGGTTGCAAGCTCTATGTTGGCCGCTGTCTGGGCCACCGCCTCTACGTCTATGCCCTCAACTATCACATCCTGACCCTCAACCCTGACAGTGACCCCCGGGAGTATCTTGGCGATCCTGGGGGCCTTCTCGCCCAGGAAGTTGCTTATCACCACCTTGTCGCCCTGGACCTCGACCTTCATGGGGAAGTGGGCGTAGATTATCTTCAGCTTATATCTGTACCCGCCCTTCACACCCCTGATCATGTTCCTTATGTGCGCGGCTATCGTGCCCACGAGAGCCCTCTTCCTCGCGTTGGCAAAGTAAGACTCCACTACGACCCTCCCATCCTCCTTCCTAATTAGAACCCCCTTGGCGTGGCTGAAGTCCCTCTCCAGCTCTCCCTTAGGCCCTCTAACCTTTACCCTGCCGCCCTCGACCTCCACCTCAACGCCCTCTGGTATCTCAACCTCAACCGAGGCTACGACGTCCTTAGCCATACCCGCCTAGCCCTCCAGGCCCGGGGAGGAATAGATTAGCCGTGTCAGACCTAAAATATACGGGCTGCCTAGTAGACGTATGCTATGACTATGCCGCCGATCCTCCTCCTCAGCGCCTCCCTATGGGTCATGACGCCCTGGTTGGTTGTAAGTATCAGTATGCCTACGTCCCTTCCAGCCAGGTACTTCCTCAGAGACTCCGGCATCTTGGCAAGGTCCCTGTAGCTCACGGGCATCCGGGGCTTAACGACGCCTATCTCGTTTATCCTGCCTAGCAGCCTGACCCTGAACTTGCCCCACCTGCCATCGTCTATATACTCGAAGCTCTCTATATAACCCTCCTCCTTGAGTACCCTCAGCACAGCACCTATCAGCTTGCTAGCAGGCATTATGATTGCCTCCCTCTTACCCCTCATCTCAGCGTTCTTTATGGTCGCGAGCGCGTTAGCAAGCGTATCCATCATTACCATGGCTCCCAGGCCTCCCCCTACCTATACTTCTTGAATCCTAGGAGAGGGGCTATCTCCCTAAAGCACTGGCGGCAAAGATACAAGCCGTACTTCTGTATCACGGCGTCCCTGGACCCGCAACGTCTGCACTTCTGGGCGCCCCTACCCATCCTCTTGGGCTTAGGGGGCCTGAACTTAGCCACCTCCACCCCACCCCCGCTAGTAGAATGTGACGCCGAAGAGCTGGTTCAGAAGCACCATGGTCTCCTCCTTGGTAACCCTATGCCTCTTGGGCACCCTCTTCCTCCTAGCCCTCCTCCTCTCGACTATCCTGTGCCCGGGCCTCTGTATCGTTATGGCCACGTCCATGCCCAGGATCCCGACCCTCGGGTCGTACCTGACACCCGGTATCAGTATATGCTCCTCTATACCGAAGCTGACGTTGCCGTGCTCATCTATGCTGCTCGTCTTGAGCCTGTAGCCTATGGCCTCGAAAGCCTTCTTCAGGAACTCCATGGCCCTCTCCTTCCTGAGGGTCACCATAACCGCTATGTTCTCCCCCTTCCTGATGCCGAACGCCCTTATAGTCTTCTTAGCCTTCCTGAAGACGGGCTTCTGGCCGGTGATCTCCTCGAGGACCTGCGCCGCTCTCTGCAACCTCTCCCCGCTCTCGCCCAGCCCTATGTTCACCGTAACCTTGACTATCCTCGGCTTCCTCATAGGCCTCTTCTTCCAGTCCTCCAATATTTCGGCCACCCTCTCGGGAGGTATGGGCAGTCCTGGGGCGCTCACTTCCACGCACCCTCCGGCAGGCTTATAACCGGCTTGTCCGAGCCTATAACGAACACGTAGTTAAGCGTCGTCTGGAACAGGTTACCCTCGGCGTCCTCGAGGGTCACTAGCGTCCTCTTCCTGCCCCACCCCGGCTTCACCTCCACTATCCTGCCGACCCTGCCCACGTTCCTCCCGCCTATTATGATCGCGAGGTTGCCCTTCTGGAACGGGAGGTACATCTTGATCTCCTGCTCGGGCACGGTGATCAACAGCGTACCCATGGTCTTGTACACGTCCTCTACGGGGTTAGTCGGGTCCTTAACCCTTATCAGTATGTTCCTGCCGTCGTGGAGGTTAAGCTGTATGTGCCCTCCCTTCACAGTCGTCTTATTCTCAATCCTAACCGGCTTCAGCCTGACCTCCTCGCCCTTAATCGGGTGCAACTTGAAGAACTTGACGGGGTACGGCAGGAACCTGTAGGCCTCCCCCGTGTCCACTATCTCCAGTACGTCCATGAAGCCCACGGGGAACTTGTAGTCCTTCCTAACCTTCCCGTCGATCTTGAAGTGGCCCTCGTTTATAAGCTTCCTAGCCTCCCTAGCCGTCTGCGCGTAGCCGAGCACGTCCCTCACTATTATCAGGAGCGGCAGGCTCCTCTCCATTGGGTGAGGGCCGGGCCTCGGCTTCACCGTCCACTTATACTCCTTCCTCAGTATGGGCCAGAACCTGGGCGCTGCTAGCCTCTTAAGCCTCCTTTGCCCCCCCATCCTAGCCACTACTGAGCACCCCCGCCGCCCTGGCCCGACGACTCCTCAGTCTTCTCGGCCCCAGCTTCTCCCTCGCCGCCTCCAGCCGCGGCCTCCTCCTTAGCCTCCTTAGCCGCCTTGGCCTTCAACAGCTGCTCCCTCGCCTTCCTCCTCCTCTCGATGATCCTCTTCCTCCACTCGTCGCTCAGGTCCAGCTCGATTATCATGACGTTTGAGGGGTGTATGGGCCTGAACACGGGCGTCCCATCGCTCCTCTTTATCGTGACGCCCTCCACGTAGATCCTCATCCTCTTCAGGTCAACCTTGACGACCCTGCCTTCATGGCCCTTGAAGTCGCCCCTCATTATTCTAACCTTGTCGCCCTTCCTCACAGGCAGGTTCCTAATCCCATACTTCTCCCTGAGCTCGGGGCTGAGCGGCGCCGACATCATCTTCTGCCTTACATGGAGCGGCGCGTTGAAGAAGGCCTTCCTCTGCTTTCGGGGTTGCTTGCTCTTAGTCAGTACTGGCACTAGCAGGCACCTCCTAGACGATTATGGAGGCTATCTTGGCTATCCTCTCCCACCTCTCGGCGGCCTCCCTAGCTATCGGTCCCCTAATCTCGCTGCCCCTCGGCATCCCGTCAGGGTTCACTATGACCACGGCGTTATCCTCGAAGGCGACCCATGTGCCGTCGGGCCTCCTGAAGGGCCTCTTCTGTCTCACCACCACCGCGTAGGTGACCTGCTTCCTCATCTGAGGAGTGCCCTTCTTAACCGTGACCACTACCAGGTCGCCCACACCAGCCGCGGGGAGCCTCCTCAGCCTCGTCTTCACCTGGGGCACGGCTATTATCATGACCTCCTTGGCCCCGCTGTTATCAGCAACCGACACGTAGCTACCCACCTGTAGCCCCGTATTAACGCCGAACCTCGAGAGGGTAGCACCGTACTTCTTCTTCTTGGGCATACCAGGCCCACCCCCTCTACCTCTTACCCACCACCCCGAGAACAACGAAACGGACGGTCTTAGCTAGTGGCCTGCACTCACCTATCACCACCTTATCGCCCTCCTTGACCTTTATGCAGTCGGGCAGGTGAGCGTGGATCTTGCTACTCCTCCTCTCGTACCTCTTGTACTTCCTGTCGTAGTAGAGGTAGTCGTGCCTCACAACTACCATCCTCTTCGCCCTAGCCTTCACCACCGTGCCCTCGAGTATGACGCCCCTGACCCTGAGCGTGCCGTGCCAGGGGCAGTTGGGGTCCTCGCACCTCTCCCTCGGAGGCTCCACTCCCGGCACCTTGAGGTTCTTCAGGGGCTTCATTTTCGGCATCTCCTACCAGCCCTCCACCTGTACTCCTTCAACCTTTCCACGGGGTCCCCCAGTAGCTCTTCGCCCCGTACCCTTATATAGCCTCCATCGGGCGACTCGACCAGGAGCGTGGAGGAGTGCTTTAAAACCGTCACCAGCCTCCCATCGCTCGTCAGGACGCGCAGAGCCCTCCTCGACTCCTCCACCACGACGCCCTCCAGGCCTACAAGGCCTGGATCCGGGTGCCTTTCAACCCTGACTCTAAGCCCGGCGAGTATGAAAGGGGGAGGCGGCCTAGGCCTTAGGGGCATCGGGGCGCTCAGCCCTTGCGCTTACCCTCCTTCTCCGCCTTCCTCCTCTCCTCGTTGATTATGGTTAGTATCCTCGCAATGTTCCTCCTGGTCTCCCTGAGCTCGCCGGGGTTCTCGAGGGTGCCCGCCGCTGCCTTATAACGCAGAACCGCTAGCTTCATCTTCAGCTCTCTCAGAAGCCTCTCCCTCTCCTCCGGGCTCATCCTCCTGATCTCGTCTGGCTTAATCTTGAACTTGCCCATCACTCCTCAGCCTCCTCGCCCTCCACGGGCCTCGCAGCCTCCATATGCTCCTCCAGGGTCTTAGCCGTGACAGCCTTCTCCCCGGCCGCCTCCAGCTCGGCCCTGATCTTCTCGACAACGTCCTTGACTTCCTCGGGGCTCTTGATCCTTATGTAGTCGCCGGGCTTGCCCGGCCTGACTATTATAACCTCGACTCCTATCACGCCCTTAGGCAGCCTCGCGTAAGCCACAGCCCTGTCCACCAGCTCGTCGACCTTGTGGCCTGCCTTGTAGACCTTACCCGCCCTGTACTTCTCGAACCTGGCCCTCTCGCTCGTCAGCTTACCACTGATCTTGATCTCCACTCCAAGCGCCCCCGCAGCCATAATCCTCCTGAGGGCCGCGAACGCGACCCTCCTGAAGTGATAGCCCCTTTCTATGGACCTAACGATCCTGAATGCCTGTATCCTGGCGTTCAGCTCCGGGTCGGGCGGCTGATCAACCCTTATCCTCGGGTTGGGGAGGCCAAAGACCTGCTCGAACACCGCCTGAAGTCTCCTTATAGTAGCGCCCCTCCTACCTATTATCAGGGCGGGCCTGTTAGCGTAGATCCTGATCGTGGTGCCGAGGCTAGTCTGGGCGACCTCGACGCCCGCATACTCGGCCTCGTAGAAGTTCTGGGCCAGGTACTCGTCCAGCTTAGCCTTAATGAACGCCTGGTTAAGGAAGTACCTGGTTATCCTGGAGGGCATGGCTCTCCGACCTCACTCCTCCCTGACTATCACCTCTACGTGGCTGTGAACCCTGTTCTTAGGCGTAGCCCTGCCCCAGGCCCTGGGCATCCACCTCTTCAGCGTGATCCCCTTGTGAGCGGCCACGTGTATTATCCTCAGCTTCTCCGGGTCGAGCCCCTTATACTCAGCGTTATTCTCAACGTTATCTAGGAGCTTGAGCATGTACTTTGCCGCCTTGACCGGATACCTGCCCACCGGCCAGCCCCACTTGTCGGCCAGCCCCCTCCTGTGAGCCTGCTTCCCGTGAGCCCTCCTGAAGGGTACCGGCTCCTCTAGCCTGATTACCCTCTCGAGGTACGCCTTGGCCTCGGATAGCTTCATCCCCCTTATGGCTCTTGCTACCTCAGCCATGATCTTAGGGTGCACTGGCACGTCCCATAGCATGGCCTTGGCTATCTTAGACTCGTCCCTGAACTTGAGCGAGTAGCTCCACCTGGGCACAATAGGGCACCCCAGCAGAGGGTGGATGCTAGAGCGTTTAGCCCTTGCTGGCCACGTGTAGGCTGCTCTTGGTTGCCTTCAAGCCCGGCTCTCCATGCTGCACTATCTTGGTCGTGTGGCTGAACTCGCCCAGATAGTGGCCTATCATCTCGGGCACGATCCTGACCGGTATGAACTGCTTCCCATTGTAGACGGCTATCGTGAGCCCTACCATCTCGGGCAGGATTATCATGTCGCGTACGTGAGTCTTGATCACAGGGGGCTTCTTCAGCTTGCCCTCCTCAAGCTTCTTCCTGATCTTCCTGATCTTCATGAGGAGCTTGAACTGGGCTGGCGTGAACCCCCTCTTGAGGCTTCTCCTCTGCCTGGCAGGCAGCAGCTCGGCCAGCTCGTCCAGGCTCATCTTCATTAGCTCCTCTAGCGTCTTACCCCTATACCTGAACTTCTTCCACTCGGGCCTCATCTCAAGCGCCATCACATGCCACCCGCGGCCCGGGCTGATATGATCTAGTGCCGGCTACTATTAAGGTTGGGGTTCCCGGCGGCGCTACCTGAGGAGCATCCTAAGAACCCTGAGAGCCGCCTGCCTGGGCGTGTAGGCCACGGTGACCCTGCCCCCAGCCCTCTCCACGGCCTCCACCTCCTCCCAGGGCGCTGTGGGCGGCGATATGAACACGACCCTCCTCCCCGAGGACACGAGCCTCTTGACGGCGGCTGCCACTGGCTCGTCGTCCACGGTCTGCTTGAGGTCGGTCACGACTACTATCCTCCTAGACCTGGAGTGGCCGGCCTCCCTCAGCGCAGCCGATATGTTAGTGAGCCCCTTGAACTCGGCTGAGAGTAGGACCTCGGCCAGCTCCCTGGGCTTCAGGGGCCCCTCAACCACCCTCACTCTATGGGAGAAGACTACGACTCTTTCAACGTTCCTCGCGAAGAGCAGCGATACGGCCAGGGCCCACGAGGAGTAGTCTATCATGGAGCCGCTCACGTCCAGCACGAGGCTTATCCTGGACGCCCTCTCCTTCTCCCTGAACACGAGGGGCCTGGGGCTCTGCCTCGCCATCAAGTATATGCTCCTCCTGACGTCAACCCTCCCCCTGCGAGGGCTCAAGCGCCAGCGCGGCAGCAGCACGAGGCCCTCCCTAGACGCAAGCCTCGACAACAGCTTCTCCAGGCTCTGGGCCAGCAGCCTGCGAGCCTCCTCGCTCTCCGCCCTGGCATAAGCTGCCCGCAGCACCCTCACGGCCTCTGAGGGGCCGAGCCTCCTGGCTATCGCGTCGACCACGGACTCGCCTATGTGCTCGGAGCCGCCTGCTATCGTCGCGGCCAGCCTGGCCAGCGCCTCGGTCCTCGAGGGGTCGGGTATCTTGGCGCCCTCGCTCTTAGCCCTGGCCGCGAGCCTCGCAGCCCTCTCCGACTCCTCTAGGGCCATATCCCTCCAGCCCTCATTCCCAGTCTCCAGGTACCTTATCGCGCTTACCAGGCTCCTCGCAGCCGCCGCCGCAGCCTCCAAGGCCAGCGCCTCCGCACCCCTCAGGGGGTGCTTCTTGACCGCCCAGAGAGACTCGAGCGGCACCTTAGAGAGGATCTCCACGGCCTCGCCGGGGCCCGAGGACCTCAGCGCCTTGGCAACTATTTCCCCGGCCCTTTCAACCCCCGCCATCTCGGCAGCCCTAGCCACGATCCTAGCGAACTCCCTCGGCGGGAGCCCGCGAGCCTCCTCCACGAGGCCCGGGTCGCCCGCTATCATCTCGCTCGCCAGCCTGGAGTCCAGCATCCCCGAGGCCCTCAGGAGCTTGAATGCGTCCTCGAGCCTGGAGACCCTCCCCGCCTCCACCCTCCTTGCCAGCTCGCGGGCCACGCTCCTCAGCAACTGGCTGTTACCCTTCCTCGCAGCGGCCCAGCCAAGCTCCACGAGGCGCCTCTCGTCGAGCCCCCCCAGGCCCGGGTGAAGGCCCGCCTCCGCCTCCATCAGCGCGTAGTCGCGCCCCCTCATGGGCCTCAGCTCTCTGTAAGCCTCCTCTAGGCTCTCGAAGCCCCTCATGGCCAGCCTCAGGGAGATCGCCTTGATGGCGCTCGGGTCTGCCACCCTCTCGTTGCCCGGCCTCCCCGTTATGACGCCTATCCTCCTGAGCTGCAGGTAGGCCGCCAGGGCCTCCTTGCCCCTCCTCCCCGCCTTCTTCTTAGAGACCCTCCAGCCTGGCGAGACGCCGAGTATCCTCAGCTTCTCGCTTATCTCCGCCTCTATCCTCTCAGCAGCCTCCGAGACCCTCCTCGAGGCAGTGACGCCCCTGAGCTCCTCGAGGAACGCCCTGTCACCCCCAGGCTCCTTTATGACGGCATAGGCTATCGCCGCAACCTCGTCTTCGCTCAAAGCGTCCCTGCTGTTGAGGTCAGCATAGGCCCTGGCAAGCCTAGCCAGCTCTACAACCTCGGATACGCCTACCCTGAAGCCCCTTGACCTGAGCTTCTCCGCGATTAGGGGTAGCGACGAGATCAGTTCATCGACCTTATAGTACCTCAACGCCGAGGACCTCCCTTAAGACTTCCGATACAACCTCCTCGTCCTCGGGCCTCTTCGCGAGCACGCTCATAGCAGCTTCAGCTAGCTCCTCAACGCCAACCCTACTCTTGCCCCTAAGCCTAGCTATGCTCTGGGCAAGCCTGGCCCAGGCAACGGCCTCCGCCGTGCCAGGCTTGTGAGCAACCCCTGACTCTCTGAGCCTCCTAACAGCCTCCAGTATGAGCCCCCTCACTCCGTCACTCAGCTGAGGCTCACCATCCACCCTAAGCTTGAGTATCCTCTCCTCAACGCTTTTCGGCGGGTAGTCGAATCTCACCCTCACAACCCTCCTCAAGAACGCGTCGCTCAGCTCGTTCTGAGCTATGTCCTCCGGGTTGCTGGTGAATATCATCTGGAAGCCGGTGCCCCGGGCCCTGAAGACCCTCCTCAACTCCGGGACGACAATCCTCCTCTTGTCTATCACGTCTAACAACATGTTCTGGAACTCCTCGCTGCTCCTCCTGATCTCGTCGACCAGGACCCCCGTATCCAGTATGAGAGCGGCTAGAAGGGGGCGGGGTATGAAGCTCTCCTCGTTGAACCCCTTTCTCATAGCCATAACCGGGTGAAAGTCTCCCACAACCTTGTATTCGTCATAGGTTTCGCTGCAAGGGAGTATGAAGGGCTTCTTCCCAGCCCACAGCTCCAGGAGAGCCTCACCTATCTCAGTCTTACCCGTGCCCGGGGGGCCCTCGAAGAGCACAGGCCTACCGTTCATGAACGCTGCGTAGACTATGCTGACAACAGTCTCGCTCACGACAAGCTTGTACCTCTCCTCGAGCAGCCTTACAGCTAGGCTCGGGCTCCTCACAGGCTTGCCCGAGCCCACAACCTCCCCGTATATTTCGTACACCTTCTCCTCGATAGGGTCGCCGCGCTTAGCCAAGGCCGTAGAACCCCGTGGGGCCGGCACCCCCGACTTACCCTACTACGCCTAAACAGCGGTAAACTGGGTTTAAGCCCTCCCACGGGCCTTTACAACCCTCCTCTCCGAGGGTAAACCTGGCGTAACCCGACCCGGGAGATAGGGCCTCGAGAAATGCCGAATTGTCGATATAAATAATATTATTAAATGATAACTGCTGATCGCCTGGTGGTCTCGGTGCCCGGCTCATGGAAGCTAGATTTCTGGAGGCTAGGCGTCGCCGTCTACGCGTTCGCAGTCCTCATATGGATTACAGAGTCCATCGAGGACGTTGAGTCTCAGGGCGTCGCGTTCTTCTCAGGCCTGCTGGGCATAATACTCATGACAGTCGGCTCCATGCTAGCTGGCCCCGGCTGCAGTGCAGAGTAACGGGCCGCGCAGCCGTGGGCGGGAGGGCATCGCGACGCTCGGACACGATTTACCTTTTAATGTTATTCGGTTAAATTAATGCCTTGGGGTGCCCGTTGCTTGGCGACAGGCCTCTCGGCAGAGGATATTGTGAAGCTCTTCGAGGAGGACGCTAAGGCCCGTAAAAGGCTGGCAGAGCTGCTAGTAATCGATGAAGACGTCAGGCTCGCCATAATCAATGCTGTACTGCGCGACGTCGCAACAAGGGGCGACATCGATAGGATTAGAGGCGATATAGAGAGGGTAAGAGGCGATGTCGCCAGGCTTACGGGTGAGGTATCCTCTCTCAGAGAGAGGGTTTCCCGGGTCGAGGAGGCTCTCTCCCAGCTCGCAAAGCGCGTCGAGTCGCTGGAGAGGATTCTCGACGCTCGTGTATCCGATTTGGATAAGAGGATAGGCATGCTGGACAAGAGGATAAGTGACTTGGATAAGAGGATAGACGCGCTGGACAGGCGCATCGACGCTCTAGATAAGAGGATAGACGCGCTGGACAAGAGGATGGATGAGCTAGGCAAAAGGATGGACTATATAGCGAGGACTACGCTAGTGCTGACCGGCTCGGTCATAACTCTATTGATAGTATCTATAATAACCTTATTGCTTAGATGATAATTTAGTGCAAGCCTCGCGTCTAAGGGAGCCAGCATTCAACCTCTTCTCCAGATTCTCTTCTAAATTCTACTTGAGAGAGGCTGTTGAGCGGTGGAAGCCGTGGTCGACATGGAGAGGTTCTACAGGGTCTTTCCTTGGCGTGAGGACCCGGAGTCGTTCAAGGCTAGAGTGGAGGAGGGTAAGAAGCTGTTAGGGGGCCTGCTAGGCCACCCGTGGCTCTCGCGCTTCAAGCATAGGGGGAAGGTTAGGGTGCTAGACGCTATGGGAGGCATCGGGGTTGGAGGGGCCTCGGTGGCTCTCGCCCTCAAGGAGCAGGCTAACGTAGCTGATGTAGAGGTAACTGTGCTCGATGTTAGGGAGAGTGCGTTGAAGCGGGCATCAAGCTACTTCAGCGGGCTCCTGGGATTAAAGCCCTACACCGTTAAAGGGCGCATTGAAGATCTGCCTGCCATCGCGGCCTGCCCCTTCGACATAATAATCGTGTATGGGCTTAGCGCTCCGCACCTAGACCCCTACCAGATGGTTAAGGCTGCCGCGGGCATGGCCTCTTGCCTCGAAAGCGACGGCGTCGTTGTAATAGAGGAGGGGGACAGGATATACGATATATGTTACTTAAGGGGTTATAGGGAGGTGCTGGCCGAGGAGGCAGGCGAGGATAGGCTAGTCGCGAGCTACCACGCCGGCTACGACCCCTTCAGGGGGGTCTTTAAGAGGCTGGTGATCGACCATGTGACCGGCGATAGCGTGGTGGCTGAGATTAGGATGTGGGATGTAGCGGGGCTGGCCGCGATACTCTGGGCCTTCTTCAAGGACGTGGACTACCAGCCCGTCAGAGGGCCTACCCGGGGCTTCATACTAGCCAGCGGCCCCCGCGGGATAAACCCTGAATGGTACTCTGGCGAGCCTAGGATAGCCTTGAGGTCTAGAGAGTCTAGGACCTAGGCATGCGGACGGCCGGTTTAGGTCCTAGCCCTCCTTCATGGCCTTTAGCCTCTCCAGCAGCTTCCTCCTAGCTTCCCTGGGGTCCAGGGCTCTGCCCCTCGCAGCCCTCATTACCGCGCCTACCAGATAGTTGAGCGCCTTCTCCTTGCCGGATAGGTAGTCCTTCACGGCTTTGACCTCCCTCCTCAGGACCTCCTCTACGAGCGCATCCACGTCTGAGACCTTCTCGGGGAGCACGCTCTTCACGTCGGCCCCGGGGTTCTCGGCTAGCTTGGGGAGAACGAGGCCCCTTATAGAGTCGTAGGTGTACTCGCCGGAGGAGACCAATTTTGATAGCTGGGCTAGAGTCTCGGCGGGGGGCCACCGGGAGGGGTCGTTTGGGTCGAGGCCCCTCTCCCTCAGCTCCCCCTTGTAGTCGACGCCGATCATCCTGGCCAGGACCTGCGGGTCCCCGCCCAGCTTCACGGCCTCGAGGAACCTCTCAGCGGCTGGGGGCGAGGACACTATGCTCCAGGCCACCTCCCTCCTGACGCCGAGGGACTCCACAGCCTCGTAGATCATTCTCGGGCTCCTGGAGGCGAGCTTCTCGGCCTCAGCTAGCAGGTCGCCGGTAACCTTCACCGGCGGCAAGTCGGGGTCCGGGAAGTAGAGGTACTCGGCCTCCTCCTCCTTATACCTCAGCGGCTTGGTTACGCCCCTCTCAGCGTCCCAGTGCCGGGTCTCTCTCTCAACCCTGCCACCCCTCTCCAGCACCATAGCCTGCCTCTTGATCTCGTAGCGCAGCGCCTTCTCTACGTCAAGCGTCGAGCCTATATTCTTTATCTCGACCCTCTCCCCTCCCTCAACGCTCACGTTAGCGTCGACCCTGAACACGCCCTCCAGCCTCGGATTCGTCGCACCTATGTACTCCAGCGTCAACAGTATGTACTCTACTAGTAGCCTCGCCTCTCTTGGGCTCCTGACCTCCGGCTCGGTGACTATCTCTAGCAGGGGGACACCGCTCCTGTTGAAGTCCACGTGGGCGTACCTGCTCGTCATTATGTCGCCCTCGTAGTAGGTTCTGCCCGGGTCCTCCTCCAGGTTGATCCTCCTGATCCCGACCCTCACCCACTCCCACGTGTCCGTGTTCAGGAACTCGACATAGCCCCCGAGGCAGACGGGGGCGCCGCCGACCTTCTCGAACTGCGTGATCTGGTAGTTCTTGGGGAGGTCAGGGTAGAAGTAGTGCTTCCTGGTGAATACTATCCACTCAGGTATCCTGCAGTTGAATGCCTTGGCCGCTGCGAGCGCTAGGGCTAGGGGCCTCCTGCCTGGCACCGGTAGTGCGCCGGGGAGTCCCAGGCACACCGGGCAGACGTTCCTGTTAGGAGGGTACCTCCTGTACTCGGAGTCGCAGTCGCAGAAGAGCTTGGTGCCGGCCTCGCTGAGCTGAACGTGTATCTCCAGGCCTATCCTAGCCTTCACCCGCCGCCACCCCCCTGAGGCCTGTAAGCTCCTCCACGAATAGGCCTAGCCTGACCAGCCGGTCCTCCTCGAGCTTGCCCGCCATGAACTGGACCCCCACCGGGAGGCCGTGATGGAAGCCCGCCGGCATGGCTAACGCGGGCACCCCGGCCAGGTTGGCTACGACCGTGTAGACGTCCATCGCGTAGAGGAGGAGGGGGTCTGTAATCCTCTCGCCAAGCCTGGGAGGGAGTATGGGGGCTGCGGGGCTCGCTATCACGCACCTCCTAGCCAGCCTGAGGACCTCGTCCCTCACCAGCCTCCTGACCTTCGTCGCCGCAACGTAGTACTCGTCCCTGTAGCCCTCGCTGAGCACGTAGGAGCCGAGCACTATCCTCTTCTTGACCTCCCAGCCGAAGCCCCTGGCTCTCGCCTCGGCAACGTGCCTCCAGTAGTCGCCCGGCTCCACGTCGCCCCTGGGGTAGAGGCCGCCGTCGTACCTCGCCAGGTTGCTTGCCGCCTCCGCGAGGGCTATGGTGTAGTATGCTGGGAGTGCCTTTGAGGCGGAGGGGAGCCTCGCCTCCTCTACCTCAAACCCCTCGGAGTCGAGCCTCTCCATGAGCCTCCAGAACACCTTGGCCACTGGCTCCTCCGCGCCCTCGACCATCTCCCTGGGCACGCAGAGCCTGAGGGAGCCCGGCTCGGCGGGCTCCAGGGCGGAGAGCCTGGGAGGCTTCACCCTCAGGCTTGTAGCGTCCTTGGGGTCCCAGCCCCCTATGACCTCTAGGAGCAGTGCTACGTCCCTAACGCTCCTAGCCATGGGGCCTATCTGCTCCAGGCTGTTGCCGTAGGGTATCAGCCCGTACCTGGACACGAGGCCGTAAGTCGGCTTCAGGCCGACCGTCGCCGTGTAAGCCGCCGGGAGCCTAATGCTACCCCCCGTATCGCTGCCGAGGCTGAGGTCGCAGCCGCCGTAGGCGAGGCAGGCAGCGCTGCCCCCGCTACTCCCCCCGGGCACCCTCTCGAGGTCCCAGGGGTTCCTGACGGGGCCGAAGGCGCTGAACTCGCTAGTAGACCCCATCGCGAACTCGTCCATGTTCGCCTTTCCGACTACTATGGCGCCGGCCTCTAGGAGTCTATCCACCACCGTCGCGTTGAACGGCGGTACATAGCCCTCCAGCATCCTGGAGGCCGCCGTAGTGGGCATGAAGCTTGTGGATATGTTATCCTTCACGGCTACGAGGACGCCCTCGAGGGGCCTTGCCTCACCCCTCCTATACCTCTCCTCCGCCTCCTCGGCCTGGGCTATCACGGCCTCCCTGGCCTCGATCGTTATGTAAGCGTTGACCTTGGCCTCCCACCTCTCGATCTCCCCCAGCACTCTCTCAGCGTGGTCCACAGGGTCTAGGGAGCCGTTCCTGAACTCCTCTAGGAGCTCAGACGCTGTGGGCAGCTTCCTCACAGTCGAGGCCCCTAACTTGTAACCGGGGCGTGCAAGGAGGATTTAAGCTCGAGAGGGCTACCTGACCTCCCTCCAGGGTATCTTAACCCTGCCCTCCTCGTCGATCCTATCAGCTGGTAGAAAGCTCGCCACGTCGACCCTACGGTCCGCTATAAAGTCCCTCAACCCCCCTTCCTCCTCCCATACATGGTACAAAGGCTTCACGTCAAGGCCTCTCACGGCCTCCCCAACGCTGGCCAAGTACTCTGCTATCCTAGACGCTTCCCTACATAGCCTAGCCATCTCGTCCTCGGTGAACGCTATTCTAGCCAGCTCTGCGGCCCTCCTTACAGCCTCGCAGCCCTCCACCATCAGCCCCCCATAAGCTGCAGTGGCTCTTAGGGGTATTCTGGTTAAAGTGTGAGGTCTCTAGGCGCAACCCAGTGTACACCGCTGCAGGGGCCTGGAGACGCGCCTCGGGGGGCCTCGCTGTGGCCGGCGGTTGCAGCGCGGTTGCGCTGATCGCGTCCGGCATGGCTGTGGAGCCCTTAGTCCATCCAAAGCCGGGAGCAGTCACGAGGCTCGTAGGCCACCCCGACAAGGACGTCTTCGACTTCGCCTTGCACGGCTCCTTCTCAGCTAAGTGCCTCTACGAGGCGTGCGAGGCCTCCAGCCGCCGGGGCTGCACGGCTGGCGTCAAAGCCGGCCTCTCGTGCTACATGTCTGTGGCCGAGGTCCTAGGCCTCAAGGGGAGGAACGTGGGGTTTGGCTCCTTCATGATGGCCCTGCCGCTGGCCTCCGCCCTGGGAAGAGGGGCTCAGCGGATCCCCGAGGTCCTAGCAGTCGAGGCGTCGCGCTGCGCTCTCAGTTGCGGGGGCGACGTTGGCGAGCTATATCTCCGCGTACTTGCAACCCTCTCGCCTAGCCACTTGAAGGGCCGCTACGAGGGTAGGGCCCCCGACGTATGGGAGCCCCGCAGGGCTAGCCTGAGGGAGATCCTCGAGGCTGCCTCCTGGGACCTAGTGCACGCCGAGATCCTCGAGGGCTATCCCAGGAGCCTAGCAGCGTCTAGGATTATACTTACATTGATGAGGTGGGAGGGCCTGGACCTAGAGGAGTCCCTCAGGTGGGCCCTGCTCTGGCTACTGTCATCCTACGGCGACACCCTGATATTCTCGAGGCACGGTGGCAAGGCTTACCTGAAAGCGCTTTTAGAGGCTAGGGCGGCCTGGAGGCTAGCCGCTAGGATAGGGGCGTCCAGGGCCTTGGAGTGGCTCGACGCGGAGTGGAGGCCGAGGGGGTGGAATCCGGGCGCCACGCTTGACATCCTAGCCACCGCGGCCTCGCTGGCATTAATAGCCTCGGAGGCCGGGGCAAGAGGGGCTACCGTTTAAATCGAGCCGCCGGCCCGCGATACCAAACCCGGGTAGCCATTCCATGCCAAGGCTTCTCTCCTACATAGAAGCTCCCGACAGGCCCGGAGTCCTCGCCGCCTTCGCTAGGGGCGTGGCGGAGGCAGGAGGCAACATAGTGGCAAGTGTAGCCTTCGTGGACGACAGCGTCGGGAGGATAGCTCTTGTGGTAGACTACCCGGGGGAGGCGGAGGTCCTCGCCGAATCTCTAAGGAGGGTTGCTGAAAGGCTCGGCGCTAGGATAGACGTAGCCGCGCTGGGCCCCGAGGCCTCGGCGCTCCTAGCCAGGCTCCTAGAGTCTAAGCCCGAGGCGGCAGCCGCCCTCCAGCCGTTCGCGGGAGCAGCGGGCATAGTTGACGCCCTTATGAGGATGGGGCGTGAAGCCGCTAGGAGGGTCGTCTCATCCCTGCCTCCCAGGATGCTGGCCGAGGTCCTCTACGCCGCCGACGGTGAGGCGCTGGAAACCATAGCCTCGTGGGCGGGGCCCATGAGAGTGGCCAGGGCGCTGAGGGAGCTTAGCCCTGACGACGCCGCCGAGGTCATAGGCAGGCTGCCCGAGCCGGTGGCTAGAGCCGTTTCGGGGCTTCTCCCGAGGGAGTACAGGATGAGGGCTCTCGAAGCCCTGGCCCACCCCGAGGGCTCAGTAGCCTCCGTGATGACTGTGAGCTTCCCCACCGTGAGGTCTAACGATAGCGTCTCCGACGCTCTGAGAGAGCTTACTAGGCCCGGCTACGAGTTGAGAGATGTTGTTGCGGTGGTCGACGCGGAGACCGGCGCCTTCCTAGGCTTAGCAGAGGCCAGCGACCTGCTCTCGAGTGACCCGGGCAAGCCCGTGGAGGCCGTGGCTAGGAGGCCGCCACTCACCGCTACGCCGAGCGACGACGCCGAGGACCTCGCGAGGGCCATGGTGAGGTATAGGCTTAGGAGGGTGCCCGTCCTCTCCGATGACGGCAGGCTGCTCGGTATAGTAGCGGTTGAAGACGTTGCCAGGCTGCTCGCCGAGGAGTCTGCCGAGGACCTAGCCAGGGTCGCGGGCTCCTCGCCCGCTGTGGATAGGTACGTACCGGCCGGCGTGTGGGACCTGTTCAAATCGAGGATTGGCTGGCTAGCGGCGGTGCTGGTCATAGAGGCTGCGACAGCGGCCGTGATAAAAAGCTTCGAGGCGGTGATAGCGGGGTCTGCAGTGCTAGCTGCCTTCCTCCCCCTAGTCATGGCGTCGGGGGGAGGGGCGGGCACACAGGCCGTGGGGATCGTGCTGAGGTCCATGGCCCTCGGGGAGCTCTCGGAGAGGAGGCTGGAGGACCTAGCCTTGGTGCTGCTCAAAGAGCTTAGAGCTGGGGCGGCACTCGCAGCAGCCCTAGCAGCGATGTCCCTCCTAATAGCGTTGGTCCTTGGCGCGGGGCTGTCGATAGCGGCTGTGGTGGCGCTCACAGTCGCCCTGGCCGTGGTCACGGCGGACCTTGCGGGGGCTGTACTACCACTGCTAGCCGGCAGGCTAGGCCTCGACCCCGCCTCAGTGTCTACGCCGCTGGTGACTACCCTCGTAGACGTGGGGGTGTCAGCGGCTTACCTAGCCATAGCCGCACTTCTCATATCAAGCTAGGGAAACGTTGAAGAGTCTCAGAGCCGCGAATCTCCGCCTTGGAGGAGCGCATCGCTGTGTCTAGGCGGGAGCCCGTTCACCTGGAGGCCAGGCCTGGAGAGGTAGCCGAGGTCGCTATAGTCTCGGGCGACCCGGGGAGAGTCTCTAGGCTCTCCAGCCTCCTCGATGACGCCAGGCTAGTATCGTCTAGGAGGGGGTTCCCGGTCTACACGGGGCTCTGGAGAGGCGTCCGGGTCACCCTAGCCGCCCACGGGATTGGAGGTCCCTCCGCCCTCATAGTCGTGGAGGAGCTGGTGAGCCTGGGGGCCAGGCTTGTAGTGAGGCTTGGCACCTGCGGCTCCCTCTCCACGGACATAGACGTAGGCGACGTGGTTGTGGCCTCGGGTGCGGGCTCTCTCTGCATGGCCTCAGGCCTGGGGCTGTATGCGGGCGCCAAGCCGATATGCATGCCCCAGTCGCCCGACCCGGTCCTTACAGGCAGGCTCTACGAGCGCCTGAGGCGGAGGCTAGAGAGGAAGGTGCACCTAGCCCCCGTGTTCACCAGCGACTCCTTCTACGCGGAAACTCCGGGCCTGGCGGAGGAGTTGAGAGGGATGGGGTTTAAGGCTGTCGAGATGGAGGCCGCCTCTATATTCGCCTTATCCTGGGTGAAGGGGTTTAGGGCCGCCGCGGTGCTCATAGTGTCCGATAGCCTCGCCGGAGGCTTCAAGAGGATAGGCCCGGAGGAGCTGGAGAGGGCCGAGTTGGAGGTTGGCGGGGCGCTTCTCGACGCCCTGGTAGAGGCGTATAGTCATGGCTAGGAACGCTTTGAGCGCTTACCGCGGCCTGCTGGGAGGCGTTATGAAGTCTATAGCGGGCTTCTACATCGTCTTCTTCACAGGGCTCTTCGCGGGGGTTAGGGAGGCCCTGGAAGCCGCTAAGTCCGGCCTGGAGGCCGCGAGCCTCGGCTCCGCAAGGAGCATAGAGGCGGTTCTGCTGGGCTCGCTGGAGGAGGCGTGGAATACTGTCTCTTCCGAGGCCCTAGACATAGCATTCGGCCTCGGCCTATGGGCATCAGGCACACTCCTCTTCGCCTCGGAGTGGTGGAGGCTCTCCTCGTACTGGCCCGGCTGGGCTAGAAGGCTCTACAACGCCGCTAGCTGGGGCCTCCGGCTCGCTGCTATAGCGGGAGGCCTGGCGACGGCGAGCGTGGTATCAAGAGTTGCCGGGGGAGCCCTCCCCGAGGTCTTAGACGCCGTGAGGAGCACGTGGGTCTTCACCCACCTCTACGCCGCCCCTCTGCTGTCACCGGTGATATACACGTTGATCGCGCTCAAATACCCGCCCAGGGGGGCGAGAGCGGGTCTAATAGTGATGCTGGTCGGTAGCCTTTTCTACGTGTACAGTATTTACAGCGTTGTCACCGCCTTCAGGCCGCTGGCAGAGGTTTCCGAGGCGCTAGCGGAGGCTTACGAAGCCGGGTCGCCCGATGAGGCGGTTAGAGAGCTGGCTTACTCGCTCATAGAGGCGGGCCTAGTAGCCGTGGACAGGTTCCAGGCTGCCACGATCGCGGTCTCCACAGCAACGCTAATCTACACCCTGGGCTTCGCTGTCATCGCACTTCGCGGGAGACGAGTATGACGGCGACGCTGTTTAGGTTAGTGCCCGTGGGCCCTGTCTCAATCGTGGCCCCCAGCTTCTTCAAGAGAGTATAGGTATCATTACTGTCTAGGGCGTCCTGGAAGCTCAGCCCCATGGATCTAGCCTCCTCGACCATTGACGGCTCTACTATGGCCCCCGCGGCGGGCGACGAGCCGTCTATCCCGTCGGTGTCCATGGCTAGCATGGCCGCGGGGGCTTCAGGGTTCCAATAGGCTACTGCTAAAGCCCAGGAAGCCGCGAGCTCCAGGTTCCTGCCGCCAACCCCCCCGCCCTTGACCTTTACAGTCGTCTCGCCGCCGGCGATTATAGCGGCCGGGGGCTCCACCGGGACCCCCCTCTCAAGGGCCTCGAGTGTTATCGATGCAAGGGCCCTCCCAACCTCGCGTGATTCCCCCTCGAGCCTCGAGGTAAGTATCACAGTGTCGAACCCCATGCCCCTTAGGTCCTCCGTTAGCCCCCTGAGAACGTCCATGTTGGCCGCGACCAGCTCGTTAGAGGCCCTAGCCAGCCTTGGATCGCCGGGCTTAGGAGTCTCCTCGACCATGCCCCTAGCCCCCCTCTCGAGCAGCTCTACCACGGGCCTAGGCACCTCTCCTAGTAACCCATACTTCCTCAAGACCTGCAACGCGTCCTCGAAGGTTGTGGGGTCGGGCACGGTGGGCCCCGAGGCTATCACGTCGAGCCTGTCACCGGGCACGTCGCTCGCGTAGAGGCCCACAAGCCTCGCGGGGTGCGCAGCGGCCGCAAGCCTACCACCTTTTATAGCCGAGATATGCTTCCTCACAGTGTTCATCTCGTGTATGCTAGCCCCGCTCCTCAGCAGCAGCCTGACAGTGGACTTGACGTCGTCTAGGGTTAAAGGGTCTAGAGGCTTCTCCGCGAGAGCGCTGCCACCGCCCGACACTAGGACTATGACCAGGTCTCCTGCGCCGGCGGAGCGCGCCCACTCGAGGAGAGCCTCGGCTGCCCTGAGGCTGGACTCGTCGGGCACGGGGTGGCTTGCCCCCAGGACCTCGAGGCCCTCAACCCTCTCCTCCAGGCCCCTGAGGGTCACCACTACGCCTCCCGACGGCTCCACGCAGGACAGGGCCCCCCGGGTCATCTGGACGCTCGCCTTGCCTAGCCCAAGCACTATCGCCTTGGACCCACAGAGGCCCATGGACCTCAGCTTTTCCTCAACCCTGAAGTCGAGCCTGGAGTGCTCAATTACCCTCGGCACTAGGCCCCTAAGGACCTCGCGCAGCCGGCCGCCCACAGAGCCCCCCGGCCCACCGTGCCAACCTAGGAGTTAATATCATGGCTTAGGGGGGCCGCTTAACCCCGGGGACTAGATAGGTTTTAACATGTACAAGTTATATCCGCGCCGGGCTCCAGCCCTGTTGTGGGGCGGACTTGCCAGGCATCCTAGTAGTGCCCGTTGTAACCCCCTACCTGGACGGCGGTTCCAGGGTAGACCTTGAAGGCCTCGAATGGCTCTTGCAGAGGCTGGCTGAGGCCGGCGTCGACGGCTTCTTCATAGCCGGGACCACTGGGGAGAAGGAGCTGCTGACGGTTGACGAGATAGGCGGCATGGTCGAGGTCGCCGTTAAAGTCTCAGGAGGCTCCGTGAGGGTGTTCGCGGGTACACCCACGTCTAGGGTCTCGGAGGCTGTCGAAGCCGCTAGGAGGGCGGGCGAGGCGGGAGCCGACCACGTGATGACGACCCCTCCACTATACTTCAACCCCGGGCCCGGGGGGATCCTCGAGTTCTACAAGAAGCTGGCCCTCGCCTCAGGAGACGCCACGATATACGCCTACACTATACCCAGTCACGTGGGCTATAACATACCGCTCGACGTAGTCGAGAGACTAGCCTCCGAGGGCGTGGCTGAGGGCATTAAGGCCACCGTCGCAGACTCGTCCTACATAGTCGGGCTGGCGTCGGTCAAGGATAGAGTTGAGGGCTTCAAGCTTCTAGCAGGCCTCCTCGAGGTCCTACCCCTAGCGCTGGCCCACGGCTGGGACGGCGCTGTCGACGCCCTCTCCAACGTAGCCCCCGGGATAGCCAGGGGGATCCTCGACTCTTGGTCTGACGGCGACACCAAGACCCTAACCAGGCTTTCTAGGCTGGCTGCGAGGCTATCGACGGCGGCCAGACCCTACGGCCTCCAAAGCGTGCTGAAGGGTGTTCTAGCCGAGATGGGAGCCCCTATCTCAAGGGCTGTGAGGCAGCCGCTAGCCGAGGCCCCTGAGCAGGCGGTCAGGTCTGTGAAGAACCTGCTCTGCGGCGAGGCTAGGGATATGCTACTCCCAGGACTCAAATGCTAGACCCCGACGACTGTGACTATGACCCTGCGGTTCCTGGGCCCGTCGAGCTCCACTAACATTATGCTCTGCCAGGTGCCCCTCACAAGCCTGCCCGACGACACGGGGAACGACCTGGAAGGCCCTATGATGCTAGCAGCTATGTGGGCGTGAGCGTTATCGTCTATCTCGTTATGCCTCCACGGCTTCTCGGGCGGCGCTATAGCCTTAACAGCATCTATTATGTCCTGGACTAGTCTTGGCTCGCTCTCGTTAGCTATTATAGCGGCGGTAGCGTGGGGCACGAACACGTGGGCTATACCCTCGTTAACGCCCGACCTAGCGACGATGCTCTCAACGATATCCGTGATATCTACTAGCTCGAAGCGCCCGGAAGTAGAGACTCTAGCCTCCTCCCTGTAGACCCTCAAAGCACCCCCCAACAGACTCCTCTGCTAGCAGGCCAATACGTAATTACCCCTACGCCGCGGTGTGATAGCTGGAGAGTGCAGGGCATGGAGGAAGAGCTGTTAGAAGAGCCTATATATTTAATGAGTATTAAGCCCCAGTATGCCAGGGCTATCTTCGCGGGTAGGAAGAAGTACGAGCTGAGAAGGCTCAAAGGAGTGCCCCCCATAGAGGAGGGCAGCGTGATAGTCGTCTACGTGAGCGGGAAGATCAAGAGTATCGTGGGCGAGTTCAGGGCTGGCAGGGTGATACAGGCTACCCCGGAGAAGGTGTGGAGTATAGCCAGTACTCCGGGTTCTGGCGTCGGCGAGGACGCGTGGAACTACATAAAGGGTGCTGGGAGGGCCATGGCCATAGAGGTCCTCGAGGCGGTCATGTATGAGAGGCCTGTGACCCTGGAGGAGATTAGAAGAGTAATACCGGGGTGGAACCCCCCATTCAGCTATAAGAGGCTGATGGAGGGCGACCCCCTGCTAGAGTTGATAATAAGCAGGCTCAGATCGGGTCTGAGGGGTAGGAGGTAGACCCGGTAAGAGGGTCGCATCGTAGCCTAGCTTATCAGCCCCGCATCTCACAGACTCAACCCTCCGGTGCCCTAGGGTGAAGTCGGGCGTTTTCGAGCACCAGGAAATAGCCGAGCTAGTGGAAGCCTACAGGCCCGTCTGGGCCCTAGGCCACGCGCTCTCGCTTATGAGCTGGGACAGCGAGACGTACATGCCACGCGGGGGTGTAGAGGAGAGGGCCCTAGCTAAGGCGGAGCTCCAGGTCCTCAGGAGGAAGCTCCTGTTGAGGGACGAGCTGAAGAAGGCCTTGGAGAGGGCTAAGTCGGTGGAGGGGCTCAACGAGTACGAGGAGGGCATTGTGAGGGTCATTGAGAGGGAGGTTAGAATCGCCTCCAGCATACCCGAGAAGCTCCTATACGAGTTCTCGAGACTAAGGGAGGAAGCCACCCACGCCTGGAGAGAGGCCAAGGCTAAGGACGACTACTCCATATTCAAGCCCTACATGGAAAAGATTATAGAATATGCTAGAAAGATAGCCGACAGCTTGGGCTGGGAGGGGCACCCCTACAACGCTCTGCTCGACCTCTACGAGGAGGGCCTGAGAGTCGAAGATGTCGATAGAATCTTCGACGCCATCATACCCGAGTCCAAGGCGGTGCTGGAGAAGGTTAGGTCGTCGGGCTACTTCCCCGAGAGACATCCCCTCGAGGAGGTAGAGTACAGGAGGCAGGACATGGAGGCCGTGAACAGGGAGGTGCTAGACGTACTTGGATACCCCTGGGATAGGGGCAGGCTCGACGTGAGCCCCCACCCATTTACTATAAGCATGGGCGTGGGAGACGTCAGGATAACTACTAGGTACGAAGGGAGAGACTTCAGGCATACTCTCTTCGCTGTAATACACGAGTTCGGCCACGCACTTTACGAGCTACAGGTAGACCCCAGGCTTAAGGCTACCCCCCTCGCAGGCGGCGCCAGCCTCGGGGTCCACGAGAGCCAGAGCAGGTTCTGGGAGAACGTGGTGGGTAGGAGCCGCGAGTTCACAGGGCTCATATCGCCCGTTCTGAGGAGGCACCTAAGCTTCCTCAAGGGCTACAGCGACGAGGAGCTTTACAGGTACTTCAACATTGTGAGGCCTGGCTTGATAAGGGTTGAGGCCGACGAGCTGACGTATAACTTCCACATATATCTTAGGTATAGGCTGGAGAAAATGATGGTCGCCGGCGAGATCAAAGCTGGCGACCTACCCGAGCTATGGAACAGCATGATGGAGGAGCTCCTGGGCGTCAAGCCTAAGGGCTACAGGGACGGTGTCCTCCAGGACATACACTGGAGCCACGGCTCGATAGGGTACTTCCCCACTTACACGCTGGGCAATGTGATAGCCGCGCAGATCAAGGCGAAGGTTGACAGCGAGCTGGGAGGCCTCGAGAAGCTGGCAGGGTCAGAGGAGGGACTAGCAAGACTCCGCGAGTTCCTGGCGGACAGGATTCACAGGTGGGGTAGCACGTTCCCCCCGAAAGAGCTGGTCAAGAGGGCCCTCGGAGAGCCCATAAACCCCGAGTACTTCAACTCCTACATAAGGTCGAAGTTCCTGAGGGACTAGCGGCGGTGAAGCGTGCGGCTTGACTGGAGCGCCGCCCGCAAGGCGCTTGCGATAGCGCTGCCGCTGATAATAGCTGACGCCTCCCTCAGCGTCATATGGGTGGTGGACGCTTTTTTCGTGTCAAAGCTCGGCTACCTAGAGCTGGCCGGCGTGGGCGCGGCGGGCTACCTCCTCTGGTTCGCGATGGTTATTTCAAGCCTGGTGTACATGGGCGCTTTCGTGCTCGCGGGGCAGGCCATAGGGTCTGGCGACAAGGCCCTTGCCTCCAGGGTCATAGGGGAGTCTCTGACGGCCTCGACGCTCCTAGGGTTAGTAGTGGCGGGGGGCGTATACGCCGCCATGGGCCCTGCCTCGGCTAGGCTAGCGGGGGAGGCCGCGCCCTACATGGCTGAGTACCTCAGGGCGAGCCTGCCCGCCATACCACTACACTACGCGCAACTCATCTACGACGCCGCGTTTAGAGCCTTCGGCAAAACAAAACCGATAATGGCGTCTGTCGTCGCGTCATCTATAGTCAACATAGTCCTAGACCCCATTCTCATATTCGGGCTGGGCCCACTCCCCTCTCTAGGAGTGAGGGGGGCGGCCTACGCTAGTGTGGCCGCCTCGGCTACTGCCACGCTCATACTAGCACTGGCCGCCCTGTCCTTGCCCGGGAGGCCAAAGCCGCTCCCGCCAGGCCGCTTAGCCGTCATGGCTTCTAGACTGGGTTTCCCGAGCATGGTTGAGAGGGTCCTATTCGTGGGGGGCAACTTAGCTTACCTAGCCGCCGTGGCGTCATGCGGCGAAGAAGCCCTAGCGGCCCATACGATCGGCGTCAGAGTAGAGTCCCTCGCCTTCATGCCTCTCTTCTCTCTAGCGACGGCGGCCGGCGCCATGGTATCGTGGGAGGTCGGCTCTGGTAGGATCGAGAAGTCGAGGATACTCGCGTGGGAGCTGCTTAAGCTTTCCGCTCTGGCAGGTGCTGTGCTGGGCGCTCTCCTCGCGGTCGCCTCCCCTCTCATAGCCTCGTATTTCTCAGAAGACCCGACGATCACATCCCTAGCAACGGTCTACCTCGTCATAGCGGCTGCCACCGAGCCCATGCTGGCCGTAGCGATAACGTCGGCCCAGATAATTAGGTCTGCAGGCGACACTAGGACACCCACACTGATAAACAGCCTAGGCCTCTACGCGTTCAGGGTTGCACCGGCGCACGCGCTCACAGCCCTAGCCCCAAGCGGGCTCTGCGCGGTGGCTGCATGGCTCGCGATGGCATTAGACGTCACGGCTAGGGCCGCCATACTAGCCTTCGTTCAGCACAGGTACTACACGAAGCTAGCCAGAAAGCTAGTGTAAATAGGGGCGAGAGCCCCCAAGTAGAGGCCTGGGGATGATGTGGTTTGCACGTCCCAGAGCCCCCGTCCCCGGGGGCTTTGACGAGCCTCCACCGGGTCTGACCTGCAACTAGCCGGCAACTATGTCTTTAAGCTCCCTGAGAAATCGCCTCATGTCCCTTGAGCTACCTATTGTGACCCTTATGAAGCTACTTCCAATCTCCGTCTCCCTCACGTACACGCCCCGGCTTCTAAGCCTCTCCGCGGCCCCGTCTATTCCCGTATCGACTAGTAGGAAGTTGGCCTCGCTCCTAAACGCCATCATGCCCATGTTTATGATCTCCTGCCTAACCTCTTCCCTCTTAGATCGGATGTACTTGACTAGGGACTCCATGTAGCTCCTCTTCCTCAGAGCTCTAGCTGCCATGGCTAGCCCGGGCGTCGACGTAGGAAACGGGAATAGCCTTTTGACGGCCGATGCTATTCTCGGGCTGGCTATCAGATAACCTATCCTCATGCCGGCCATAGAGAAAGCCTTGCTGAACGTTCTTACAACGACCAGGTTGTCATGCTCTTCAACCAGCGGCGCCATCGTGACGCCCGAGAATTCGTAGTATGCCTCATCTATGACTACTAGGCCTCGAGTGGACAGTGCAAGCTCCCTTACCCTAGCTGGGCCCAGAAGCAGGCTACCCGTCGGGTTGTTAGGGTTATCTACGACTACGAGCCTAGCCTTACGGGACTCCTCCAATAGCTTGTCATAGTCCAGCACCCACACCTCGCCCTCAGGCTTCATGTTAACCCGCACGAGCCTAGAGCCGGACTCCTCGGCTAGAACCCTGTACATGCCAAAGCTGAACCTGGGAGCCACCACTACGCCGCCCCAAGCCCCCG
>JALUAM010000057.1 GCA_027051095.1 Acidilobaceae archaeon | reverse complement strand
GGCTCAGCCGCCACGTCTCGGTCAGCCACGTGCACTATGACGTCGCCGACCTTCTGCACGTCCACGATCCTGTACCTCTGCCCGCCTATGACAACGTAGCCCGTGTCATGGATCTGGCCTCCCCCCGTCGGGTAGAATATCGTCGCGTCGAACACCAGGTACCTCCCCATGGAGCCTAGGAGCCTCGCCTTAAGCGTCCTCGCATACGGGTCCTCGTGGAAGACCCTCCTAGTCTCCGAGAAGCCTCTAGCCCACTCGACAACCTCCCTCGGCAGGTCTACCTTCTCGAACCCGTAGCCCCTGATCTTCTCGGGGCCCCTGTGCATCGACGCCACTATAGAGTAGAAGTTGTGTGGCACCTCAACCCTAACTCCATGCCTAGAAGCTATCTCAGCAACTATCTCGGGGGGCACTCCGAACGAGTCATACATCTTAACTAGGTCTTGGAGGCTGAGCGAGCCCTTCCTCTTGATCTCCCTGAGGACGAGCTGTGAGCCCCTCCTGATCGCCTCCCTAAACCTCTCCTCCTCCAGCTGTACAGCGTCTAATATGTAGTCCCTGTTCTCCGCCAGCCTCGGGAAGTCGCGCTTCCACTCCTCCACCTGCATCTCAACAAGATCGGCCAGGCTAACCCCCTCCGCCCCCAGAGCTAGCATCTGCCTCAGCGTCCTCCTGGCTACGAGCCTCGCGAGGTAGCCCTCGCCGGAGTTGCTGGGCACTACGCCGTCGGCTAGCATCAAGGCTAGAGTCCTGGTATGGTCGAGTATGCTGTAGAGCCTGGCCTCCCTCTCCAGCGCAGATCTCACCTCGTCGACGCTAGAGCCTAGGTCCTCGGCCACCCTCCTATAATAGGCCTTCACGCTCTCCGGGTCGTCGGGGTCGAGCGAGCCCGCAGCCTTATGGGCCGCCCAGAGAAGCTTCTCCTCGGGCCTCTCCAGCCCCAGCCTAGTCCTAAACTTGTCGACTAGGCTCCCGTAGACGGCGTGGAAGGCTGTGGGCGTCTTCTGGGTGAACCAGGCCAGCCTCTCGACCCCGTAGCCCGTATCCACAATCTTTATTGGGATCTCCTCGTAGCCCCCCTCGACTACCTTGTACTTCATGAACACCAGGGTGGCCAGCTCTAAGCCCCCCACGGCTACCTCGAAGCTTGGACCCGCGTTGCCGCCGCCCTCCCACCAGGACTCCTTGAACACTATCAACTCCCCAGGGATGCCGAGCACCTTAGTGAAGAACTCGAACGCGTACCTCACAGTCTCCTCCTTCCAGTACACCTGCTTGTCTGGGTAGTTGAAGGCGTGGTGCGCCGCCATCTCGAAGCTCGTGAGATGCCGGCCTATGGTCAGCCCCACGTTATCTATGTCCTCAAGCCTTATGCTGGGCTGGCTTATGACCAGCGGGTTAGCCGGCGGCGGGACAAGCCCGCTGGTGACGTGGGGCTGGAACACTACTATACTCGCTATTGTCAGGTAGAGGTCTTCTCTCCACCTAGCCACTACCGGTCTAGGCTCGACCCTGGCGTGACCCCTCTCCTCGAAGAACCTTATGAACGCCTCTCTAGCCTCCCTGACACTCATAGGCCCCCTCGACGGCACGTCCTTGAACCAGTACTCTACGCACGGCGCATCCTGCGGCTCCTCGAAGTCAGGGTTCAGCGTCCAGAACGCCTCCTTACACTTCCTCCCGACCCTCCTCTCGAAACCCATCTCCTTGAAGAACTCCAGCCTATACTCTGAAGGGTCTACCTTCACCAAGCTAAGCGCACCCCGAGAGAAGCCTGAGGCTCCCAGGGTTTAACCTGGACACGACGCGGCCTCATATAGCATGGAGAGGCGGCTGGGCTAGGACCTAGCCTCCCCGGCGGCTTCTAAGCTTGACTTCAAATCCTTCATAGCTTCTAGCTCTATGAGAAGCGCCTTGGTGTCGTCGACCAGCCTCCTAGCAACGTCCGCTTTATGCCTGACCCCCGGCGCTAGGGCCTCGGGATAGTCGAGAGCCCTCAGCTCGAGGTATATAGCCTCCATGGCCTCTAGCAGCCTCCAGGCGGTACCTGTGTCGCCGTTCCTAGCCAGCTCGAGAGCGAGCCTCCTCAGCTCTCCCACAGCGTCGCCCAGGCCTTGCAGGTAGGGCACGTAGCCGACTCCCAGTTCGCTCGGGGATGGGAGCCCCCTCCCCGACACGATCCCTATGAATATGGAGGCTTCCGCGTACTCCGCGAGCGCAGACGTAGCGAAGCCCGCGTTAGCCAGCTCCGGGTAGGGTGACACCAGCTCTAACAGCCTCTTGGCCGCCTCGGAGGCCTTCCTGAGGTGTTCCATAGCCTCCTCCATGCTACCCTTATGCACGGCGGTCACAGCCCAGCCCGAGTACCTGTTGACGTCCCTTGCCACCCTGATAGCCTCCTCCCTGACCTTGTCCCTCTCGGCAAGCCACTCGTCGGCCTCCCTAACATACCTCCTAAGGCTCTCCCTGTCGAATCTGGGGTTCACGCCGGCCATGCGAGGCCCCGCATTAGTGGAGCCGCTATGGCCTGCTTAAAGACCCCACTCCTCATAGGCTTAAAGGGGGGCTCTGTGGAGAGCCACGTTAGCGAGAAGGTAGACCTCCCCTTCAAGCCCCTCCCCCCCGAGGTCCTCGAAGAGTACAGCGGAAGGCTCCGCGAGGCCCTGGGGCTCAAGAGAGTTATCGACGAGGAGGGCAGGGTGGTAGACGAGGGCCTCATGCCTAAACTACCCCCAAGCGAGATGAGGGAGATATACGAGTACATGGTTAGGGCTAGGGTCATAGACTCGTGGCTGCTCAAGCTCCAGAGAATGGGTAGGGTGGCCCTCCACGCTCCCAATAAGGGCCAGGAGGCTACTGCTGTGGGCACAGCTAAGCCCATGAAGCCCCAGGACTGGCTATTCCCAAGCTACAGGGAGCTAGGGGCCTACCTTGTCAGGGGTATGAGCGAGGAGGAGATCCTCGACAGGGCCCTCAACACGATAGACGACCCGCTGAAAGGGAGTGACTTCGCGATATACGGCAACCGTAAGTACAACATAGTACCCGCACCAGTGCCCGTCGGCAACCAGATCCCCCTGGCCACCGGCGCCGCTATGGCAGCTAAGATCCTAGGCCACGATACCGTAGTTGTAGCCATGTTCGGAGACGGCGCCAGCAGCAGGGGCGACTTCCACGCGGGCCTGAACTTCGCGGGCGTCTTCAAGGCGCCGGTTGTCTTCGTACTCCAGAATAACCAGTGGGCTATAAGCGTGCCCGTGAAGAGGCAGACTGCCGCCCCCAGCTTCGCGATTAAGGCCCTAGCCTACGGCATACCCGGGGTCAGAGTTGACGGCAATGACGTGCTAGCGGTTTATAGTGTTGTCTCCGAGGCCCTCGAACGGGCGAGGAGGGGCGAAGGCCCCACGCTGGTGGAAGCCGTGACATACAGGCTGGGCCCGCATACAACCGCAGACGACCCAGGCAGGTATAGGAGCGAGGAGGAGGTCAAGATAGCTGAGAGATACGAGCCCCTGAAGAGGTTTAGGAAGTTCCTCGACAGCCAGGGCATTCTCACCGAGAAGGAGGCGCTACAGATGGAGGAGGAGTGGAACGCCAGAGTAGAGGACATAGTTAAGAGGGTGCTGGAGAAGCCGGGCCTACCTAAGGACGTGTTCTTCCACAACGTCTACGAAAGGAGGCCATGGCACCTGGAGGAGGAGTACGAGGAGTTCAAGGAGTCCCTGAAGGTAGCGGAGGAGCTGGGCCTCGAGCTTGAAGAGTAGCCGGGGGTGCAGAGGCGTGCCCAGGGTTAACATGGTTCAGGCGCTTAACATGGCGCTGAGAGAGGAGATGAGGAGAGACCCCAGGGTAGTGGTGCTGGGCGAAGACGTTGGGAGGAGGGGCGGGGTATTCCTGGTCACTGAGGGGCTTATAGACGAGTTCGGAGAGGAGAGGGTCATAGATACGCCTCTAACCGAAATGGGCATAGTAGGAGTAGCCATAGGTATGGCTATGTACGGGTTGAGGCCTGTAGCAGAAATACAGTTCATAGACTTCATATACGAGGCCTTCGACCAGATAGTAAACAACGCTGCTTGGATGAGGTTCAGGAGCGGCGGCATGTATAAGATACCACTCGTGATCAGGGGGCCCTGCTGCGGCGGTATAAGAGGAGGGATGCACCATAGCCAGAGCAACGAGGCTTACTTCATGCACACCCCAGGCCTCTACGTGGTCATGCCTTCGAGGCCCTATGACGCTAAGGGCCTGCTCAAGGAGTCTATAAGGGTAGATGATGCAGTCATCTTCCTCGAGCCCAAGAGCGTCTACAGGACTATAAGGGAGGAGGTGCCCGAGGATGACTACACCGTGCCGCTCGGCAAGGCCAGAATCGTCAGAGAGGGCGACGACGTCACGCTCGTAACTTGGGGTGCCATGGTCTACGTGGCCGAACAGGCCGCCAAGATAGCGGAGGAAAAGCACGGCTGGAGCGTCGAGATCATAGACCTTAGGACCCTGCTACCGTGGGACAGGAACGCTGTCATATCTAGCCTCGAGAAGACCGGGAGGCTCGTGATAGTCCACGAGGCTAGGCTGTTTGCAGGGCCGGGAGCCGAGATCTCCGCGTACATAGCCGAGAACTACATAGACCTGCTCAGGGGCCCCATAAAGAGGGTTGCCAGCTACGACACGCCATTCCCCCTAGTCCACGAGAAGCTCTACATGCCTAACGTGGCTAGAGTGTATAAGGCGCTAATGGAAGTCATGCAGTGGTGAGGTGCCTGCAATGGGGAGGGTGATAAGGGTTAAGCTGCCCGACCTGGGGGAGGGTCTAGCCGAGGCTGAGATACTAGAGTGGCTCGTAAAGGAGGGCGACACGGTTAAGCAGTTCCAGCCCATGGTTAAGGTCCTAACGGCCAAGGCTACCATGGAGATACCGTCGCCCTACACGGGCAAGGTTGTACGGCTCCTGGCAAAGCCGGGGGACGTAGTCAGGGTGGGAGAGCCCTTCATAGAGATAGAGGTTGAGGAGGGCGTAGCGGCCAGAGCCGAGGAGCGAGAAGCTAAGCCTGCGAAGGCCGAGAAGCCCCCAGCCGAGGCTAAGGCAGCCGCCCCCGAGGCCCCGAGAGCCAAGGCTAGGCTGGTCAGGGCTCCACCCAGAGTCAGGAAGCTGGCCAGGCAGCTGGGCGTTAGGCTTGAGGAGATTCAGGGCACCGGGCCCCGGGGGGCTATAACCGAGGAGGACGTGCGGAGGGCTGCTGAGAGGCTAAAGGCGAGGCCGCCCGCCCCTGCCCCCGCCGTAGAGGCGAGGCCCGCAGCTGAGGTTGTAGCCGAGGAGAGGATACCCTTGAGGGGCATCAAGAGAGTGATGGCTAAGACCATGGCGGAGTCTAAGTCCAAGATCCCCCATGCATACCTAGCCGAGGAGGTCGACCTGACAGAGCTGTTTAAGCTGAGGGAGAGCCTTAAGCCCGAGGCCGAGGCTAAGGGAGTCAGGCTGACGATACTTCCGTTTATACTTAAGGCCGTGGCTAAGGCTCTAAGGAAGTACCCGCTACTCAACTCCGAGCTAGACGAGGAGAGAATGGAAATCGTCGTGAAGAAGAGGGTTAACCTTGGAGTCGCCGTCGACACGCCGCACGGCCTTGTAGTGCCCGTCATAAAGGACGTCGATAGAAAGGGGCTGTTCAGGATAGCGAGGGAGCTGGAGGACCTAGCCGCTAAGGCCCGGGAGATGAAGCTATCGCCCGATGACGTAGCAGGAGCCACGTTCACTGTAACTAATGTTGGCAGCGTGGGCAGCGTGATAGGCTTCCCCGTCATATACCCGCCCAACACCGCCATACTGGGCATACACAGGGCTGTTGAGAAGCCCAGCTACGTGGGCGGCGAGCTCAAACCCAGAAGGATGGCCTTCATATCGCTGAGCTTTGACCACAGGGTGATAGAGGGCGCTTATGCGGCCAGGTTCTTGATGGAGGTTAAGAGGCTCCTGGAGAACCCCGCCCTGATATTCGCTTCAGAAGAGGAATTCGAGTAAGGCCCACCGCGCCCCTTATACCCTCCCCCCTTTTAACCCATAACCGAGGCCCTGGCATGGCGGGCAGGGTCTACGTCGTCGGCAGGGAGATACCTGCAGCCCGTTTCATTCTCAGGGTCTTGAGGGACAAGGCCACGGGCTCCGAGGTCTTCAGAGCATACCTTAGGCAGGCCGGCAGGCTGCTAGCCTTCCAGGTGTCGAAGGAGCTGTCCTGGAAGGAGGCTAGGGTCGAGACGCCGCTTGGCGAGGCCGTGGAGCTGGAACCAGCAGGCCCTGTCGACGTAATCGGCGTTTTAGGCGCTAGCATACCCATGGTGGAGGGCTTCGTGGACGTCCTCCCATTCGCCCGTGTGGGCCTCATAGCCGCTAGGAGGATAGAACGCGAGGGCGGTGTCACCGTGGAGATCAGCTACGTCAGGCTACCCGACAAGATCACCACGGCTGTCATAGTAGACCCTATGCTAGCCACCGGTAGCACTGCCAGGGAGGCCGTGAAGATAGCAAAGGAGAGGGGAGCCTCTAGGGTGGTCATAGCGTCGGTGATAGCCGCCGAGGAGGGAGTGAGAAACGTTTCAGACGCCTACCCCGACGTGACCATATACACCTTAGCGCTTGACCCAAAGCTCAACGACAAGTTCTTCATAGTCCCGGGCCTCGGCGACGCTGGCGACAGGGCCCTAGGCACCTAGCACTTTTTAAAGCCTAATGAGGCCCAAGGGCTGGATTCTAGCCCGATCCGGAGAGCGTTAGGGTTATCTACCGTCCACGCAAGTTAAAATACTATCTCCAGGGCTTGGTAAACTGCTAAACTATTACCATGTGTTATGACAGTGGGATTAGCCATGAGCGGCGGCCTGCTGCTCGAGAAAAGGGTGTGGCAGGAGGTCTTCGACGCGGCGCGCGAAATATACTCTTCCAGCTTCAGGGACCCCGGCGACTGGGAGAGGGTCAAGGTTTTGATAGCTTATAGGCTGGCAGCTGTTTTGAGGAAATACTTCACAACGATCAAGAGGATACTCTTGCTTGATCTCTCGGGTGGGGAGTGCGTGGAGGGCGAGATGGGGAGTTTCGACATAGACATAGCCGTTGAGGTGGGTAGCGAGGCCGAGGCCTACGCTCTAGCCAGCCTCGAGCCCATAATAGACAATGCGCTCAAGGAGGCATTCGTGTTCACTGTCAGCGAGGAGGTATACAGGAGGCTACTTAAGAGGTACGGGAGGGGGTTAAACCACAACATAGTCGAGTTCCACGTTAACAATGAATATGCGATCAAGCTGGCCAGGAGCGGCGCTTGCCCTCCCATAGAACTGTGAGGGCCTTATATACCTGCGATGTGGTTAGCGTGATGTACTAGCCCGGGGCTAGCGTTTACCCTTCCCTTTATACGCCTCAGGAGGGGGCCTCGAAGAGATGCCTCTCCGCATACTTGTCGGGGTCAAGTGGGTGCCTAACACGCAGGCCGTGAGGATTGACCCTAAGACGGGCACCCTTATAAGGCAGGGCGTCCCGAGTATAGTAAACCCCAACGATCTGGCGGCAGTGGAGCTAGCGCTGAGACTTAGAGACCAGCACGGCGGCGAGGTGATAGCTGTATCCATGGCTCCTCCACCAGCGGTCAAGGGCTTGGAGATGCTCCTAGGCATGGGGGTCGACTATGCCTACCTCTTCTCGGATAGGGTGTTCGCGGGCGCGGACACACTTGCCACCAGCTACGTGCTGGCCCATGGGGTGAAGTATGTCGAGCGTGAGAGGGGTAAGGTGGACCTGCTAGTATTCGGCCAGGAGACAATAGATTCTAGCACAGCCCACGTGCCAGCCCAGACCGCGAGCTGGCTGGGTTGGCCCTACATCTACTATGCGAGGAGGGTGGAGGTGGCCGACGGCCGTGTTAGGGTTGAGCGGGTAGTAGAGGGCTACGTGGAGGAGTATGAGTTGCCCATGCCGGCAGTGATCTCGGTCGCCGCCAGGTCGTTCAAGCCCAGGGAGGTCACGCTGAGAGGCAAGCTCAGGGCTAAGACCGAGAAGCCGATAAAGATAGTCTCCAACAAGGAGCTAGGCCTCGACCCCAGATGTGTGGGGCTCAAGGGGAGCCCCACTATAGTCGCTAAGGTCACCTACCTCCCCGAGGTGCCTAGGAGGAAAGAAGTCTACAGGCCCCGAGACGCCAGAGACGGAGCTAGGTGGCTTCTCAGGAAGCTGCTCACAGACCCTGAAACCAGGGATGTGATACTCTCGGCTCTCTGGGGTGGCAGCGGTGCCCGGGAGGGTTGAATGCGACAAGCTATGCCCCGAGTGGCCCTGTGAGAGCCCCGAGGAGTTCAAGGGCGTGTGGGTTGTAGCCGAGATCGTTGATGGAGAGCTAGCCGAGGCTAGCCTCCAGATGCTCACACCCGCTAGGAGGATAGCTGAGAAGCTTGGGGAGCCCGTGACCGGGGTCATATTGGGGCCTCCGGGCTCGGCGAGGCACGCAGATGAGCTTATAAAGAGGGGTGCCGACGAGGTCCTAGTTGCCGAGCATGAGGAGCTATCAGAGTACTACCCCGAGGTCTATGGGGAGGTCATAGCGAGGCTTGCAGCGGAGAGGAGGCCGTCCGTCATACTGCTTGCAGCTACGGCGAGGGGCAGGGAGATGGCTCCCTACATAGCGAACACCCTCAGGGCGGGGATAACCGCCGATTGCACAGACTTCGAAGTCGACGAGAAGACGCGTGACGTGCTCATGATTAGGCCCCCCTTCGCGGCTATAATGCTAGCCTACATTAGGACCCCCTTCAGGAGGCCCCAGATAGGCACCGCTAGGCCCAACGTATTCCCAGTGCCGCCTAGGGACGAATCGAGAACCGGTAGGGTCGAGAGGGTCGTCATAGAGCCTCCAAAGCCTAGGGCAAGGCTCGTGTCGAGGAGGAGGCTGGGCCGGAGAGAGACGCCTATAGAGAAGGCTGATGTGATAGTAGCCGGGGGCCGGGGGCTGGGCGGGCCTGAGGGCTTTAAGATGCTTGAGGAGCTCGCATCCCTGCTGGGCGGCGTGGTGGCGGCTAGCAGGAAGGCTGTCGACGCGGGCTGGATAGAGCCCGAGAGGCAGGTGGGCCTGACCGGTAAAACCGTGAAGCCCCGGCTCTACATAGCCGTGGGGATCAGCGGCTCGGCGCAGCACATGGTAGGCGTTAGGGAGGCTAGGAGGATAGCGGCGATCAACATAGACCCCGAAGCGCCGATAGTCGAGCAGGCTGACTACACCGTCGTGTGGGACTATAGGGAGCTGGTCCCAGCTCTAATAGAGGAGCTTAGGAAGCTCAAGGAGGAGGGGCCTAGGTACCTAGAGGAGCTTCTCAAGGGCGAGGTAGTGGAGATCAAGCCGGGGGGTGAGGCCTAGGTGGGCATAGCTGGCAGCTACGACGTGGCGGTTGTGGGCGCGGGCCCTGGGGGCCTCAGCGCGGCGTACCTCCTAGCGAAGTCGGGTTTCAAGGTTATAGTCCTGGAGAGGGGCAGGGAGCCCGGGGCCAAGAGCCTTTTCGGGGGAAAGGTGTACGCTCAGCCCCTGAGAGACGTCTGGCCTAGGCTCGACAAGGAGGCCCCGATACACAGGTGGGTCGGGGTTGAGAGGTTCAGCGTGTCCTGGGGGGGCAGGGTTGTCACGCTAGAGTTCAAGGCGGGGAGGAGGGTTGCGTTCACTACTCACCTCCCAGAACTCGTCAAATGGATGGCTGGCAAGGCCGAGGAGGCCGGTGCCCTTATAGTTGACGAAGTCGTTGTCGACGAGATCATAGTCAAGGATGGGAGGGTAGAGGGGGTTAGAAGCGGTGAGGACGAGGTCAAGGCCAAGATAGTCATAGACGCTGAGGGAGTCAACAGGCTGCTGCTCGAGAAGCTGGGCCTCGCCGATAAACCCGACCCCTCTAGGCTAGCGCTGGGGGTCAAGGAGGTTCTGAGGATGAAGCCCGAGGCGATTGAATCTGCTTTCGGCCTCGAGAAGGGAGAGGGGCTGGCCTGGCTGGTCCTGGGAGACGTCACGAGGGGTCTACCGGGCGGAGGCTTCATATACACTATGAGGGATACTGTGAGCATAGGCGTTGTGCTGAGGGTTTCAAGCGCCGCGGAGGCCGCAGAGAGGGGCCTGCTTAAAGAGCACGTGTCCAGGCTGGTCGAGTCCTTCAGGCTACACCCATACTTCCACAGGCTATGGGCCGATGCAGACGTAGCGGAGTATGGAGCCAGGCTGGCTGTCGAGGGCGGCCTGGGTTACATGCCTAAGCGCCTCTACATGGATGGCCTCCTGGTTGTCGGCGACGCGGCCGGGTTGCTCCTCAACACGGGCTACACGATAAGGGGCGTCGACTTTGCAGTAGCCAGTGGCAGGATGGCCGCCGAGGTCGCCGCCAGGGCGCTAGAGGCAGGCGACACCTCCGCGAGGGTGCTCAGCGCCTATGAGGCCAAACTCAAGTCCAGCTTCATCTACAAGGAGCTGGTAAGGCACAGGGCCATAGAGGACGTCATGGAGGACCCCTGGTTCTTCTCAAAGCTCCCCGCAATAATAGTCGACGCGCTCTCCCAGATGTTCGAGGCTGACTACGAGGAGCCCACGCCCATAGAGGCGCTCATTGAGGCCGGCAGGAGGAGAGGGTCCCCGCTGCTCCTGACCATAGCTAAGATGCTGAGGCTAGCGGAAGTCTAGAGTCGGGCGTAATAGCCAGGATATCCCTGCTCCGCTGCACCCCCGCAACACAGGGTGGATTCTTATTGGCCCGGCTCCTAATGATACCAGGTCCTACCCCCGTCCAGCCCGAGGTCCTACTCGCCTCGGCGCTCCCAGTGATATCCCATACCTCGCCCGAGTTCGACGAGATACACTCAGACGCCCTCAGGATGCTAGGTAAGGTGTTCGGCACTAAGGGGAGGGTCGTGGTGCTGCCTGGTAGCGGCAGCCTAGCCATGGAGTTCGCCGCACGTAGCATAGTGGAGAGGAGGGGCGAGAAGGCTCTAGTGCTCAAAGCAGGCCACTTCGGAGGGTACCTAGCTAGGGCTTTGAAGGCTGCCGGCGCCGAGGTCGAGGTCCTAGAGGCCCCGATCGGGAGGGGATTCACTGCAGGCGACGTAAGAGAGGCCCTGGAAAAGAGCAGGGCCAGCATAATCGCCTTCCAGCACGTGGAGACAAGTACCTCGGTTGCAAACCCCGTCGAGGAGCTGGCTGCTGAGGCCAAGAAGGCGGGGGCCAAGGTGCTCGTTGACGGCGTGGCATCGATAGGCGGCATGGACATGAGGATGGAGGACTGGGGGGTCGATGTTTGCTTTACTGGCAGCCAGAAGGCTCTTTCAACCCCCCCAGGCCTGGCAATAATAGCCTACTCCTCGAAGGCGTCATACCTGCTCGAGAGGGAGGGCGAGGGCATATACTTCGACTTCAAGTCGATATCCAGGGAGATGGAGTCCACTAGAAACTATCATATAACGCCGGCGGTTAACCTTGTCGTAGCGCTCAGGGAGAGCCTCAAGCGCATACTAAGCGAGGGCCTTGAGGCCAGGTATAGGAGGCATAAGGCTCTAGCCAGAGCCCTTAGGGCGGGGCTCGAAGCCATAGGCATAAAACTCGTTGCAGAGGAGGGCTTCAGGGCAGACACGGTAACGGCGGCGTGGCTCCCAGAGGGCGTCCAATGGCCTAAGCTATACGCAGAGATGAAGGCCAGAGGGGTCGAGATAGCCGGGGGCCTCGGCGAACTAAAAGGCAGGATCTTCAGGATAGGCCATATGGGTGAGGTCGACGCAAACGACGTAATAGCAACCCTAGCATCCCTTGAGAGGAGCCTTAAGTCCCTGGGTTACAAGCTGGAGCTAGGCGCCGCCGTCGCAGCAGCCCAGGAGGTCCTAGCCGAGGAAGGGCTTTAAGATGTGACAAAGAGAGCACTGCCTTTTCAAGGTAAGCCCCCTTATACCAGAACTAAGGTTTAACTGGGTATTGGAAACACCGTTACAAGACCCCAATAGGTTTTAAATTGAACTGTGGAGTTATCTTATAGGGGCCGCTTCAGGGTGAAGAGCGGCATGGGCTTCCTCTCCAGGTTCAGAATTTTCAAGAGGGGCGGCGCCGCCAAGCTTGAAACTATGCAGGCTAGCACGGACGAGAACATAGACTCGGTCGTCGCGAAGGAGATCAAGGAGATGAAGGAGGAGTTTGAGGCTGCTAGGAGCAGGAAGGAGCTGAAGCTGGAGGCTTCGTACAACGTTGTAGAAGACTATATGATCGAGGACCCGTGGGCTAGGGTCCTGATACTAGAAGACAAGAGCACGGGCACCTACCTGTACTATGTAGACGAGCTCGAGATGACGCCCGAGGAGAGGCGCGCCTACAACAGGATCATGGAGATACTCAATTGGGAGCTGAAGCCGCTACCGCCCTCGCCCGAGGAGGCTAAGGGCAAGAGTAGCTATGAGTGGGAGAGGGAGTTCTTCATAAGCCAGCTTAAGAGGATTGTCAGCGTCTACAGGATAAGGTTCGGCAGCCTACACCCCCACGTGAGCTGGGGCAAGATCCTCTACTACTTGATGAGGGATACGATCGGCTACGGGCCGATCCACGTCTTAATGAAAGACGCATACATCGAGGATATAAGCTGTGACGGAGTCGGAAGGCCCATATATGTGTGGCACCAGAAATACGAGAGCCTGCCCACTAACATAGTGTTCACCTCGGACGAGGAGCTAGACAAGCTTGTGCTGAGGCTCGTCCATAAGGCTGGAAGGCATATAAGCGTCGCGTTCCCCATAGTGGACGCAATACTGCCCGAGGGCCACAGGCTCGCGGTCACGTTCAAGAGAGAGGTCAGCACCACAGGCTCCACCTTCACCATAAGGAAGTTCAAGGAGAAGCCTCTCAGCATCGTGGATCTTATCGAGGGGGGCGTCCTCTCCTCCTACATGGCCGCCTACCTCTGGATAGCCATGGACTATAAGATGCCCGGGATAGTGATGGGCGTCACCGGGTCCGGCAAGACTACTACGCTCAACGCCATGGCGACCCTCTTCAGGCCTAACATCAAGATAGTTACCATAGAGGACACGCCGGAGCTTAAGCTCCCGCACAAGAACTGGGTTCAGCTGACCTCCAGGCCCAGCTACGGGCTCGGCACTGAGAAGGTGGGCGAGGTCACTCTCTACGACCTGGTAAAGGTTAGCCTAAGGTACAGGCCCGACGTTATAATAGTCGGCGAGGTTAGAGGCGAAGAGGCCTACGTGCTCTTCCAGGCCATGGCCACCGGCCACGGAGGCTTGACAACGATACACGCAGAGGACGTAGAGGCTATGGTAAAGAGGCTCACAAGCCCGCCAATGAATATACCGCCGAGCTACGTCCCCCTCCTGAAGTTCGCCGTCGCCATCAAGAGGGTCAGGCTGATAAACCCCGACGGCACTTACCAGATAGTGAGGAGGATCACTAACCTCTGGGAGATAGTAGACTACGGCGTTTATAGGGAGGTTGCCAAGTGGAACCCCTATACTAAGGAGCATGAGCACGACTTCGAGAGGAGCCACCTGTTAAATGAGATCAGCAAGCTAGCCGGCCTCTCATTCGACGAGATGCTTAACGACCTTGAGAGGAGGAGGACTATCCTCGAGTGGATGAGGATAGCAGGGATAAGGTCCTACGACAAGGTCGCCGAAATCGTATTCAAGTACTACATGAACCCTGAGAAGGTCTACGAGAGAGCCGTTAAGGAGCTAGAAGCCTACAGCTTTTAAGCAGAGCCAGAGCTTAAATTCTCCTTTACCCGCCACCTAGGAGGGGGTTAGGCCGGGTCGTGTCCGGCTTACTAGGCAGACTTAGAGGGGGTAGGAGGGTAGAGAGAAGGTACGAGGTCAGGAAGCCTCGGCCCACCCTCATAGACATCATAGACTTCATAGCAATCAACTACCTGGGGAGGGTGGGCACCTGGATCGCTAGGAACTTCGAGCTAGAGGACGCGATTAGGAGGGCGGGGATGACTATATACCCTCAGCTGTACGCTGCGCGCGTCGCCCTCGCCACGTTCACAGCCTTGTTCCTCGCATTATACCTCTCCCTCTGGATAGCGCTTAGCGGTATCAACATAATCCTCAAGGCCATAATAATAGTCTTCCTCCTACTAACCCCTATACTAGTCTTCGCCGCGGGCCTCGCCTACCCCGCCCTCAAGATCTCTGAGAGGAAGGAGGGGGTAGACACGGAGTTACCCTTCTTCGCAGCCTACCTCGCAACAATGGCTAGGGCTAGGGTGCCCGTCAGCGTTGTCCTCACGAGGGTAGCCGAGCTGAAGATATTCAACGCTATGAGGAGAGAGGCCCAGCTAATTCTCAGGAATATAAAGCTCCTGGGCAAGGACCCCCTGGACGCTGTCGAGGACAATGCGATCTACCACCCGAGCTTCAGGTATAGGGACCTAATGCTGGGTTATACCACCACAGTGAAGGTTGGAGGCGACGTGGTACACTACCTAGAGATAAAGGCTAACGATATCTTCGAGTCGAGGGTCGCCGATATAAAGCTGCTCGCCGAGAGGATGAGCCTGTACACGGAGATTTACATAACCATAGCTGTCATAGCGACCATAGCCTTCTACATCTTCTTCACGATCAGCAGCGTGCTAGGAGGCCAGGGCGGGGCCTTTGGAGGCGCCGCCCAGATAATACTCTTCGCCTTCGTGTTCCTACCGATAATGACTTTAATAATGCTTTACATAATCCATAAGTCTCAGCCTAAGACTCCTGTGAGGGTCACGGCGCCCCACAGGGCGATAATATACTATAGCATCCCGCTCTCCCTCGCGCTAGGCACCGCTGCTATGATACTAACTGGCACCATCTCCGCCTTCACGGGCAACGTGACCTATGACAAGGCCTTTATAGTCAAGAGCGTTATAACCCTGGACGTGTTCCTCCTAGCTTTCAGCCTGCCACCGGCGATTACCTATATAATGATTGCTAGGAAGCACAGGGGCCTCGGCCTAGCCCTAGCCAACTTCCTCAGGGACCTCACAGAGGTTAGGAAGACAGGGCTGAGCCCTGAGAGGAGCATTGAGAGTGTCAGCGTGAGAGACTACGGCCCCCTCAACCCTATAGTCAGGAGGATGGCCACCAGCATAAGGCTAGGGCTAAGCATAGAGGAGGCTGTCAGGGGCGCTGTCAAGGGCGTCAAGGACTGGGTGGTCCTTGCCACCATGAGGTTCCTAGTAGACTCGATAGAGCTGGGCGGCGGCAGCCCTGAGGTCCTAGAGACCCTGGCGAGGTTCGCATACAGCCTTGTAATGCTGGAGGAGGAGCTCAAGCGGAGGCTTAGGGTCTACATCTTCATGCCCTACCTGGGCGCCATACTTGTAACCGCGTCGAGCATAATAGTCCTGTCATTCATAGCTGAGACGCTTCAAGCCATAACACCGGAGGCTGCCACGGGCGTCGCCACGGGAGCCGCAACCGTCGGAGGCTTCGGCATAACCCTGGAGGCAGTTCAAGGCGAGCAGCTGGCAAAGATAGCCCTGCTACTGCTGCTAGGCTCGCTCTTCAACTCGTGGCTCATGGGCATAGTAGCGGGTAAGATAAGGGACGGCACGATAGCCAGCGGATTCATACACGCTTCACTGCTACTAGTAATAACCAGCATCATAGGTATACTAGCCGTACAGACCCTACCCATATAACGAGGGCCCCCTATGATGTAAATTGGCCTTTTACGAGCCCCTGCGGGCTGTGATAGAGGGAGCGATTGCTGAGGGGCCCCGGCTAGAGCCCGCTCGCTTGAGGCGCTTATACACCGGGGCTTCCTAATCCAGTCGCCTGGATGAAGCTAAATGCATATTTAAATACTGCCTTGGAAATCAATTATGTGGAGGCTGGGCGGGTCATGGTTCTGAATACTATCGGCCCCTGGGAGCTGGCCCTGATATTCGTCATACTCTTGATAATATTCGGCCCGCGCAGGCTCGTCGACCTGGCTAGAAGCCTCGGCGAGGCTATCAGAGAGTTCAGGGAGGGGCTGGAGGGCAACAGGGAGGGTAAGAGCGGCAAGGAGGACAAGAGCGGGGGCTAAAGGGAAATAGCGCTAGAAGCCCCTGCTAGCAGCCCCTCTGCCGCCTAGCCAGGCCGCTAATCTAAGAGCCAGGTAGAGGGGAAGCGCTAGGGCTAGCATGCCCAGCCCCGTCCCGTCGGGGGTTATGACCGCCGCCACGGCTAGCAGTGCCACAAGAACTATCTTGCCTTTATCGCCGCTCATGACGTCCGGGCTCACCACCCCGCTCCTGACTAGGATGTAAAGCGCTATCGGCGACTCGTAGAGTAGTCCCATACCGAGCACGGCTATTATGACTGTGTTCAATATGCTGTTGACGTCTGCGAACGCGACTAGCTTGTCGCCGAAGACCGCCGCTGACGTTAGGAAGGCGAATTTGAAGCCCAAGGGCAGGACTACCTCTAGTGCTATGAAGGCGCCGAATATAAACGAGGCTATAGCCGCGAGCCCTATAGCCTTAACCGCTAGCCTCTCGTGAGGATAGAGGCCTGGCTTGACGAAGGCGTAGAACTCCCACGCTATCACGGGGCTAGCAGCGAGTATGCCGAGGAGGATGGCTGATTTGATCAGCACTGCCAGCCCTGTGAAGGGGCTACTCTGGACTAGCGCCACTTCCACGGTTACACCGAAAGCTGTTACCTGCTCCGGCACCACCTGGTCTATGAGCCATCTCGTGAACTCCAGGACTAGAGGCTTGTAGGGTGACAGCGACACAGGTATAAGGCTCACAACCACCGACGCCACGGCCACAGCTATAGCAGCCCTTCTCAGCCGCTCCAGTAGCTCTACAACATGGTCCCATAAAGGCGCCTCGTACTCCTCTACCTCGCCTCTAGCCTCCACACTATACACCCACCCGGCGGCGAATCCCCGAGACGCTTCGATCTCAGGCCCGGAGGCCTTATCCCCCGAGGCCTTTCAATGCAGGCTCGACGAGCGCGTCAATTACTATAAATTATATTTTGGGGGTGGGCTCAAGCACATTTAACTGGGGGCATAGGGGTAGGTTAGAGTGCCGGTAGAGTACATTGCCATGCAGGTCGCGATACCCGCTGCCATAGCGCTCCTCATAATACTTATATTACTCTCAATGAGCATTAAGGTCGTGAAGGAGTATGAGAGGGCTGTGGTATTCAGGCTTGGGAGGCTACTTGGCACCAAGGGGCCCGGCCTCTTCTTCATCATACCCTTCATAGACTCCATGGTTAAGGTGGATTTGAGGATAGTAACCGTTGACATACCTGAGCAGAGGACGATAACCAGGGATAACGTGACCGTCGGCGTGGACGCAGTAGTATACTACAAGGTCTTCGACCCCGAGAAGGCTGTAACCAGGATCGAGAACTACCACTACGCCGTCGTCATGCTAGCCCAGACTACTCTCAGGGATATAATAGGGCAGGTTGACCTGGACGACCTGCTAACTAGGAGGGACGAGATCAACAAGAAGCTACAAGAGATCCTGGACGTCCTGACAGACCCCTGGGGCATCAAGATAACAGCGGTCACTATAAAGGAGGTGAAGCTCCCAGAGTCGATGCTCAGGGCTATGGCTAAGCAGGCTGAGGCCGAGAGGTGGAGGAGGGCTAGGATAATTGAGGCTGAGGGTGAGAGGCAGGCCGCTAAGATAATGGCGGAGGCTGCAGGCTTCTACGAGAAGCACCCCATAGCTCTCAGGCTAAGGGAGCTGCAGACCCTGATAGAGGTTGCTAAGGAGAAGAACCTGGTAGTCGTGACTCCGTTCCAGATGGGCGACACGAACGTCATGGGCGCCATGATAGGCATGCAGAGGAGCCAGAGCATGCCGGAGGAGGGCTGAGGCTAAGCGGGTGCACGACATGTTTGAGACTAACAGGCTAAGGGCTTTTGCGGCCCTGGTCTTCGCCGCGCTAGCAGCAGCCCAGGCATTGGTTGCAAGCGGCCAGGAAGACGTGGAAGAGCCGGGGAAGCTGAACGTCGACAGGCTCCTCCAGGAGTGCTATGACATAGCCAGGGAGGCTAGATATGGCCTGGCACCCGAGGGCACTGAGTACAGCAGGGTAGTCGGGCCCAGCATCGTGGTGATAAGAATCGAGGGTACCATAGGCATAGCAATGAGAGACTACCTGCTGGAGGCTATAAGGTACGCTGAGAGCAGGAACCTGCCCCTGCTAGTCGAGCTTAACACTCCCGGCGGGCTGCTAGACCCCACCTTCGACATGGTAGTGGCCATATCGGAGGCCAGGGTCCCCGTTATAGGCTACGTTGTCGACAAGTGGGCTGAGAGCGCCGGCACTATACTCCTCATGGCTACCCACGTGGCCGCCATGGAGCCGGGCACCATTATAGGCTCAGTGCAGCCCGTAATCTACGACCCCGCGAGCGGGACCTACAGGCCCCAGCTCGAGCCCAAGATCATAAACCCTATCGTCAAGATGCTATGCGAGCACGGAGCTAGCAGGGGTAGGAACCCCGAGGCCCTCGTCAGGTTTGTTGTATACAACGACAATTACACAGCTAGGGAGGCCCTGGAGAAGGGAGTCATAGATTTGATAGCAGAGAGCAGGGAGGACCTAGCAAGGCAGCTGGACGGCAGAGTAGTCGTACTGCCATCTGGGGAGGCCGTGAAGCTGGAGCTTGACGGCAGCTTTGAGGAGTACCCGCCCAACCTCAGGATAAGGCTGCTCCACATAATCTCAGACCCCGTGGTCTCAGGGCTCCTCCTGAGCCTGGGGGCTCTAGCCCTGCTATTCAGCATAGCCAGCGGCAACTTCCCGGGCATAGCCATAGGCGCGTTCCTGCTACTACTAGGGCTTCTCGGCTCCGGCTTCAACCCCAACATAATAGCGCTGCTACTCCTACTCGGCGGGGCCATACTAGTCTTCATAGAGCTCTACACGCCAGGCTTCGGCCTAGTCGGCGGGACGGGCATACTAATGCTCGTCCTGGGCCTAGCCCTAATGCCGATTAGAGGCGAGGGGCTAGCGATAAGCGAGGAGTACGCAGACACACTGATACTAATGGTCTACGCGATAGGAGCGTCCATAGGAGGTTTCACGGCGTTCAGCGTATACAAGGTGCTCAAGGCTAGAAAGGCCCCGCCCAAGCTCTGGAAGCTAGAGGGGGCTGAGGGAGTCGCAATAGACGACATACCCAAGGGAGGCGAGGGCTTCATACTCCTAGAGGGAGAGTACTGGAAAGCCGTAGCCGTAGAAGACGTGAGAAAGGGCGATAAGGTCGTAGTTATAGGGAAAGAGGGCCCCCTGCTCAAGGTGGCCCCTAAGAAAGATGAAGGCTCCCAATAAAGCTTAATTAAGCGCGAACCGGCAATTAACTTTAAACTGTAAATAAGTCTTTTTGATAATTATATGGTGTATTACTGTTGAGGGCAAGAGAAGTCCCTCCTTGTAAGTGTGACTCCGCTCATTTAGTCCTTGTGGGTACATCGCTTCTTAGGAACGTAGCTGCGGCTATTAGCCGCTGCGCTTCAGGCGACTCTAGCGAATGCGGCAAGCTAGGCCTGTCGCCCCACGACGCTAAAAACCTTCTCGGTATCAACCCTATCGCTGACTGCTTAAACTCTGTAACCGGCAGGGGAGGCAGTCCTGGCAGCTGCGTCGATGTTACTGCTTATAAAGGCTTCGTCGACGCCGTTCAATCCTATCTCAACTACGACTACAAGAGGGCCTCCGCCGAGCTAAACGCTATGCAGAACGTAATTGACGCTGAGTGTAAATGCGTAGCCACTATCATACTCTATTCTACCGATACACCCGAGGGCTACCTCTCTGCAGACTTACTGAAAAGCTATCTTTCAAGCAGGTGCAGCAGCGCCACTATACGTGTTAAGAGGATACCTAACCTCGGTACCGATGTAAGCGTGCTGTGGGAGGGCTTGTCTAACCTTGCAGCCGAGGTTAGAAGGGACTCTAAAAAGCTGAGGGACGAAGGCTTACTCATAGCACTCAACCTTACGGGGGGATTTAAGCCGGAAGGCGGCTTCACCCTCCTGTACGGCTATTATGGCGGGATCGACGTGGTTTATTATATACACGAGTTCTTCAAGAACCCTGTTGCCATACCCGCTTTAACCTTAGAGGATGTTTCTACCCTGGTTATCAATTGCGAGGCTCTGAAGACCGTTGACGGCAGGAGGGTGCTAACATGTAGCCACAGCCCCTGCAAGGGCAACAACACATGCAAGCTCATTTTCGGCAAGCTGTGTAGAAGCGCCCACCTTATAAACCAAATAATGGGCGGGCTCAGTCCTTTCAAAGACGTCGCATGCAACTGCGAGGGAGTATGTGAAAAAGAATGTTACATCGAGGTTGACTCGAAGCTCGTGGACGTCATAACTAAACTCGCTGGCGAGGCATAACGTCGAAGCCGCCTTCACCTCAACCTTTTCTCCAGGAATGCCCTCATCCTGCCCTTAGCCTCCCCGGTTAAAACTAGCCTTTCTAGCTCGGCTACCAGCCTGAGAGCGTCTTCAAAGCCTCTAAGCGTTTGGAGCTTTATCAGGGCTACCACGTCCTCCGGCAAACCCGCCATATCCTTAGCGACCTCAACGGCCCTGGGCAGAGGATCGCCGTCTACTACCTCGTCCGCTAGGCCCAGGTAGAGAGCTTCCTCTGCAGCCAGCCTTCTGCCGCTCAACGCTAGGCTCCGGGCCAGCCTGGGGCCGAGCTGCATGGAGCCAAGCGTTAGGAGGAGTGGAGGTATGAGGCCTATCCTCGACTCGGGGAAGCTTATCCAGGCGCTCTTAGAGGCTACAACGTAGTCCATTAACAATAGGATCTCGCCCCCGCCGCCCACTGCTAGCCCGTTAACAGCCGCTACTAGGGGCCGCCTACACTTGACTATGGCCTCTACCGCCGACGCTAGAGCCGAAAAGAATCTTCCGGCGTCGGAGGGGCTCTCCAGGGAGTACATTTCCCCTATGTCGTCCCCTGCGCTGAAGGCCCTACCCGAGCCCGTGAATACCAGGGCCTTGGCCTCCGAGCAGAGCCTGTTTACTTCAGAGGCCAGCCTCTCCCACATATCCCTCGTTATAGCGTTAAGCTTCTCGGGCCTAGAGAGCCTGATGAGGGCTACATCGCCGCCCTCTAAAACCTCTACTATAATACTCAATGGAAGGCGCCCATGGTGCTTAGCCCGCGGGAGGGGCTTAAAATCTTACCAGCCTGTAGAAGGGGATGTCTAGAAGCTCTATGACACCAGAGAATCTTCCTATGCCCTCCATGACCAGCGTGACTATCTCCTCGTCGGTCAGGCCCCTGCTCCTCAGGTAGAATAGTATGTCCTCGCCGAGGCTAGCCACCGCTGCAGAGTGGCCAGCCCTAGTGACCTCGCCGGTGTGTATCTCCAGCACCGGCACCGCGTATCCCTTGCCCTTCTCGCTCAGCAGGAACACGTAGCTCTCGACCTCCGAGCTCGCCCACCTAGCCTGCTCGTTCAGCATGGCAACGCCCCTCTGGGCCAGGTAGCCGTCGCCTATGACGACACCCCTGCTCCTGACCACACCCTCGCTCTCAGGGCCGTAATGTAGAGCGCTGAGTATGAAATCAGTCGACGTGCCCGGCCTGGCTATATTGCTGGCCTTGCTGTCCAGCTTCGAGAGCCTACCCTTGACTATGTTGTCCTCCTGCAGCCTAGTCATCCTCCCCCCTGACACGAGGAACCTCTGGTCCACCTCGGCCTCGTCCCCTATCTCAGTCGCCTTGAGTAGGTATACCGCGTGCTCCCTCCTATGGAGGACCACGTTCACTAGCCTCACGTTAGCCTTCCTCCCAACCCTGGTCTCAACAACCACAGTCTTCAGGGCCCTGTTCTCGCCCGCGAAGTCTATGTACACTATCTCGCCGCGGGCGCCGTCACCTATATCTATGAGTATGTGGTGGCCCGTGTATCCGTCCCCGCCCAGGCTCACTACCACGAGCCTCCCGAAGTCCGCGCCAGGATCAACGGAAACTCTAGCCCCCACATCCCACCTCCAGGCGTGGTACGCCTGCATCTTGCTGTTAACCTTAATTAGGCTCCAGGGCCTGAACCCATCGCCAGGCTTCTCCGGCTCTAGGCTCTCAACCTCGACCCCCTTAGGCACGTAGCCCTCGACTCTGACGCTCCTACCGAGTACTACCCTCGGAGCCTCGGGGAGCTTCAAGAAGTCTGGCAGTCTATCCTCAGCCTGAGAATACGGCAGGTCGAACAGCTCCTCGTAGACCTTCCAGTTAGTATAATATCTTACGGTCGGCGTGTCCGCAATGGGCTGGAAGGGGAGGGTCTCAAAAAGCCTGCGATAATCCTCCCTCGAGGCCTGGACGGCCATCCACGGCACCCCTGGGCTCGCCGCGTTCCTGCTGGCTAGCCGAAGGCTCCGTACTCGCTGAACTCTAGCTGCACTACCTTCGTCAGCACGGTAGCGTACTCGAATGGCAGCTCCCTGAGCACGTCCTCAAGGAAGCCCAGCACTATAAGGCTCTTCGCCTCGTCCTCGGTGAGGCCCCTGCTAGTCAGGTAGAACAGCTGCTGCTCTGTGAGCCTGCCAGTGGTGGCCTCGTGGTTGACGCTAGCTGTGGGCTCGTCGACCTGGTTGTGCGGGTACGTGTGGGCCTTGCTCTTATCGTCCAGTATCAGCGACTCACACTCCACGTTGGCGGTGGCGTTCCTAGCGCCCCTCACGACCCTGACTATGCCCCTGTACACGTTTATGCCGCCGTCGGCGCTGATCGTCTTGTTTATTATCTGGCTCCTAGTGTTCTTGCCCACGTGCACGACCTTGCTCCCGCTGTCCTTGAGGTATGGGCCCTTAGCTATGGTGACGACCGCGCTCCTGGTAGCGCTGTTGTCGCCCTTCAGTATGGTGCTCGGGTAGACATAGGTTATCTTGCTGCCTATGCTGCCCTCCACCCAGTCAACGCGGGCGCCCTCCTCCGCTATAGCCCTCTTGTTGTTCAGGTTTATCACGTCCTTGCTCCAGTTCTGCACAGTTATGATTTTTATGGTGGCGTTCCTGTGGGCATAGGCCTCCACCATGCCGTCGTGGAAGCTGAACCTGCTCAGCCTGGGAGCGCTGCAGCCCTCAATCCACTCCACGTATGCGCCCTCACCGGCCACTATCAGGCTGTGCTCGAACTGGCCCTCACCGCTCCTGCCTATCAGGAAGAAGCTCTCTATGGGCTCCCTGATCTTCACGCCCGGCGGGACGTAGATGAATGTGCCGCCGCTCCAGAGAGCGCCGTGAAGGGCCGCGAACTTGTGGTCGCTGGGCGGGAACACCCTCATGAAGTACTGCTTGACCAGGTCGGGATACTTCTGGACTGCCTCCTCCATCGGCAGGACTATGACGCCCTTCTCCTCCAGGTACTTCTTAATCCTGGCGTAGACAGTCTCGCTGTCGAACACACCCACCAGGCCGGCCAGGAACCTGGCCTCCAGCTCAGGCAGCCCTAGCTTCTCATAGTATTCCCTTATCTCCTTGGGCAGCTCGTCCCAGCTGCTAGCCCTCTCCGCCTCAGGCTTAGCATAGTAGACCATCTCGTCGAGGTCTAGGACCTCTATGCCCGTGAGCCACTTGGGCCATGGAAGCTTGTAGAATAGCTCCAGGCTCCTAAGCCTCAGCCTCCTCATCCAGTCAGGCTCCTTCTTGATCCTGCTAATCTCCTCAACCATGCTCCTGGTGATCTTACCCCTTATCTCGACCTCCGTCTTTACAGGCCTCTCCCTGCCGAGCAGCTGCTCCGCGAGGTCGACATCCTTGAGGAGTTCCCTCTTAAGCTCCACTATGTCGCCCATACCGGTCCACCCCCACTTTAACCCGCGTTAAAGTATACTGTTCGGGGAGGCTTAAACACCGGTACTTCCACCACCCTTAGCAATCTTAGCTCTGAGATAAGCATAGCCCTTCTCCTCGACCAGCTGGGCTAGCTCGGGGCCTCCCGTGGCGGCCACCTTACCGTCCAGTAGCACAGTGACCTTGTCGGGCTTCACGTAATTGAGAAGCCTCGCGTAGTGGGTGATCAGCATTACACCCTTGCCGGCGTCCCTCAGGGACTTGATGTAATCCGCTACTATCCTCAGACCGTCTATGTCCAGGCCCGAGTCGGGCTCGTCGAATATCACTATCTTGGCGTCGAAGAGCATTGCCTGGAGTATCTCGCTCCTCTTCTTCTCGCCGCCGCTGAAGCCAACGTTAACCTCCCTCTGCAGTATCTCCCTCGGGAGGCCGAGCTTAGTCGCAACCTCGTACATCCTCTTGATCACGCTCGGGTCCTTGGGCCTCGTAAGGTCCTTAGCGCCCAGCTTCTTATTGGTAAACGTTATTATGAGGCTGCTCAGCCTAACACCGGGCACCTGCGGCGGGTCCTGCTGGGCCAGGAAGATGCCCTTAAGCGCCCTCTCTTCGGTAGGCAGGTCCTTTATGCTCTCACCGTCAAGCAGTATGTCGCCTTCCAGCACCTCATATATGGGCCTGCCCATTATGACGTAGGCCAGGCTACTCTTGCCGCTCCCGTTGGGGCCCATAATCACGTGCACAGCGCCATAATCCACCTTCAGACTCACATTCCTGAGAACAATCTTATCGCCGACCTTGGCCGTCAGGTTCACAACCTCCAGGCCCATTCCACACCGCCTCCTTTAACCCGGGTTAAAGGAGAGGATTCTGGAGTTAATAAGTGAGGGCCCAGCCATGGCTGCCGGCCTCGGGAAACAGAGTTTCCCAGGAGTTTAAATTAAAAGAAAGGGGGAAAGGCGTTATTTAGCGCTGTTGGGACCCGCGTTATTCTTTCGATCCAGGCGGATTAGACGGGCTCACTGCTAAGCGGCTACTACGGCTCTCGAGGGCCTATCCTGGGGCCTGCCAGGGCCGCCTCCCTCCTCGAGCTTCTCCTTGGCCTCCTCTAGGAGGTCCTCTGCCTCTGCCAGCAGCTTCTCAGCTTCCTCGACCAGGGCCTTTGCCTTATCCATCTCGCCGGACTCCAGGGCTCGCAGCGCTTCGGCGAGCTTCTCCATGGCCTCGGAGATCTTGTCCATAGCCTGCCTTGCCAGCTCCGCGGCCTCCTCGTTGCCCTGCCTCTGAGCCTCCCTCAGGACCTCCCTGGCCTCCTCCATCAACTCCTCGGCCCTAGCCATTAGCTCCTCGATCCTAGCCCGCAACTCGTCCGCCCCGGGCTGGCCCGGCTCGCCTCCCTGTCTCAGCTTCCTCTCAGCTTCCTCGACCAGGGCTTTAGCCTCCATCAGCTTCGCCCTGGCCTCCTCGACTAGCCTCCTTGCCCCGTCGTAGTCGCCCTGGTCTAAGGCCTGCCTCGCGTCTTCCAGCAGCGACTCGGCCTCCTCTATCAGGGTGATGGCTTCCTCTAGGAGGCTAGCCGCCTCATCGTCTCCCTTCTCCCTAGCCTCCTGGAGTAGGTCCTCGGCCTCTGCCCTCAGCTCCGCCGCCATCTCGGAGAGCTCCTCGATGGCCTTCTCTATCGACTCCCTAGCCCTGCCCTCGGCCTCCCTGAGCCTCTCCGCGACCTCCTCTATAATCTCCTCGGCGGAGTCTAGCAGCTCCTCAGCCTCCTCGACCAGGGCCCTGGCCCTGTCGTAGTCTCCCGACTCCAGGGCGCCCTCGGCCTCCTCTAGAGCTGTCAGGGCGTCCTCTATCATGCCCAGAGCCTCTCTAAGCGCCTCCTCGGCCTCAGAGTCTCCTAGGCTCCTCGCCTTCTCCAATAGCTCCTCGGCAGCCCTCCTCAAGGCCTCAGCTTTCCTATACAGCTCCTCAATCTCGCCTCTCAGGCCCTCCACGGCGCTCCTAAGCCTCTCATAGGCCTCCTCCAGCAGCCTCTCAGCCTGGTCTAGGAGCCTCTCAGCCTGCTCCACGGCCTCCTCCGCCTCCTCGATTCTACCCTCGTCGATTAGCTGCTCGGCCTCGTCCAGCCTCGCCAGAGCCTCGTCTATAGCCTCGAGGGCCCTTGCTGCAAGGTCCTCTGCAGTCGGGTCGCCTACCTCCCTAGCCTCTTCTATCACCTGCTCCGCCTCGCTTCTCAGCTCCTCAGCCCTCGACCTAAGCTCTCCTATCTCTCCCCTCAGCTCCTCCGCCTCCTCCATATACTCCCTTATGGCCTCTTCAGCCTCGTCTAAGAGGTCTTCGGCTCTGCTAGCAAGCTCCCTGGCCCTCTCGACTAGCTCCTCTGCCCTCTCCACGTCGCCCTCGCCCAGCGCAGCCCTAGCCTCCTCGAGCTTCGAGTAGGCTTCCTCAACCAGCGCTAGAGCCTCCTCGACCAGCTCGAGGGCATCGACAGCTCCTGCCTCCTCGGCCCTAGCTCTAAGGTCCTCGGCCCTAGCCTTCAGCTCGGCCAGCTCCTCCTCCAGCTCCTTGATTTCTTCTTCAACGCCCCTAGCCTCCTCGGCCTCCTCGAGGGCGTCAACAGCCCTCTCCACTAGGTCCTCGGCCCTATCCAGCAGCTGTTTAGCCTCCTCGAGGGCATCCCTGGCGGCGTCGACGTCTCCCTCATCAGCTTTACTCACAGCCTCCTCAGCCAGCTGCAGAGCCCTCTCAACAAGCCTCAAGGCTTCTTCAAGTAGCTCAAGCGCCTCATCAGCTCCGAGGTCCTCGGCTCTAGCTCTCAGCTCCTCGATCCTAGCTCGCAGAGCCTCGGCCTCGCCCTTGACCTCCAGAGCCTCCTCTCTTATGCCCTCTTCTATCTCGCTAATAGCCTCCTCTATCAGATGCTCGGCCTTCGAGAGCAGCTTCCTAGCCTCGGATACCCTGGCCTCGGCAGCCTCCAAGGCCTCCCTGGCCCTCTCCAGCTCGCCGCCCCTAGCAGCCTCCATAGCCTCCTCGGCGAGGCTGAGCGCCTCCTGCGCCAGCTCGCCGGCCCTAGCGGCCAGCTGAACCGCCTCCTCTACACCCAGCTCTTCAGCCTTAGCCTTCACCTCTGCAGCTTCCTCCACGATCTCCCTGGCCTCCTCTGCAAGCTCATCCGCAAGCTCTACAATGTCCTCTACCTCTTCTGAGAGCTCCTCTGCAAGCTCATCCGCCCTCGCTATCGCCTCCTCGGCCTGCCTCACAAGCGCCAACGCCTCCTCGAGCATCTCCCTAGCAGCATCTAGGTCGCCATCCTCCGCAAGCTCGATAGCCCTGTAAACGATCTCCTCGGCAGTGTCTAGCGTGGAGAGCGCCTCCTCTATTAGGCTCCTAATCTCGCCGTCCAGGCCCTCCTCCTCTATATAGTCCAGCACTTCATAGGCCTCCTCCCTCAGATACGTTATCTCCTCGAGCAGCTCCTCAGCCTCGTCTAGGAGCTGCTCAGCCTCTAGCCTTTCAGCGGCTTCCATCTGTATGGCGGCTGAGACCATAGCCTCGAGGGCCTCATCCATAGCCATTAGAGCCTCTACTACGTACTCCAGCGCCGCGGCCTCGTCACCCTCCTCTAGGGCGCTCCTGGCTGCATCAAGGCTCTCGGAGGCTCTGGCAAGTAGCTCCTCTGCCTCCTCCAGTAACTCCGCTACATCACCGTCTTGCCCGGCCGTGTTCTTTAGCTCAGCTAGCCTAGCCTCGAGCCTGGAAAGCCTCCCTTCGGCCCACGCTATGGCCGCCTCTGCGTCACCCTCATCCTCGAGGACTTCGTATATCACGCTCCTAGCCTCCTCAATCATATCCTCGGCTCTCTCGACGAGCTGCTCGGCCTCGACGATCCTCCCCTCGCTGAGCGCCTCGGCGGCCCTCTCAAGGAATGAGACGGCCGAGTCTATCATAGCCAGGGCTGCCCTTAGCCTGCCTTGGACTCCCGGGTCGCCAGCGCCTATAGCTATCTCAGCAAGAGACTTGAGGTCTACAGCGTATCCCTGCAGCGCGGCTATCTTGCCCGATAGCTCGGCCTCTCTAGCAGCAGTGCCCAGCCTTGCAGCCCTGGCAGCCTCAAGCGCCTTCTCGAACGCCTCCCTAGCGGTCTCGTACGCCTCCTCCGCGAGCCTCAGTGCGTCGCCGGGCCTGCCCGCCTCTAGAGCGTCGACCGCAGCATTAAGCAGGCTCTCAGCCTCGCTGAGCAGCCCCCTCGCCTCAGCTAGGACCTCGGACGCCTCCGGCGACTCCTCGGCTCCGGCCTCTATGGCCCGCCCGACAGCATCCCTAGCCCTCTCTAGGAGCCTTCTCGCAGCCTCTATCAGCCTCTCAGCCCTCCTGGCCGACTCCTCGTGCACGTCCAGCACCGCCTTGGCCGACTCGAGGAGGTCCTCGGCCTGGTCCAGCAGCTCCTCCGCGCTATCCACAATATCTTCCGCCTCGTCAAGCCTACCCTCTTCTATCGCGGCCTCCGCCTCCTCCAGCAGCCGCAAAGCCTCTGAAACCAGGCTCTCGGCCTGAGCTGCCAGCTCCTCGGCGCTTGACGCTCCCAGCTCCCGGGCTCTAGATGAGGCCTCAGCCGCTGCCTCCTGAAGGGCCGAAGCCTTGGACCTGAGAGCCTCTATCTCGTCCTCCAGGCCTCTCTCCCTGCCCTTAGGGCTCACCACCTCGCTTGCGGCGTCAACCAGCTCCCTCGCGGCCTTTACAAGGCCCTCCGCCCTCCCTACTAGCCTCAGGGCTTCCGCGTACTCGCCCTCAGAGAGGGCCTCTTCGGCCTCGGCTACTAGGTCCTCGGCCTCTGCAAGCAGCTCCTCCGCCCTTTCTAGGAGCCTGAGAGCGGCCCCATCCCTTCCTGGGTCGGACTCAACAATCTCCCTGATCGCCTCCAGCTCCGCCCTGACCTCGTCGATCTCAGCCTTTACCCTGGAGACTGCCTCCTCGACGCTCGACCTGAGAGCGTCCTCCGCGCCCGCCGCTGAGCCGCTTTCCAGGGCTGCGACAGCCGCCTCTATACCCGCCTTAGCCGCCTCTAGCACAGTCATAGCGGTCTCTATGCCTATCAGGGCCTCCTCAACGCCCGCCTCCTCCAGCTCCTCTTTAACCTCCCTTAAGACCTCAGCCGCCCGTTCAACCTGGCTCTTAGCCGCTACTAGGGCCTCCAGCGGGTCGTCGGCTGCCGCGCCTTCCAAGGCGACGGAGGCGACGGTCTCAGCTACCGCCTCACCGGCTGTAGCAGTCACGGCAGCCTCAGCCTCAGCCAGGGCTTTAAAAGCCGCGGCAAAGTCGCCCTCCGCCGCTCTCCTAAGAGCCTCTGCAACCTGCCTCAGCTCCTCCACTCCTCTAGCCTCTGCTATCGCCTCCACCACACTTGCAGCCCTCTCCAGCACGGCCTTAGCCAGCCTGGCTTTGACCTCCTGCGAGTCGGACGCCGCGGCTACAGCCTCTCCCAGCTTTTCTAGAAGCCCTTCAGCCGCGGCGGCCAGCCGAGACGCTTCTTCGCTGCTGACTGCATCCACGTCGAGTGCCAGTATCTGGTCCAGCAGCTCTCTCTCGCTCTCAGAGAGGACCTCGACCGAGAAGGGGGCAGCATCCACTATATTCCTCAAGACGAGCTGCAGCAGTGCCAGCCTGGCTCTAGGATCCTCCACGTCCTCCTGCGCCAGAGCCGGCTGGTAGGGAGTATACGGCATTATGCTCGCTGCTACCACGGCTAGCAGTGCTAGAGCCGCCAGCCTGCGCAGGGCCTGAACCCTCAAGCCTCTCATCCCAGGCCCCCGGGGGTTCCTACTGGGCGCTAGCCCCCGCATTAAGAACCCCCCGGGTTCCTCTCGTGGAACCGTTCCAGAGGGAGGAACGGAGCGGGTCTTCATGCAGGGCGGGTGTCTCCTAGAGTGCTAGGCCTGGAACGTTCCCCGCTAGGTTTTAACAGAGACAGGGTGGACCCCGGGATGCTGGGTGGACCGAGTGGCGGGATCGAGGCTAGCGGCGTGGCTGCTCGCCCTCGCCGCCCTCGCCGCGCTTTCCCCGGCTGGGCCGGCGCTCGCCCAGCAGCCCGAGGCACTAGTAATTATAAAGTCGAGCGGTGAGGTGGAAGTAGTGATGGAGGTCGACGTTGAGCCGGGCCTTAACGAAGTCGCGCTGCCTGTGGAGCCCATCCCGGCTACTATATTGGTGGAGATAGACGGCTCCCTAGTGCCCCCCCTCTACAGCGAGGGCAAGCTATACATACCTAGCGAGGCCAGAGCCAGGGCTTTGATCACGTACTCCGCGAACGTGAAGCTTGAGGACGGCGCCGCGTCATTCCAAGTAGTCCCTCAGAGGGAGGTTGTGCTGGTGGTAGAGCCCGGAGTCGTGATTCTCAGCCTCCCCCAGGGGATAACCGGGTACGACGTAGGGGATGATGGGAGCCTCTCGATAACGTTCACGCAGCCGTCAAATATAAGGTATACGCTGTCGGAGGCCGTGACCGCGCCGCCCACCCAGGAGACCCCGCCAGCTGCTACCGAGACTCCCCGCGATGACCAGGAACAAGAAACACAGCCCCGGGAGGACACCGAGGCAGCCGCGACTGGCCCCGAGGGCGCGGTTGAGGCCGGCGATGGGAGAGACGGGCTGGGAGGCCTAGCTATCGCGGCTATAGCAGCAGTGTTAGCCCTGGCAGGAGGTGTAGCCGTATTAGCTCTCAAGAGGAGAGGAGGCGGCGGGGGCGGCAGACCTCTCGAGGCTAGCTTCCTAGAGCCAGGGGAGCTCGACGCAACGGACATACAAATTCTCAGAACCCTCGCCGACATGGGCGGCGAGGCGCTGCAGGCAGAGCTACAGAGAAGGCTAGACATGCCTAAGTCGACACTCTGGAGGCGGCTCAGGAGGCTCAAGGAGATGGGTTACATAGACATAATGAGAGAGGGTAAGACGAACAGGGTGAAGCTCCTCAAAGAGCCCCCTAGCGGCTCCTAAGCCTCCGGCTCCTTGGGAGGCTCTTAAGTATTACTTGTAGCGTCTGGGTTCCCTGCCCCTTCGCCTATAGATAAGTGTTCCCCTAGACTGAATCCTATGGATTGCCTGGGGGTGCGCGTCTATGTCGCAGCAGCCGGAGTGCAAGGTTGAGGGTAACTACATAGTCGTGCCTAAAGGCCTCGTCAACGTGATAGTTGATGAGACTAAGATAAGCGGCGTTGACCCTAAGGGCGAGGCGACCATTTACAGGGGCTACACTATAGAGGATATAGGCGAGCACGCTAACTTCTATGAGGCGGCGTACCTGATACTCTACGGCAGCCTGCCCTGCGAGGACGAGCTACGCGAGATAAAGAAGAAGATCGACACCTACAGGGGCCAGGTACCGGAGAAGCTCTTCGACGCCCTCAAGCTGGTACCCGCAACTCACCCGATGTACTACGGCATATTCGGCGTCAGCTTCCTGGGCCAGTACTACGCTCCAGAGTGGAGGTTCGACCCCGACTTCCTCTACGACCACGCCCTCAGGCTCATAGCGCAGCTACCCGTAATCTTCGCGGCGGGATGGCACCTATCCAGGAGCGGCACCTTCTATAGGCCCGACCCGAGCAAGGACCACGCCTGGGACGTGCTGAGGATGATAACCGGCAGGGAGCCCAGCGACCTCGAGGCAAGGGCCTTCGAGTCGACCCTAGTGCTATACATGGACCACGGGTTCAACGCTTCTACGTTTACGGTGAGAGTCATAGGCAGCACCCTGAGCGACCTCTACAGCGCGGTTGCCGGCGGCATCGCCGCCCTGAAAGGCCCCCTGCATGGCGGTGCCAACGAGAAGGCCATGGAGATGTTCCTGGAGGCCAAGAGGCTGGCGGAGCAGAAAGGCGTGCCGCTGGAGGAGTACATAGAGGAGTACATCAAGGAGAAGCTGGCCAGGAAGGAGAAGATCATGGGCTTCGGCCACAGGATCTACAAGGTGCACGACCCGAGGACCGACGTCGCCGCCAAGTACGTTGCCAAGCTGAAGGACGGCGAGTTCTGGATGAAGGTTATCAAGAAGGCTGAAGAGGTGATGTGGAGGGAGAAGAAGATACCCGCCAACATAGACCTCTACACCGGCGTCCTCTACTACCAGCTGGGCATACCGATACCGATGTACACGCCGATCTTCGCTATGGGCAGGGTTGTAGGCTGGAGCGCCCACTACATAGAGCAGGTGCTCAACAACAAGCTGATAAGGCCCACAGAGAAGTACGTCGGCCCCTCGGGCCTGAAGTACCAGCCCATGGAGGTAAGGTGTAAGAGGTAGTCTCAGCCCTCCTTCTTTTTCCAGGCCCTGGGGTACACGCCCCTCTCCATTATTATCCTCGCAGGCTTCACAGCTATACCTCTCTTGGACTCTAGTATCTCGTTCCACGGCATCTCAGCCCTGCCAAGCCCTATCAGCTCTCCCTTCAGGGTTAGAAGCGCTACTAAGTCCCCCTTGCCGAATCCCTCCTCGACGGCCGCCACGCCTGGTACAGCCAGCTGCGCCCCATGGACTAGGCTCTCCACGGCCGTGTCCCTCACTATAACCTTCGGTATGTGGCATACACTGAGCTCCCCCGGCACTATAACCCTTCTCAGCAGGTCGTCGCTACCCTCCTCCTTCCACCTGTATATGGCCTCGGCCAGATCCTGCATCCTGACTAGGAGGCCGCTGTCCTCGCTGAAGGGCCCGGTCCTTATCCTCCTCAGCTCTCTCATGTGAGCCCCGACCCCGAGGATCAGCCCTATGTCCCAGCAGAGCTTCCTCATGTAGGTGCCAGCGTCACAGTCAACCCTCAACACCGCGTACCTCTCTCCGTCGTACTCCAGAAGCTCTATCCTGTATATCCTCCTGGTCCTCAGAGCCCTCTTAACGCTACTCCTAAGCGGCGGCCTCTGGTAGACCTCGCCCTCGAACATTTTCAAGACTTCTAGTAGCCTCTCCTGGGGCACGGGCCTGTGGAGCTGCATCACGCACACGTACTCCTTAGTTGAGTGCATCACCGTCCCTATGATCCTAGTCATCCTCTCCAGGGCCACGGGGAGGACTCCGGTGACCTTAGGATATCCCCGCCCCCCTCCCCCTAGGGATAGGGGGCTCTAGGGTCCCCCCGTGGCCCGCCCTCTTAAGGTTTAGCATCTTCTTGACCCAGGCCACTACCTCGTGGCTAGTGGGCCCCGGAGGCTTGTCCAGCACTATTAACCCGTAGTTTATATACTTGTCGAGCGGCCTCCTTGGCGGCACATAGCCGTACCTGGGGTCGGTGGGCTCGTCGAACTTGAAGTGCAGCTTCCTGTCGTTGCCGCACACGGCCTTAATCCTCTCTATGAATTTTCTCCCCTCGGACGTAGCGTCGTACTCCTCGGTCACAGGTTCCACCCCCGCCCCCTTCCTATAATTAGCCGAGGTCAATTAACCTAGTCCTGGCGCCGCTACAGGTTATGTATTAGCCTCCGAAGCCCTCTATAACCTGGGGCGGAGGTCCTACCCTTATGCAGGCCGAGTACCATGGCTACACGGGCTTAGTGGCGTCCTTGCTGAGGAAAGCCGGAGTAAAGCCCGGCGACGTCATTGTTGTCAGGAGGGGCGATGGCTCCGAGTTCAGGGGCGTCTTGATGCCCAGGTACAGCCTGTCGCCGGGCCCCTTCATAGTCTTGAAGCTGCCCAACGGGTACAACATAGGGGTTAGGGTCGACGAGTCAACGGTGATCGAGAAGGTAGGCTCCGTGGAGCGTGGCAAGCCGGGGGAGCCCATGCCCCTCGTCGAGGGCCCCCTGAAGCCCCCCCGGGAGCGCGTTATGATTGTGGGGGCCGGGGGCACGGTCGCCAGTAGGATCGACTATGAAACCGGGGCTGTGAAGCCCTATCTCTCTGTCGACGAGCTGTCCCTAAGCGTGCCGGAGCTCTGGAGATACGCTGACATAGACGCTGTTCAGGTGTTCCAGGTGCTCAGCGAGGACATGAAGCCCAGCATGTGGGCCCGTCTAGTCGATGAGGTTGCGAAGGCTATAGAGAGGGGCTATGACGGAGTAGTAGTTACTCATGGTACTGATACTATGGCGTTCACAGCATCGGCCCTGGCATTCGCCTTTCACAGAGGGCTCCCAGTGCCCATAGCCCTCACGGGGGCCCAGAGGAGCAGCGACAGGCCCAGCAGCGACGCGGCCTTCAACCTAACCGCGGCGGTCCTAGTCGCCTCGAGAGCGCCCTTCGCCGAGGTCACAGTGGTAATGCATGGCGAGACCGGCGACACCTACGCCTTAGCCCATAGGGGCGTGAGGGTGAAGAAGATGCATTCCAGCAGGCGGGACGCCTTCCAGAGCATAAACTCGCCGCCTCTTGCCAAAGTCTGGCCCTACGACGCTAGAATAGAGATAATAGATAAGAGGTTCAGGGGGAGGGGCAAGGAGGACCTAGTAGTTGAAAACGGCTTCCACGAGAGGGTCGCGCTCATAAAGCACTTCCCCGGAGACATAGCCTCCGTGATAGACGCACTAGTCGACAAGGGGTTCAAGGGGATAGTCATCGAGGGCACGGGCTTCGGCCACGTGAGCAACGACGCGATAAAGAGCCTCGAGAGGGCCAGAGAGGAGGGCGTAGCCGTCGCTATAGTGACGCAGACCATCTTCGGCCGCGTGAACCTAAACGTCTATAGTACGGGCAGGAGGATGCTGGCAGCCGGCGTCATACCGCTGGAAGACATGACCGCGGAGGCCGCCTACGCTAAGCTATCCTGGGTCCTGGCTAGGGCCGAGGACCTAGACGAGGTGAGGAGGCTCATGCTTACTAACCTGGCAGGCGAGATAAGCGGAAGGCACCCCCTCAGGCTATATAGGCATGCTACGGGGGTGTAAGCTGTGGCCGGGGGCAAGCTTGATTACAGGGCTCTCGGCGTCAAGGTCGGGCTTGAGATACACCAGCAGCTAGACACCCGTCACAAGCTATTCTGCGAGTGCCCGGCGGAGCTGACAGACGACGAGGGGGACGTATTCCTGAGGAGGCTTAGGCCGACGAGGAGCGAGCTGGGCGATGTAGACCCTGCAGCCCTCTTCGAGTGGAGGAGGGGCAGGGTGTACAGGTACCATGCGCCCCCGGGCCACTCATGCCTAGTTGAGGCCGACGAGGAGCCCCCTCACCCTATCAACAGGGAAGCCCTGGCTATAGCGCTCGCCGTGGCGATGGCGCTGGGCTCGACCATAGTCGACGAGGTTCACGTCATGAGGAAGACCGTTATAGACGGTAGCAACACCAGCGGGTTCCAGAGAACGGCGATAGTGGCTCTGGGAGGCTCGATAGAGGTCGACGGCAAGAGAATACCAATCGAGACCATAGTGGTGGAGGAGGACGCCGCCCGCAAGCTAGGCGAGGAGGGACGCGTAGTTGACTACAAGCTGGACAGGCTAGGCATACCGTTGATAGAGATAGCGACGGCCCCGGTAATAGAGACCCCCGAGGAGGCTAAGAATGTGGCCCTCGCCATCGGGAGGCTCCTAAGGCTAACGGGGAAGGTTAAGAGAGGCATTGGCACGATCAGGCAGGACCTAAACGTGAGCATCAGGGGAGGCGCCAAGACGGAGATCAAGGGCGTCCAGAAGCTAGAGCTAATACCTAAGGTCGTGGAGAACGAGGTCCTACGCCAGGTCAGGCTCCTGGAGATCAGGGATGAGATGAGACGCCGCGGCGTGACCCAAGAACTCTTGGACTCCCTGAAGCCTGTAGACCTTACAAGCCTCCTCTCGGGCTCCAAGAGCAGGGTTATAAGGCGCGTCGTGAAGGCGGGAGGTAAGGTCTTAGGCGTTAAGCTACCGCTCATGAAGGGACTTCTTGGCCGCGAGGTGATGCCGGGCAGGAGGTTCGGCGGCGAGCTAGCGGACTACGCTAGGTTCTGGGCCGGCGTCGAGGGCATAATACACAGCGACGAGCTACCAGGGTACGGAATAACCAGGGAGGATATGGAGAGGATCGCGGAGGCCCTGGGAGCCAGCCTCGAGAGGGACGCGTTCGTGATAGTAGCTAGCGACGAGGAGCGGGCTAGGAGGGCTCTAGAAGTAGTGATATGGAGGCTTAAGCTTGCCCTGGAGGGCGTGCCGGAGGAGACTAGGGCGGCCCTAGAGGACGGGACGACGAGGTACATGAGGCCTAGGCCTGGCAGCGCTAGGATGTACCCTGAGACCGATATACCGCCGGAGCCTGTAACCGAGGACCTGCTGGAGGAGGCCAAGCGGTACGTCCCGGAGCCTCCATCCAAGGTCGTGGAGGGCCTGGTCTCCAGGTACGGCCTATCCAGGGATCTCGCAGAGGCCGTAGTAGACGATGAGAGGTATAAGCTGATAGTCGATTTAATCGAGAAGTATAGGGGGCGCCTGGAGCCTAGCTACGTAGCCGGGTTCTTCGTCGTAACCCTTAGGGGGCTGAGGGGGGAGGGCGTCGACCCCGACGCTATACCGGACGATAAGCTAGCCGAGATACTAGACCTCGTGGCTAGAGGCGACGTTGCCAGGGAGGCTGCCGGAGAGATAGCTCTCTACATAGCCAGGAACCCGGGGGCCTCGGTGAGGGAAGCAGTCGAGAAGCTCGGCCTGAAGAAGCTGGGCAGGGAGGAAGTCGAGAAGGTACTAGACGAGATCGTGAGGGAGCTTAGGGACGAGATAGTTAAGAGAGGAGAGAGGGCTATGGGGCTAGTTATGGGCCGGGCCATGGCTAAGCTAAGGGGCAGAGCCGACGGCAGGCTGGTAGCTGAGATAGCTAGGCGCAAGATCAGAGAGGTCCTAGCGGGCTCAGCCCAGTAATACCCGGCGCGCTAGAACAAATCATTTATCTCCTTCAAGGCGTCGCCGCTCACAAGCATTATAACTATGTAGCCCTCCTCGAGCACGCCGACCTCCTCGGGATCCAGCAGCCTGTAGCCGTCGTACACAGCTATTATCTTGACCTTGCCCTCGAGGTCCATGGCGCGCAGTACCTCGTCTATCCTTCTACCCCTCACGGTGCTGTACTTTCTCACTATCATAGACACCATGTGGTAGTCGCCGGATATGCTCGACGTTAGTATCACGGGAGACCGCTTACCCTCTATCATAGAGTAGAGGAGGTTCGCGACCACCTGCGGCTCTACGACGGCGTCGTAGACGCCTAGATTGTTTAGTATAGTCAGAGTCTCGCTAGCCCTCACCCTCACGTAAATGTTCTTTATGCCCTGTATCTTAGCTATAGCAGCTATGAAGACGTTCACCTCATCTCTATCGGTAGCCGCTATCACGGCGTCGTATATGCTCAGGTCCAGCTCCCTATGGTAGAAGCCCGGGTCCGTTATATCGCCTACAAGCCCCTCAACGTCTGCTTCATCGTTAAGCCTCTCTATCTTAGCGGGGTCCTTGTCGACCACTGTGACCGAGTGCCCCGTCTCGCTGAGCTTCTTGGCCAGCTCGCTCCCCACCCTCCCGGCTCCTACAATGAGCACCTTCAACCCGGCCTGCACCCGTATTAACACTCCTAGGCGCACGCCTTAACTCGGCTCTGAGGAGGAGGGTAGGCCGGGCTTGGAGGAGAGGTTCCTTATAAAGAGGGTCTGGGCCCTGCAGGTCCTCGATAGCCGGGGCAGCCCCACAGTTAAAGCCTACGTGGAGACCCGGGGAGGCTCGCTAGGCTGGGGGATCGCCCCCAGCGGCGCCAGCAGGGGGGAGAAGGAGGCCGTCGAGCTGAGAGACGGTGGCAGGAGGTGGGGGGGCAAGGGCGTCAAGATCGCCGTCTCCAAGGTCGTGGAAGTCATTGCTCCCAGGCTCGTCGGCGTTGATTCAAGGCTGCAAGCCTACGTGGATAAGCTGCTCGTAGAGCTAGACGGTACCCCCAACAAGTCTAGGCTTGGGGGCAACTCTACTACCGCCGTAAGCATAGCCGTTGCAAGGGCCGCAGCGAGCGAGGCCGGCCTAGAATTATACGAGTACCTTGGGGGGCCTGCAGCTAGGAGGCTCCCCATCCCCCTTCTAAACCTCATCAACGGCGGCGTCCACGCAGGCAACCAGCTAGACCTTCAGGAGTTCCTGGTGGCTCCCATAGGAGCCCCCACCCTCGAGGAGGCGCTGCGCTGGTCAGTAGAGGTCTACCAGGCCCTGAAGAGTATGCTGAAGGAGAAATACGGGCTTTCAGCTATTAACGTGGGCGATGAAGGCGGCTTCGCGCCGCCG